>CAZGSW010000107.1:0-15233 GCA_964528635.1 uncultured Rhodoplanes sp. | reverse complement strand
TCGAATGCGTGGTGCTGGAATCGCGAAGCCGCGACTACGTGGAGAGCCGCGTCCGCGCCGGCGTGCTGGAGCAGGGCACCGTCGACCTGATGGCCGACCTCGGCGTCGATGCGCGTCTGCGCCGCGAGTGCATGATCGATGCGGGCCTCGACATCCGCTTTTCCGGCAAGCTGATCCATCTCGACCTTCCCGGGCTGACCGGCGGCAAGCTCGTTCACATCTACGGTCAGCAGGAGGTGGTGAAGGATCTGATAGCGGCCGCGCTTGCGCGCGGCGTACCGGTGCTGTTCGAGGCGGAGGCGGTCCGGCTTGAAGACCTTGCCGGCGACCGGCCCGTCATCCATTTCAGGCAAGGCGGCAAGCAACAAACGCTCGATTGCGACGTCGTCGCCGGTTGCGACGGCTTTCACGGCGTCTGCCGCGCCGCGGTTCCCGCGGACCGCCTGAAAATCTACGACCGCGAATTCCCCTACGGCTGGCTCGGCATTCTCTCGGAATCGCCGCCGCTCACCGAGATGACCTACGCCAACCACGACCGCGGCTTCGCGCTGGCGAGCCGCCGTTCGCCGCATATCTCGCGGCTCTACGTGCAGTGCTTGCTCGACGACGACGTGGCGAACTGGTCCGACGCGCGGCTGTGGGACGAACTGCACATCCGGCTTGGCGATCCCGGCAAGGCCGAGCTGAAGGAAGGGCGCATCGTGCAGCGCGGCATCACACCGTGCCGCTCGTTCGTGTCGGCGCCGATGCGCCACGGCCGCATGTTCCTGGCAGGCGACGCCTGTCACATCGTGCCGCCGACCGGAGCGAAGGGATTGAACCTCGCGGTGGCTGACGTTCGCGTGCTGTCGCGCGCGCTGCTCTCGTTCTTCAAATCGGGAGATACCGCAGGGCTGGACGGCTACTCCGACACCTGCCTGCGCCGGATCTGGAAGGTGGTTCGCTACTCGACCTACATGACCACGCTGCTGCACCGTCCCCCCGGCCAATCGCCGTTCGACCGCGAAATCCAGCTCGCCGAGCTGAACTATGCGCTCGGTTCGCACGCCGCCCAGACCATGATCGCGGAGAACTACGTCGGCCTGCCGATGGAGGGGGAGTAGACCACCCTCGCCAAGCCGGTCTCTTGTTGCCGTGCATCGTTGTAATCTGACAACTTCTGGTTTGCAGTCGGTCGGGTTCTGCGTCATCATCCCGTGCGAGACTTGAACTGTCCGAGGGGGCCATGGGCAAGAAAGTCCGCAGACGGTCGCGACGGCGTGCGGCCGAAGATCGATCCGGCGCCAACGATCGCAAGCTGCATCCCAAGCTGAGAATGATCGCCAACGGCAGCGACAGCGTGAACGGGATGCGCGCCGAACTTTCCTCGACCGTCGCGTCGCTCTGTCCGGTGCCTTCGGTCAAACCCGATGTGCTTCCGCGCCGCGCCCAGCTTGACCTTCGCAGACCCGATGAACTGCGTGCACCCGGCAACGAGTCCGTTCTTGCCGAAGTGACCGGACGTACGAAGCGCAAGAAACTCAAGAACGCCGGACTGCCGAGGAGCTGCTTCGTCAATGTATTCATAGAGCTCGATGGCGGTCATTCCGAGTCGTCGCTCGGCGACGTCAGCCGGAAGATCAAGGAGCTGTCAGGCCAAATCAGAAAACAACTGAAAGGCAGCCCGGCGAGTCAACTCGCCTCCAGCGTGGTGCCGAAGCGCAACTTCATCGCTGCGACGGTGCCAATCACGATGCTGGACAAGATCAAGAGCGACGACTGGATCAGTTTCGTCCATCCGGCCGAACCGCTGACGTTCCGTTTGCCGACAGCCAGCCGGGTTGACGATCGAACGGCACCGCCGTCGCGCCGGATAGGTCGCTCTGCCTGGCACCACAACGGCGCAGGAGTCATGATCGGGATTATCGATGTCGGCGGTTTCGACTTCGCCCATCCGGATTTCCTCGACGGCAAGGGCAAGACCCGGTTTGTTTCGATCTGGGATCAGGGGGGCAACGCCTACCAGCCGCCGCATCCGTTCGACTACGGCTGCGAATTGACCCGGCAACACATGAACGACGCCATTTCGGCCTCGAGGAAGCGGGGCGGATTGCCTGCGACAATGCTCGAGCCGCAGTCGCAGCAACAGGAGGGGTCTCACGGCACGCACGTAGCCAGCATCGCAGCCGGAAACAGCGGCGTTTGTCCGGAGGCCGAAATCGCGGCAGTTCTGATCTCGATTCCGCGCCAGAGCGACCCGCTCGAGGAGCGGCGCCTTACGTTCAGCGATTCCACGCGCATAGCGCATGCCGTCGATTATCTGCTGGAGCTCGCGCAGAAGCGAAAAAAGCGGATTTCGATCAACATCAGCCTCGGGACCAACGGCGGGGCTCACGACGGATCGAGCGGAGTGTCGCGCTGGCTCGATGCTGCCCTGACCGCGGAAGGGCGAAGCATATGCGTCGCCGCCGGCAACGCCGGCCAGGAGGCTCCGGTTGGCCCCAACGACATGGGCTGGGTGATGGGCCGCATTCACGCCAGCGGCCACATCAAGGCGCGCGGTCTTGACGTCGACCTGGAATGGGCGGTGGTTGGCAACTCGATCGTGGATGTGTCCGAGAACGAGCTTGAGATCTGGTATGGCCCGCAAGACCGCATCAGCGTGAAGGTCAAGCCGCCGGGCTCCAGCGAGTGGATCGAAGTCAGGCCGTGCGAGTACATCGAGAACCGGCGGCTGCCGAGCGGCACCATGCTGTCGGTCTACAATGAGCTCTACCATCCCAGCAACGGCTGCAACTACATCGCAATATACCTTTCACCGCACCTCGATCCTGCGAAGCCGAAGGGAGTCGAATCCGGCGTCTGGAAAATCCGCCTGCATGGAGAGGAAATTCGCGACGGCCGGTTTCACGGCTGGATAGAACGCGACGACCCGCATGAACTGGACCGCCTCGGCCAGTTGCGGGTGTACCGCTTCCCTTCGTTCTTCTCGGAACGGACCAACGTCGATTCTCACTCGATCAATTCGCTGGCGTGCGGTCATCGGGTTATCGCGGTGGGCAATCTCGATGCGGGCAATCAACGCATCAACCACACCAGCAGCCAGGGGCCGACGCGCGACAGCCGCTGCAAGCCCGACATCGCGGCGCCCGGCACGGACATCGTCGCGGCCAACGGCTTCTCGAGCGCCGAAACGCCATGGACCGCGATGACCGGGACCAGCATGGCAAGTCCCTATGTCGCCGGCGTGGTCGGCCTGATGCTCGCCGCCAACTCCAGGCTGACCTCGGCACAATGCTCGGGCATCCTGCAAAGAACCTGCCGGCCTCTCCCCGGACAGTCGTTCGAATGGCGCGATGACATGGGCTTCGGACAGATCGATCCGGAGGCCGCGATCGCCGAGGCCCGTACGTTCAGCCGTCGCATCGACCGGACCTAGATCGGGGGTGGGACATGAGGTTTGACATCTTCCAGTCCGACACGGGCGACTGCTTCCTGCTTGAGAGCAAGGATGGCCGCCGCATTCTTTGCGACGGCGGCATGTCCAGCAGCATGAAATCGCATGTCAGTCCGGTGCTGGCCAGGTTGCGCAAGGCCGGCAAGACGATCGACTACGTCTACGTATCGCACATCGACTCGGATCACATCTCCGGCGTGCTCGGTCTTCTGCAGGACGAATTGCAGTGGAGGATTTTCGATCATCACAGCAAGAAACCGGGGAGCAGGAAGAAGGCGCCAAAAGTGCCCCGCCCGCCGAAGATCGGCGGCATCTGGCACAACGCGTTCCGCACCCAGATCGGCAAAAACGCGGGTCCCGTCGAGGATCTGCTCGCGGCGTCCGTTCCCGCGTTCCTTGCGACTCACCTGCCAGAGCTGGAGGAGACCGGGGAAGAACTCTACACGATCGCAACGTCGGTAAAGGAAGCCATCAAATTGTCCCGGCTCTCGTCGGGTGAGCTGCTCGGCATTCCGCTGAACAGGGTGCCCGGCGCCGGTGGCGCCGCACCCCTGCTGATGCGGCGCAAGAACCAGAAGCCGTTCAAGGTCGGTTCGCTCAAATTCACGATACTCGGTCCGGGAGAAGCGGAACTCGAAAAGCTCCGCGAGGGATGGAACAACTGGCTGCGCGACAACAAGGCCGCGGTCGAGCAGCTCAATGCGCAGATTCAGAAGAGCATCGACGAATTCAGCTCGGGTGTCGTCCCTGCCATCGGGCTCAAGTGGAACGACGTGCCGAATTTCAAGGGCGTGTCGGTGCCGAACATCGCCTCGCTGATTTTCATGGTCGAGGAAGGCGATCGCCGCCTCCTGCTGACCGGCGACTCGCAGCAGGACATTATTCTGGACGGTCTTCGGGCCACGGGATTTCTCGACGACGACGCGGGACTGCATGTCGACGCATTGAAGATGCCGCATCATGGATCGAAGCATAACTTCGACGAAAACTTCGCTCGGCTGGTGTCGGCCGATCATTATGTATTCAGCGGCAATGGCGACTACGGGAATCCGACCATCAAGGTCATAAACGAGGTTTTCGAATCCCGGCTCGGTCCGCACAGCAAGCGTGCCATCTCCGCGAAGGCGAAAGACCGTCCCTTCAAGCTCTGGTTCAGTTCGACCTCGACGTCGGGGCCGAGCAACGCGGAGGAGCGCGCCCACATGCGGGCGGTCGAGAAGCATGTGAAGGGCCTGGTACAGAAATCGAAAGGGCGGATGAAGGCCGTCTTCAACGGCGATGCCTATGTCACGTTGAAGCTGTAGGCGTGCAGTCGCGTCTGCGTCGGGTTCGGGGTCTTGCGCCGTGTGACTGGATGCGGTCCCATCCGGTTTGCAACTCTGACTCCGGGAACCGCACGCCATGCCTTACGCCACCGCCAGCGACAACGTCCGCCTTTATTATGAAGAGGCAGGCCACGGCTCGCCGATCCTGTTCATCCACGAGTTCGCCGGCGATCACCGCAACTGGGAACTCCAGATGCGATATTTCTCGCGGCGGCACCGCTGCATCGCCTACTCGGCGCGCGGCTACAAGCCGTCGGACGTGCCTGCCGACCCCGACGCCTACAGCTACAAGCACTGGGTCGCCGATGCGATGGCGGTGCTCGATCATCTGAAGATCGAGAAGGCCCACGTCGTCGGCCTGTCGATGGGCGGCTTCACCAGCATCATGATCGGCCTGATCCATCCCGGCCGCGCACTGTCGCTCACCGCGGCCGGTGCGGGCTCCGGCTCCGAGCGACAGGAGACCGACACGTTCCGCAAGCTTGCGGCGGAGACGGCGGCGGTGTTCGAAACCAGGGGCTCCGCCGAGGTTGCGCGCACCTATGGGCAGGGCCAGGCGCGCATTCCGTTTCTGGTGAAGGACCCGCGCGGCTTCGAGGAGTTCACCGCGATGTTCGCCGAGCACGACGCGAAGGGTTCGGCCAACACCATGCGCGGCTTTCAGGGCAGGCGCCCGTCGCTCTACGACTTCGAGGCCGAGATGCGCAAATTCACGGTGCCGACGCTGATCGTGGTCGGTGACGAGGACGAGCCTTGCCTCGAACCGAGTCTCCTGATGAAGCGCTGGATCCCGACCTCGGGTCTGGTCGTGCTGCCGAAGACGGGTCACGTCTGCAATCAGGAGGAGCCCGCGCTGTTCAACGATGCGGTGGCGGATTTCATCGCCCGCGTCGAGGCGGGGCGCTGGCCGGCTCGCGATCCGCGCTCGGTTCGCACCTGACGCTGTCGTAGGGCCGCCGCGCGCATCGGCGGGCGGGCGTCGTGGCAGCGCCATCGCTCCGCTCCGACGCGAGTGACGCCGTTCCGGCGGCCACCCCGCTTGCGCGTCAGGTCTTGAAATCGTCGCAGGGCGGTCGCCTTATCCCGTTGCTTTCAAATATCTTGAGGGTTCCACGGAGATTCTGCCTTGCAAACGATCAGGCCGCGACCCGCAAGCCATTTCGCGCCAGCCGCGCTGCTTCTTCTCCTTCTGCAGATTCTTTTCGCGGGATACGCCGGAGCGCAGGCCCCGGATGCCGGTTCCAGTCCGCCTGCCGCGGCCAAGGCCGAGAAGGATCCGTTCGGGCGCGACACCCCGCAGGGCATGGTGAGCGGCCTCATGAACGCGCTGGCGGCTCCCGATTACGATCGCGCGCTGCATTATTTCGCTACCGATACCGTGCAGGGCGATCGCAGCTGGTACGTGCTGTCGGGGCCGTTTCTGGCGCGCCGTTTCCAGGAGGTGCTCGATCGGGCCGGCAGCATCATCACACCGGCCGAACTCAGCAGCGAGCCCGGCGGCAACGTCAACGACGGCCTCGCTCAAGGCGTCGAGCGGTTCGGCGCCATCAAGCATGAGAACGGCGAGATCCCGCTGCTGGCGGAGCAGGTGACGCGCGACGGCCGGCGGCTCTGGGTGGTTTCGGAAGCGACGCTCAAGCAGATTCCCGGGCTCGTGCAGTCGGCCGACCAGCGGTCTTTCCTGGGCGGCCTGATAGACTACATGCCGGAGGGGCCGACCGTTGCGGGCGCGCGAGCCTCGCATTGGCTTGTACTCCTGATTGCCGCAATCATCAGCCTCGCGATGGGCTGGCTGATGACCGCCCTGCACAAGCCGATTGCGCGCCGGATCTGGCCCGACAGCGCGGACACCACGCTTTCGGGATTCATCAAGACGTCGGTGGGCCCGGCCCGTCTTCTCATCGCGCTGCTCCTGTTCGGCATCATCATCCAGACGCTCGAGATATCGGTCGTCGCGCGATACCGGGCCGGGTTCGTCGCCCAGATCCTGGCCTGGTTCGCCATCGCTTGGCTGCTTTGGCGTTGGGCCGATGTCGCAGGCAAGGTGATTCTCGATCAGATGTCGCGGCGCGGGCAACTGACGGCCTATTCCGCGCTCAGCTTCCTCAAGCGCGCGATCAAGGTCCTCATTGCCATCGTGTTCGTGGCGGCGCTGATGCGCGCGCTCGGCTTCGATGTGACCGCCGGTCTCGCCGCCCTCGGCGTCGGCGGTCTGGCGATCGCGCTCGGCGCGCAGAAGCTGTTCGAGAACCTGATCGGCGGTCTGACGCTGATCGCCGACCGGCCGGTCCGGATCGGCGACTTCTGCCGGTTCGGAAGCAACATGGGAACGGTCGAGGAGATCGGCATCCGGTCGACGCGCATCCGGACTCTCGACCGCACGCTTCTGACCGTTCCCAACGGCGAGTTTGCGGCCCTGCACATCGAGAATTTTTCCCACCGCGACCGGTTCTGGTTTCACCCGGTTCTGAAGCTGCGATACGCAACCACCGCAGCCCAGATCCGGTTCGTGCTCGAAGGCTTGCGGAAGATGCTGACCGATCATCCCAACGTGGTTGTGGATTCGCCGCGCGTCCGCCTCATCGGATTGAGCGCTGCCTCGCTGGACATTGAAATCTTTTCGTACGTGTTCGCGCGCGACCAGTCGCACTTTCTGGAAATCCAGGAAGGCCTGCTGCTGAAATGCATGGAGATCGTGGAGGAGAGCGGAACCGGCTTCGCCTTGCCGTCGCAGACGCTCTATCTCGGCCGCGACAGCGGCATGAGAGAAAGCCGGGCACGCGAGGCTGAGGAACCTGCGAAGAGCCGGAGCGGGGACAAGGCCTGACCGCCTGGAGCCCGGCGTATCCGATGCCTCGTCAAAGCAACTGGCGCTGCAGCAGGTCGGCGGCCTGGCGCAACTTCGGCAGGAACTCGTCGCGCATGGTGTCGAGCGCGACGCGCTCGCTGTGCACGCCGATGTTCAACGCGGCGATCGCTTCGCCGTCGAGCCGCCTGACCGGCACCGAGATTGACCGGAAGCCGACCTCGACCTCCTGGTCGACCAGGGAATAGCCGTCGTCGCGCGCCCTGGCGATGGCCTTTCGCAACTGGCCCTTGTTGACCACGGTCAGGGCGGTGAGCCTGACCGGCTGAAGCCTGCCGAGCGTCCGCTCCAGGTCCTTTTCGTCCTTGGCCGCGAGCAGAACCCTGCCCAGCGAGGTCGACAGGGCTGGCAGGCGAAGCCCGATCTGCGCACTGACGCTGATGACGCGGCGCGGCGAGGCGTGGGCGATCATGACGACATCGTCGCCGTCGAGCACGGCGGCCGAGCACGCCTCCCCGGACTGTGCGCTCAGTCGCGCCATTGCGGGCTGGAGCACGTCGACGATGGGGTTGGACAGGAGATAGGCGCTGGCCAGCGTCAGAATGCGCGGCGTCAGCCGGAACAGGCGATCGTCCGCTTCGACGAAGCCGAGCTGGATCAGGGTGTGCAACGTCCGCCGCACCGAGGCGCGGGGCAGATCGACCAGCTTCGCGAGGTCGCTGAGGGTGAACTCACGGCGGTCGCGGTCGAACGCCTGGATGATCCGCAGCCCGCGAGCAAGCGATTCCAGATAGTCCGGGCCCTGGGCGTCGGCGGTCTGCTGCTCGGCTTCGGTTCGTCGGACGCGTGGCATGGGCGCCTGCCTCTGGCGGCGTCTTGCCGCCAGGATTTTTCTCTGTTCTAATTCTCGAACATTTGTTCGGTCAGCGAACACATTAGCAGGGTTCGCGGCGGATGCCAGGACCCGTGGCAGGTTCGCCGCAGGATTTGCAGGAGGCTCGAATGCTGAGTGCGGAACAGAACGAACTCATCACCCGGGTCGGGCCGGGAACGGCCGCTGGTGGCCTGCTTCGCCGTTACTGGCAGCCTGCCGCGCTGGTCGACGAACTCGCCGGCAACCGCCCGGTGAAGCCGATCAGGCTGTTGGGCGAGGATCTCGTGCTGTATCGCGACGATCGCGGCGGCTATGGCCTGATCGACCGCTCGTGCCCGCATCGCGGCACCGACCTCGCCTACGGCCGGCTCGAGAACGGCGGGTTGCGTTGCCCGTTCCACGGCTGGCTGTTCGACAGCACCGGCAAGTGCCTCGAGACCCCGGCCGAGCCCGAAGGCTCGAACCTGTGCGCCAACATCCGCCAGAAGGCGTATCCGGTGGTCGAGAGGAGCGGCATCCTGTTCGCCTACATGGGGCCGGGAGACCCGCCGGCGTTTCCGCACTTTGACAATTTCATTGCGCCGCCGTCGCACACGTTTGCCTTCAAGGGGCTGATCGAGTGCAACTGGCTGCAGTCACTGGAGGTCGGCATCGATCCCGCCCACACCTCGTTCCTGCATCGCTTCTTCCAGGATCAGGATCCGCGCGATCAGTACGGCCGTCTGTTCCGCGACACGTCGAGCGATTCCGACATGCCGATGACGAAAATCATGCGCGAGTTTCCGCGTCCCCGCATCGAGGTCGAACCGACCGACTATGGATTCCGCATCGTCACGCTGCGCCAGATCAGCGACCGCAACACCCACATCCGGGTCACCAACCTCATGTTCCCGAATGCGTTCATCATTCCGATGAGCCGGGAGATGACCATCACCCAGTGGCATGTGCCGGTCGACGACACGAAGCACTACTGGTACGCGATTTTCACCAGCTTCGGTCAGCCGGTGAACAAGGAGGAGATGCGCCGCCAGCGCCTCGAACTCTACGAGCTTCCCGACTACGTGCCGCGCAGGAACAAGCACAACGATTACGGCTTCGATCCGCACGAGCAGGAGCACGACACCTACACGGGCATGGGCGCCGACATCAACGTGCACGACCAGTGGGCGTGCGAGTCGATGGGCGCGATCCAGGATCGCACCCGCGAGCATCTCGGTCAGCAGGACAAGGCGATCACCACCTACCGGCGCATGCTGCGCGCCGCGATCGACGCCACGAAGAACGGCGGCCGGCCGTTGATGGTGCTCGATCCGAAATCCGCACCGGGCCTGACCGGTCCCGCTGCGATCGACGGTATCGGCCCCTCCGACGACTGGCGCGGCTACTGGCAGAAGACCGACGCGGCCAAGCGCCATGCCGCAAGCTGGACGAACGGGCGGTGACGCGGTTCTATCGTTTCGTGTCCCGGGCGCACCGCAGCGCGCAGCGGTGCGGTGCTGACCCGGGACCCCGATTGTGTTGAAATAAAGCGGGACCCCGCATCTGCGGCGCACCGCTGCGCGCTGCACCGCGTGCGGGGAACACGTTAGAGCGTCATGCCATCGCGCAAATCCCAGGCGACTTTCATCGAGCGCCACGGCCTGTGGACGCCGGCGCAGCATCGCGCGGCGGCCGCGGTCGAGCGCACGATCAGGAAGCAGAAACTCGAACTGATCCGCTTTTCGTTCGCGGATCAGCACGGCACGCTGCGCGGCAAGTCTCTGCTCGTACCGGAGGCGGTGCGCGCTCTCCGCGGCGGCGTGACGATGACCACGACCCTGCTCGCCAAGGACACCTCGCACCGCACGGTGTTTCCGGTGTTCACCGTGGGCGGCGGGCTCGGCATTCCGGAGATGCAGGGCGCCGGCGATTTCATCATGGTGCCGGACCCGGCGACGTTCCGCGTGCTGCCGTGGGCGCCGAACACCGGCTGGATGCTGTGTGACATCGTGTTCACCACCGGCCGTCCGGTGCCGTTGTCGACGCGCCAGCTTTACCGGGACGCGCTGACGAAGCTCGCCCGCGCAGGCTTCGACTATTGCGCCGGGCTCGAGGTCGAATTCCATCTGTTCAGGGTCGAGAACCCGCGGCTTGCCACCACGGATGTCGCAATCTGGCCGCCCGAGCCGCCGGAGGTGAGCCTCACGACGCAGGGCTTCCAGTATCTCACCGAGAACCGGTTCGATCAGGTCGGGCCCGTCATGGATACGCTGCGCCAGACCATGCTGGCGCTTGGCATGCCGCTGCGCTCGCAGGAGGTTGAACTCGGGCCGAGCCAGTACGAGTTTACCTTCGGCCCGCAGATGGGGCTCGACGCTGCCGACACCATGGTGCTGTTCCGTTCGGCGATGAAGCAGACCGCGCGCCGCCACGGCCATCTGGTCAGCTTCATGTGCCGGCCGAAGTTCGCCAACGCATTCTCCAGCGGCTGGCACCTGCATCAGTCGCTGATCGACCGCAAGACCGGGGCGAACGCATTCGTCTCGAAGGACAGGAGCGAGATCCTGACGCCGCTCGGCCGTGCGTTCCTCGCCGGACTGCTGGCGAACGCGCGCGCCTCGGCTGCGTTCGCGACGCCGACCGTCAACGGTTACAAGCGCTATCACGGCGTGAACACCATGGCGCCGGTGCAGGCGATCTGGGCGTGCGACAATCGCGGCGCCATGGTGCGGGTGATGGGCCATCCGGGCGATCCCGCCACGCATCTGGAGAACCGCGTCGGCGAGCCGCTTGCCAATCCGTATCTCTACATGGCGTCGCAGATCCATGCGGGCCTCGACGGCGTCGCGCGCAAGCTGACGCCGGGGCCGTCCGCCGACGATCCGTACGGCAAAAACCCGGGCGGCACGGAAAGTCTGCCTGCCAACCTGGGTGAAGCGCTGGACAGTCTGGCAGGCAGCGCGAGCCTGCGCGCCGCATTCGGCGATGCCTTCGTCGACTACTACGTCGCGATCAAGCGGTTCGAGATTGCGCGGTCGGCGAAGGAGCCAGGCAGCGCCACCGAGGTGAGCGGCTTCGAGCACCGCGAGTATTTCGATCTCGCCTGAGCGGCATTGCGCCTGCGCTATCGCGTTGGTTGGAAACGGATTCCCGCTCCGGGATGCTTCGCGGGCGTCCGCGGACTGTCCCTTTTTGGGTCATTTCCGGCCTCAGAATGTGGCAAAAAAATCTCGTTATTTCATATACATATATGGTTAACGTCTGCGTTTTTCTGAGCTAGAGTGGGCTCCAGATGTGGCGTGCGTATTGGAGGCTTCCATGTTGCGTATCGCGTCAGCGATCGGCGCACTTTGTGCGGCGTTCTTTCTGACTACCGCAGTGGTGGCGCCGTCGTCGGCGGAGGCCGGGTACTACGGCTACCGCGGCGGCTCCTACGGTGGCGGTGGCTACGGCTATCGTGGCGGTTACTACGGCGGCGGTGGCTACGGCTATCGTGGCGGCTATGGCTACCGCGGCGGCTACTACGGCGGCGGTGGTTACGGCTATCGCGGTGGCTATGGCTATCGTGGCGGCTACTACGGCGGTGGTGGTTACGGCTATCGCGGTGGCTATGGCTACCGCAGCGGCTACTACGGTGGCGGTGGTTACGGCTATCGCCCCGCCTATTATGGCCCCCGCTACTACGGCGGCGGTCACTATCGTCCGTACTATCGCTCCGCCGGTTACGGCTACGGCGGTTACGGTTACGGCGGTGGTTACGGCTACGGCGGTGGCTATGGCGGTTACGGCTACGGCTGCAAGACCGTCTTCATCCCTTACGGCTGGACCTGGTATCGAGCGACCAGCTGCTGATGACGTCACACGCGCCGCCTGATCAGCGGCGCATGGAGGCCTGACGTTGTCAGTCGAGCGAACGCGGTCCGTGCAAGCGGGCCGCGTTTGTTTTTGCCGCTTGCCGCGCGAGCATGATCCCGAAAATCGGGAACCTGTTTCCGGAAAAGATCGTGCTCAAACTTTAGCTGTGCAGTCCGGGCGCCTCGTGGCCGGTCCGCGCCACGTATTCGGTGTAGCCGCCGCCGTACTGGTGGACGCCCTCGGGCGTGATTTCGAGCACGCGGTTCGACAGCGCAGCGAGAAAATGCCGGTCATGCGAGACGAACAGCATGGTGCCCTCGTAGCTCGCCAGCGACCCGATCAGCATCTCCTTGGTCGCCATGTCGAGGTGGTTGGTCGGCTCGTCGAGCACCAGGAAGTTCGGCGGGTCGTACAGCATCTTCGCCATCACCAGCCGCGCCTTTTCTCCGCCCGACAGCACACGGCATTTCTTCTCGATGTCGTCGCCGGAGAAGCCGAAGCAGCCGGCCAGCGTGCGCAGCGAACCCTGTCCGGCCTGCGGGAATGAATCCTCCAGCGATTGGAACACCGTGCGTTCGCCGTCCAGCAGGTCCATGGCGTGCTGTGCGAAATAGCCGAGCTTGACGCTGCCTCCGACCGTGACCGTGCCCTTGTCGGGATCGGCGGCGCCCGCGATCAGCTTGAGCAGCGTTGATTTACCGGCGCCGTTGACGCCCATCACGCACCAGCGCTCCTTGCGCCTCACCATGAAGTCGAGCCCGTCGTAGATCGTCAGGCTGCCATAAGCCTTGTGAACGTCTTTCAGGCTGACGACATCCTCGCCGGAGCGCGGCGCCGTCGGGAAATCGAAGGACACCGATTCCCGACGGCGCGGCGGCTCGACCCGCTCGATCTTCTCCAGCTTCTTGACGCGGCTCTGGACCTGTGCGGCGTGCGAGGCGCGCGCCTTGAACCGCTCGATGAACTTGATCTCCTTGGCCAGCATCGCCTGCTGACGCTCGAACTGCGCCTGCTGCTGCTTTTCCGCCAGTGCGCGCTGCTGTTCGTAGAATTCGTAGTCGCCCGCATAGGCGGTCAGCGTGCCGCCGTCGATCTCCAGGATCTTGTCGACGATGCGGTTCATGAACTCGCGGTCGTGCGATGTCATCAGCAGCGCGCCGTCGTAGGCCTTGAGGAACTGCTCCAGCCAGATCAGGCTTTCGATGTCGAGATGGTTGCTCGGCTCGTCGAGCAGCATTGCGTCGGGCCGCATCAGCAGGATGCGCGCCAGCGCGACGCGCATCTTCCAGCCGCCGGACAGCGCGCCGACGTCGCCGTCCATCATCTCCTGGCTGAAGCTCAGGCCGGCGAGGACCTCGCGGGCGCGTCCCTCCAGCGCATAGCCGCCGAGTTCCTCGAAGCGGCCCTGCACCTCGCCATAGCGTGCGACGATCTCGTCCATCTCGCCGGCGCGATCGGGGTCGGCCATCGCCAGTTCGAGCTCCTTCAGCTCGGCGGCGACCTCGCTCACCGGACCGGCGCCGTCCATCACCTCGGCGACCGCGCTGCGGCCCGACATCTCGCCGACGTCCTGGCTGAAATAGCCGATGGTCGTGCCGCGATCGACCGAGACCTGGCCTTCATCGGGCTGCTCCTGCCCGGTGATCATGCGGAACAGCGTGGTCTTGCCGGAGCCGTTGGGGCCCACGAGACCGACCTTCTCGCCCTTCTGGATCGCGGCCGATGCCTCGATGAACAGGATCTGGTGGCCGTTCTGCTTGCCGATGTTGTCGAGGCGGATCATGGGGGGAGGGGACTCGGTGCGGACGCAGCGTTCTATGCGAGGACGGCCAAAGGTGTGCGACAGGCCGCGTGCCTCGGCCGTGCCCGGACTGCCGGATCGGGACGATCAGGCGTCGACGCTGGCGGCGAGCGCGTTCTCCTGGATGAAGATGCGGCGCGGCTCGACCTCGTCGCCCATCAGCTTGGCGAAGATGTCGCTTGCTTCGTCGATTTCCTTCACCTTCACCTGCAGGAGCGATCGCGCATCGATGTCGAGCGTGGTCTCCCAAAGCTGGCCGGGGTTCATCTCGCCCAGACCTTTGTATCGCTGCAGGGACAGACCCTTGCGTGCGGCGCCGGTGATCGCATCGAACAGGCTCACCGGGCCGTGGATCCGGATGGTGGTGTCGTCGCCCTTGCGACGCAACGTGCCGGGACGCGCATAAGCCTCCTGCAGCGAGGCGGCATATTCGTCGAGCTTGCGCGCTTCGGCGGAGTTCAACAGCGCATGATCGATCATCGCCGCCTCCTTGACGCCGCGTACGGTGCGCTCGAACGTAAAGCCGTCGCCCTCGACAAACCGGCCCTCCCAGCCGCGCTCGATCTCGTCCTCGAGTGTATCGAGCCGTTGCGCGATGTACGGAGCGGCTGCCGCCGCCTTCGCCGGATCGCCGAATATCTCGGCGTTCAGCACGCCGAGGATGGCGGCCTGCTCCACGACCTTCCTGTTGTAGCGGCTATGGATGGTGGACAGCACGTTGCGGATCACGCGGGCCTGCTCGACCAGATCGTGCAGGTCGACGCCCGCGCGCTCCTCGCCAGAGTAGAGCTTGAACACGGTGTCCTGCAGTCCGGTGGCGATCAGGTAATCCTCCAGCGCGCGCTCGTCCTTGAGGTACTGCTCGGACTTGCCGCGGCTGACCTTGTAGAGCGGCGGCTGCGCGATGTAGAGGTGACCGCGGTCGATCAGCTCGGGCATCTGCCGGTAGAAGAACGTCAGCAGCAGCGTGCGGATGTGCGCGCCGTCGACGTCAGCGTCCGTCATGATGATGATCTTGTGGTAGCGCAGCTTGTCGGGATTGAACTCTTCCCGCCCGATCCCGGTGCCGAGCGCGGTGATCAGCGTGCCGATCTCCTGGCTCGACAGCATCTTGTCGAAGCGCGCGCGCTCCACGTTGAGGATCTTGCCGCGCAGCG
>CAZGSW010000106.1:0-15414 GCA_964528635.1 uncultured Rhodoplanes sp. | reverse complement strand
AGCCGCAGTACCGTTCGCCCGGAGTACGCGAACTGCTGGATGCCGTGGCGAAGTCCAAGGTGCCGTGCATGTCGATCATGAACATGCCGCCGCTGCCCTACGTGAAGCGGATTCCCGGCCTCGACTACGCAGCGCTGGAGCCCGCCTATACCGATGCGCGGGTGTGGGACAGCTTCGATCCGAAATTCCTGACGCTGTGCAGTCCCGATCCGCAGGCGATCCGTCCGCCCGATGGCAAGGCAAACGAACTCATGGTCACGCTGCCGACCAACTTCAAGGCGGCGAAGTTCGACGACGAGAAGGGCACCGCGATCCTGCGTCAGCTCGAAAAGGAGATCGATGCGATCCGCTTCGATCCGGGCGACGGCACGAAAATCGAACTGCCGGTGAAGCTGCGCGTGTACGACTCGATCTTCGTCCCGCTCGCAAAGTGGGCCATGCTGCTGGCCGGCAATTACCGCTGCGTCACCGAAGACGGCATGCGCACGGCGCAGGAGGCGGTGCACTCCGATCCGGCAACCTCGAAGTCGGTCTACGACTTCGTGTTCGACCTCTGCGTCAAGCTCGGCGCCAATCCGGCCGATCTCGTGCCCTACGAGAAGTATGCGGCTGCGGCGCAGTCGCTGGTTCGGCCGGCGTCGGCGGCGAGGGCGCTGCAGAACGGCGCGCCGAACATCGAGCGTGCCGACAAGCTGGTGCAACTCATCGCCCGGCAGAAGGGCCTGAGCCATCCGGCCATCGACGCACAGGTGGCGCTGGTCGACCGCCGCATCGAAGCAAACCGCAAGAAGGCCGCGGCGGCGTAAATCCATCTCCGCCTCATCCTGAGGGCGGCCGCAGGCCGCATCTCGAAGGATGGGGCGGCCCCGTGCGTCGAGACGCCGCGCTATGCGCGGCTCCTCAGCATGAGGCCGGGAGAGGATTTCGCGCTCAGCCCCACAACCGCTTTGACGCGATCTCGGCTCCCTCGCCGAGCGCCTTGAGCTTCTCCCATACGATCGAGTCCACCACGATCGGGTCGGTGCGAACCGCCGTACCGAAGCCGCAATCCACACCGGCGATCACGCGCTCGCGTCCGACAAGGCCGGCGTAGCGGCCGATCCGCTGGGCCACCAGCTTGGGATGCTCGATGAAGTTGGTGGTGGAATCGATCACGCCCGGGATCAGCACCTTGTCGTCCGGAATCCTGATCGTGGCGAGGTCCTCCCACTCGTGGTCGTGACGCGGATTGGCCGCCTCGATGCTGATCGCCTGCGGGCGTCCCTTGAAGGCGATGTCGATGATCTTCAGGAGCGGCAGGTCGAAGCTGTGCGGACCCTCGTAGTTGCCCCAGCAGATGTGCAGCCGCATCTTTTCCGCCGGGATGCCTTCGGTGGCTGCATTCAGCGCGGCGATGTTTCGCTCGGCGATCTTGCGGAACTGGTTGTCGGTCAGGTCGCGATACTGGTTGTTGCGGCATGAACCGAGGTCGGGGCAATCGATCTGCAGCACGAAGCCGGCGTTCACGATGGCCTGGTACTCGACACGCATCACCTCCGCGAGCGCTTCCACGTAAGCGTCTTCGTTCGGGTAGTGCAGGTTGATGACAAAGCGCGTCAGGATGCCCGGCGAGGGGGCCGTCATGAAGACGTCCGCAGGTTTCGCCCTGGCGGCCGCGGCTGCGAGGTGAGTCAGGTCGCGCTCCAGCGGCGCGCGGTCCTTGTAGCGCAGTGGACCGACACAGCCGGGGAACGGCGAGTCCGAGAAGTTGCGGCGCCGGTTTGCGAAGTCCGGGTGGGCCAGCATGTCGCGGCCGACCATGATGTCGCGGCCCTTGTCGGCCGCGCGCGGATCGGTCTCGATGCCCTCGACCCGGTGGCGGATATAGGTCGTGTAGGACGGCTTGCTCATCTCGCCATCGCTGACCACGTCCACGCCCGCCGCCACCTGTCGCCGCACGATTTCGTCGACCGCGCCGGCAGTCTCGGCCTCGAACATTGCGGGGTCGATCGCATCGCCCTTTTCCCTGCGCAGGATGAGGTCAACCAGACGCCCGGGACGCGGCAGGCTGCCCGTGTGGGTGGTGAGAATGCGCTCGGTGCTCAGTTTCATGGTGGGGGCTCCGGCATGGCTTGACTGCGCCGCAAGCCTAGCACGCGGCGTTGTGGGGCAACCTCGCTGTCGCTAGTCTCCTGCAGCCACGTTGGGCAAACGTGGGCAACGGGAGCAAAGAATGAAAATTGTCGATCTGACTCGCGAACTCTATCACCGCACCCCGAGCTATCCCGGCCAGCCGCCGATCATCCACGGGGTCTGGAAAACGCACGAGGAGGCGCGGGCAGAGTCCGGCGGCGTGCACGGCAACAGCGTGATGTTCTTCTCGATGCCCGACCATGGCGGCACCCATATCGACGCGCCGCGCCACTTCGGTCCCGGCGGGACGCCGATCAACGAGTATCCGCTCGAGAACTGCATCGTGCCCGGCATCTGCATCGACCTGCGCCACATCGCGCCGAAGGCGGAGATCACGCCCGAGGACCTGGAGGCTGCGGTAAAGAAGGCCGGCGTCCCGGTGCCGAAGAAGGGCACCGTGCTGCTCTGCACCGGTCATCACGAGCGCACCTTTCCCCGCAAGGAGTACGCGACCGACAATTCGGGGGTGAACGTGGCCGCCACCGAGTGGCTGGCAAAGCAGGGCGTCGTGCACTTTGGCATCGATTCCATGCGGCCGGGTCCTGAGGGCATGGTGAACACCCTGGTCCACAAGGCCTGTCTCGAACTCGACATCACCCACATCGAAAGCCTCTGCAATCTGGAGGCCTTGCTCGGCAAGGGCGGGTTTCAGTTTATCGGTTTGCCGATGAAATGGCGGGGCGGCACCGGATCGCCGATCCGGGCGGTCGCAGTTTTCCAGGATTAGCCTGACGCGCCCCGGCAACTTGTCCACACCGGACGTCGCCGGGGCGCCAAGGCAATGTGCCGGAATCGCAACACGACCCGGATATTGCAGCCGTCGAGGCTTGATCGCCTAAAAAGGCAGCAGTTGCCATCCGTTTCGCCTTGCCGGAACGATGTTTGGAGCCGTCATAATCCTTCCATAAAACGCGGGAGTCGTGGGCTGTAGGGTTGCAGTTTCCAGTCGTGTTCTCGAGTGGCGAGACCGTCCGTAAACGTGGCCCGGGTCCCCGATCCCGAAGTAACGGGAAGGGGCTAACAATGAAGAAGGTTCTGCTGTCGGCTGTTACCGCGCTGACGCTGTCTGCGGGTTCTGCGTTCGCTGCCGATCTGCCGGTCAAGGCCGCGCCGGTCGTTGCACCACCGCCCGCTCCGATGTGGGATATCGCGTTCGGCGGTATCGCCCAGTCCGACTACATCTTCCGCGGCGTTTCGCAGTCGAATCGTGGGCCGTCCGGTGGCGCCTACTTCGAGCCGCAACTCATCACTTCGATCGGAACGTTCTATGTCGGCGCCGCGGCCTGGGCGATCAACTGGGCATCGGCATACGGCTTCAGCGATCCGTCTGCCGAAGTGAACTTCTATGGCGGCTGGCGCAACACCTGGGGCATCTTCTCGGTCGATATCGGCGCGCTGTACTATTACTACCCGAAGGAGCTGTTCAACGTTAACAGCGACTTCGTGGAAATTTACGGCAAGTTCGGCTTTGAGGTGACGCGGGACCTGTCGCTCGGCCTCAACGTCTTCTACACGCCGGACATGCTGAACTATGGCGGGACCGGCCTGCTCCCGAACGATGCGGAAGCGTTCTACGTCTCGGGCACGCTCAAGTGGGTGACCCCGCTCAAGGTCGGTGAACTCGGGCTGTACGTCTCCGGCGAGGTCGGCCACTGGTTCATCGACGACGCGGGCTTTCTTGCAGTGGGCGGCGTCGATCCGAGCTACACCTACTACAATGCCGGCTTGGCGTTCACCTACAAGGCGCTCACGCTCGACCTGCGCTGGCACGGCAACGACATGAGCACGGCCGACTGCGCCAACTACCTCCTGGTGACGACGGCCAACCCGGCATCCCGCTGGTGCGGCGACACGTTCGTGGTCGGCGCCAAGTTCGACACGACGCTCAACGCGCTCAAGTAAGGGATGGTCCGAACCGGTTTCGGAATCTCGAAGCGGCGGCCGAAAGGCCGCCGCTGTTGCTTTGTCTGGCGGTGCATGAGTGCCTTGCGCGACGGCGCACCCTGGAGGCCACCTACGAGGCGGCCACTGGAGATGCGGCCGCGATGACGCGATGGCCGGATTCGCCGGGCTTGAGCACCAGGCCGCGTTGGTGCAGCGCGTGCAACGTCGATCGGTGCCCGATCGAAACGATCGTCGTTCCGGGTAGCCGCTCCTGCAGCAACCGGTAGAGCCTTTCCTCCGACGCCTCGTCCAGCGAGGCTGTCGCTTCATCCAGGAAAAGATGATCGGGCTTCTGCAGCAGGGCGCGGGCCATGCCGAGCCGCTGCTGCTCGCCAAGCGAAAGCGTGCGGTTCCAGTGCCCCGGCTCGTCAAGCCGTCCGGCGAGATCGGGCAGACCGACCGCGCGCAATGCACCTTCGATATCCGCGTGCGTGAATGTGCCGGCTTTGGCCGGGTAGGTCACGGCATCGACCAGCGTTCCGGTTGGAAAGTAGGGCCGTTGCGGCAGCATCATGATCCGGGCGCCACCGGGAATCGTGATCCGGCCCTTTCCAAATGGCCAGATACCGGCGATGGCACGGAACAGCGTCGACTTTCCGGAGCCCGACGGGCCCGTCACCAGCACGCGATCGCCGGCCGGAATCGTGATCCCGTCCGCTGAGACAAGCAGCTTGCGGTTCGGCAGTGTGACGTCGAGATTTTGGATCTCGACTGCGGATGAATCGGTGCCGTCCGCCACCTCGATTGCGGGTGAGGCGGCGGCTGCGGTCCGGGCCGCCGCTGCGCTGGCCTGGAAGCCTTCCAGCCGCTGGATCACGGCACGCCATTCCGCCAATTGACGATAGACAGTGATGAAGAACGAAAGCGACGTCTGCACGCTGCCGAACGCCGACGCGGTCTGCATCAGCCCGCCAAGCTGCACCGCGCCGGCGAAATAGGCCGGGCTGACCACCACGAACGGAAAGATGACGGACACCTGCTGATAGCCCGCCGTGACGAACGTGAGCTGTTTGGTCCGGCTCATGATGAGCATGAAATTGTCGACCACGCGCCCGAAGCGATCGAGCAGACGGATGGTTTCGGCAGGCTCGCCCTTGAGCAGCGCAATCTGTTCGGCGTTTTCACGCACGCGAACCAGATTGAAGCGGAAATCGGCCTCGTATCGCTGCTGGTTGAAATTGAGCTGGATCAGCGGCCAGCCGATCCAGTGGGTCACCATCGTTCCTATCGCGGCGTAGATCAGCGCCGCCCAGACCAGATAGCCCGGAATATTCCAGGTGCTCCCGAACATGGTCAGGGGCGCGGCGGCCGACAATCCCCAGAGGATCACGACGAACGAGCCCAGGGTAACCACAGCGCTGAGCAGGCCGATCCCGATGCTCAAGGTCTTCTCGATGAACATCATGATGTCCTCGGTCAGCCGCTGGTCCGGGTTGTCGGCGGCATCGCCGAGGAGCTGCATCCGGTAGTGATTGGCGCCGTCGAGCCAGTCGCCGAGATAGGCTCTGGTCATCCACCGGCGCCACCGGATCTGGAGCCATTGGTTCAGGTAGAGCTGATAGACCGCAAGCACGATGAAGGCGGCAGCCAGTCCGCAGAAGTAGGTCAGCTCGCTGACGAACGTGTCCCAATTCCTTTCTTGCAGTGCATTATAGAAACGGTTGTTCCATTGATTGATGAGAACCGTGATCGCCACGATCGCAAGCTCGATGGCGACCACTGCCCCGAGCAGGATCCGCCCTGCCCACCGGTCCTGGGACCGGAAATAGGGTGTGGCCAGCCTCCAGATGGTGGCGAGGGTCGAAACGAGGCCTGTCACGAATTTCTCCTGTCGGGCATGTCAAATCATGCGATCTTGCACCGCACGCATCGGCGCGACGACCGTGCGGCAGTCTGCCACTTTTGTCGGGCTTGCGCCGGACCCTGCTGCAAGGATGATGTCCGGCATCGCAACGGGTCTGGCCCGGCCGGGCTTGTGCAACGCCGCCAACAGGTTAAAACTAGCCCCAAGGCTGGCGGAATACAGACCGGCCGCCGGCGTTTTTCGAATAAGCGGCGTAATGGCCGCCCAACATATGACAGGGAGGGAGCATCCAGATGAGCACACAGACAAAATCCACCCGCCGCAAATTCCTTGCGGGCGCCGCGATGACCGGCGCGGCCGCGGTCGCGATGCCGCAGGTTTCGCGCGCCCAGACCGCGACGCTGCGCATGCAGACCTCGTGGCCGGCCACCGACATCTTCACGGAGATGGCGCAGCAGTACATCACCCGCGTGAACGAGATGGCCGGCGGGCGGCTGAAGATCGACCTGCTGCACGGCGGCTCCGTGGTGCATCCCTTCCAGGTTCTTGACGGCGTGCACGGCGGCCAGATCGACGCCGCCCACACCGTGACCGTGTACTGGTACGGCAAGCACAAGGCCGCCTCGCTGTTCGGCACCGGCCCGGTGTTCGGCTTCAATGCCGATGAAGGCCTCGGCTGGATCCACTACGGCGGCGGCAAGGAGCTGTTCGAGGAGTTGCAGACCAAGATCATGAAGCTCAACGTCAAGAGCTTCTTCTCGATGCCGATGCCCACCCAGCCGCTCGGCTGGTTCAAGAAGCCGATCGCATCGGCCAACGATATCAAGGGCATGAAGTATCGCACCGTTGGTCTGGCGGCGGACCTGTTCCAGGCGCTGGGCGCCGCGGTCGCGCAGCTTCCGGGCGGCGAGATCGTGCCGGCCATGGAGCGCGGCGTGATCGACGGCTTTGAGTTCAACAACCCGACCTCGGACCGTCGCTTCGGCGCGCAGAACGTGGCGAAGAACTACATGCTCGGCAGCCATCACCAGGCGACCGAGTACTTCGAGATCATGTTCAATCGCCCGAAGTTCAACAGCCTGCCCAAGGAGCAGCAGGCGATCCTGCAATACGCCGCGGAAGCCGCGTCTTCGGCCAGTGCGTGGATGGCGATGCGGCAGTATTCCGACGACCTGCAGGAGCTGATCAACAAGGACAAGGTCAACGTGCTGCGCACGCCGCAGGCCGTGTTCGACGCCCAGATCAAGGCGTGGGACGGGCTGATTGCGACGCTTGCCAAGGATGAGTTCATGAAGCGCGTCATGGACTCCCAGAAGGCCTGGGTGCGCAAGGTCGTGTACTACAACATGATGAACGCGACCGACTACAAGGGCGCCTTCAACCACCACTTCCCGGGCGTATTGAAGCTTTGATTGCGCTCGAGTGAACGGTTCGAACCGGGGAGGGCGGCGCTCCTGCGCCGCCCAACCTGCTTTGGACCAATGGCGGCGGGTCGGGGCGCTTCGTTAGTCTGAAAGCAAGGCGCCGCGGGGGGACGTCCAGCATGCAACGGTTTTGTCTCGTCATCGACTCGCTGAGCATGTGGGTCGGTAAGGCGTTTGGCTGGCTTATCCTCATTCTGACCCTGGGTGTCAGCTATGAGGTGTTCGTCCGCTACGTGCTTCGTGCGCCCACGACGTGGGCATTCGACTTCAGCTACATCACGTACGGCGCCATGTTCCTGATGGCGGGCGCCTACACGCTGTCGCGCAACGGTCATGTCCGCGCCGACGTCGTGTATCGCTTCTGGAAGCCCGAGACGCAGGCCAAGATGGACCTTGCGCTCTATGTTTTCTTCTTTCTGCCGGCGGTGGCGGCTTTCATCTACTCGGGCTGGAACTACGCGGAAATGTCGATCCGCTTTCGCGAGGTCAGCATCTTCAGCCCGGCCGGCATTCCGGTGTTTCCGCTGAAGACTCTGGTTCCGGCGACCGGGGTTCTGCTGCTGCTGCAGGGCATTGCCGAGATTTTCCGCTGCATCATGTGCATTCGTACCGGCGCATGGCCGCCGCGTCTTCAGGACGTCGAGGAAACCGAAAGCATTATCATGCAGGAGCAGAAGCTCCGTGGCGGCGATGACGACGCGCTTGCCGTATCGGGTCAGAAGGGGAATTGATCCATGACTGACCCGCAAATCGGCATGCTGATGTTGGGGTTGTTTATCTTCATCATCATGCTGGGGTTCCCTATCGCCTTCACGTTGATGGCCATGGGGGTCGGCTTCGGCTTCTACGCCTACTACCTCCCGACCCAGGATTTCGTTCAGAACCGCATTTTTACTTTGTTGGTGCAAAAAGCCTTCGAGGTGATGTCGAACGACGTGCTGACTGCCGTCCCTTTATTTCTGTTCATGGGATACGTGGTCGAGCGGGCAAATATTCTGGACCGGCTGTTCTATTCGCTTCAGATCTCCATGAAGAACGTGCCCGGTTCGCTTGCCGTGGCCACCATGGTGACCTGCGCGATGTTCGCAACCGCGACCGGCATCGTCGGCGCCGTGGTGACCCTGATGGGGCTGCTGGCGTTCCCGGCGATGCTGCGCGCCGGTTACGACGTCAAGCTCTCGGCCGGCGTTGTGTGCGCGGGCGGCTGTCTCGGCATTCTGATCCCGCCGAGCATTCTGCTCATCGTCTATGCCGCGACGGCGGGCATTTCCGCCGTGAAGCTGTACGCGGCAGCCTTCATTCCGGGATTCATCCTGGCTGGATTCTATGTGCTCTACATCATCGCGCGCGCGATGATCAATCCGGCGTTGTGCCCCAAGCTGCCGCCCGAGGAGACCGATATTCCGACCCGGCAGGTGGTGTGGGCGCTGGCCACGTCGTTCCTGCCGCTGGCCCTGCTGATCGTGGCCGTGCTGGGCGCAATCCTGTTCGGCCTTGCGACGCCCTCGGAGGCGGCGGCGGCCGGCGCCCTGGGCAGTCTTGTGCTCGCGGCGGTTTACGGGGCGTTGAACTTCACGATGCTGCGGGATTCGGTCTATCTCACGGCCCGCGCCAGCGCGATGGTGTGCTACCTGTTCATCGGTTCCTGGACGTTCTCCGCGGTGTTCGCCGTGCTTGGCGGGCAGCAGGTCGTC
Source organism: uncultured Rhodoplanes sp. (assembly GCA_964528635.1). Lineage (GTDB taxonomy): Bacteria > Pseudomonadota > Alphaproteobacteria > Rhizobiales > Xanthobacteraceae > Z2-YC6860. The sequence continues at coordinate 6,376 of CAZGSW010000106.1, read as the reverse complement.
GAGAACTTCTTCCTGTCGCTCAACCTGTCGCAGACAGGATTCCTGATCCTCACCCAGTTCCTGATCTTCCTGCTCGGGTGGCCGCTCGAGTGGACCGAGATCATCATCATTTTCGTGCCGATCTTCCTGCCGCTGCTGCCCAAGTTCGGCGTGGACCCGATCTTCTTCGGTATCCTCGTCGCCCTGAACACCCAGACGGCGTTCAACACGCCGCCGGTGGCGATGGCCGCCTTCTATCTCAAGGGAGTGGCCCCGGCGTGGGTGAAGCTCTCCGACATCTTCAGCGGCGCGCTGCCCTTCGTGTTCATGGTGTTCCTCACCATGGTGCTGGTCTACGTGTTCCCCGGTCTGGCGTTGTGGCTGCCGGATTATCTCTATACTCCGCGATGACGCGGCCCTCGCGGTCCGGCAGGAGATCGGGACAATGAGCTTGTGCGCGCTGGGTTTGCGCGAGGCGGCGGAGGAAATCCGGGAAGGGCGCGCGACGTCCACCGAACTGGTCACCGCGTGTCTCGACCGGATCGCTCAGATCGAGCCCGAGGTCCAGGCCTTTGCCTTTCTCGATCGCGATCACGCGTTGCGACAGGCCGGGGATCTCGACGAGCATCGCGCCCACGGCCGCAGCACGGGGCCGCTTCACGGCGTCCCGGTCGCGGTAAAGGACATTTTCGACACGGGCGACTATCCGACCGAGCTGGGTTCGCCGCTATGGGCCGGGCGTACACCGCGACAGGACGCGGCGGCGGTGCAGCGGCTTCGCGCCGCGGGCGCGGTGATCATCGGCAAGACCGTCACCACGGAATACGCCTACTTCCATCCAGGCAAGACCCGCAATCCGCACGACACGACGCGCACGCCGGGAGGATCGTCGAGCGGCTCGGCCGCCGCGGTGGCGGCCTTCATGGTGCCGGGTGCGATCGGTTCCCAGACCAACGGCTCGACCATCCGGCCCGCCGCCTATTGCGGGGTTGTGGGGTACAAGCCCTCGCATGGAATGATCCCCCGGACTGGCGCGCTGATGCTGTCGCGCGCGCTCGATCAGGTCGGCATCTTCGCCCGTTCGGTGGAGGATGCAGGATTGCTCGCGGAGGTATTGGCCGGCTTCGACCCGGAAGATCCCGATACCAGGCCGGTGGCGCGCCCGCCGCTCGCCGCCACCGCCGCCGCCGAGCCGCCGCTGCCGCCGCGTTTCGCCTTCGTGAAATCAGCGGTGTGGGACCAGGCCGAGCCGGTGACCGGCGAGGCATTCGCGGAGCTCGTTGCGGAGCTTGGCGACGCTTGCGTGGAGGTCGATCTGGGCCCAGGTTTCGGCCGCGCCATCGAATGGCACAAGACCGTGATGGAAGCCGACATGGCCTACAATTTCCATCGCGACTACGAGAAGGGGCGGGACAAGCTCAGCGCACAACTGCGGGAGCTGATCGAGCGGGGCCGGACCTATACCGCGGTCGACTACCTCGCGGCGCAAACCGGGGCGGCTAACCTCAACGCTGCGCTGGACGAGGTGTTCAGCGAGTATGACGCCATTGTGACCCCGGCGGCGCCCGGCGAGGCTCCGGTCGGCGAGGCGACCGGCAGTCCGATCTTCTGTACGACGTGGACCCTGCTCGGTACGCCGGCGGTGACGGTGCCGCTGCTCCGCAGCGAAAGCGGGCTGCCGCTAGGGGTGCAACTGGTGGGCCGGCGCGGCAACGATGCACGGCTCTTGCGCACGGCCAACTGGCTGGTCAAGTATCAGGGAACGGGCGCATAGCCGCGCTGAAGAAGGGGTGCGAGCCATGATGAATCTTGTCACCGGCATCATCGGCATCATCCTGGTGGTTATCTTCATGGGCTTCATGCTGGTTTGGGTCCCGGCCCTGCCGCTGATCGTCATTTGCCTGTTCGTGCTGGCGCTGCTGGTTTACGACTTCTATCTGTCGCTGCGCGGCCGGTCGGCCTGACGGCAGCACCAAAAAACGAGCGCAGGAAGCGGTGCCGCCGCTTCCTGCGCCGTTTTCCTTGAAGAATCAGGCCGCGTTTGGCGGCGTGCCCAGGTGTTCCTTGAAGAACGCGACAGTCCGGGCCCAGGCCTGATCCGCCGCTGCCTTGTTGTAGCGGGCGGCGCCGAGATCGTTGTTGAAGGCGTGCTGCGTGCCTGGATAGTGATGGATCACGTATCGCTTGTTGTTGGCCTTCAGCGCGGCCTCATAGGCGGTGATGCCGGCGTTCACGCCGTCGTCCTTTTCCGCATAATGCAGCATCAGCGTGGCCCGGATCTTGGGGACCTGATCGGCCGGAACCTGCCGCCCGTAATAGGCAACGCCGGCATCCAGCGCCGGGCTCGCCACCGCAAGCCTGTTCACCATCAGGCCGCCGAAGCAGAAGCCGACCGCACCGACCTTGCCGGTCGATTCCGGATGGCTCTTGAGGAATTCGACCGCGGAAACGAGCGCGGTGACTGCGTCGCCCTGGTTCATTTTCGGGTGAAGCTCGCGAGCCGCATCCTCGCTTGCCGGTGTGCCGCCGACCAGCGACAGCAGATCCACCGCATAGGCAAGGAACCCCTCGACCGCGAAGCGGCGCGCGACATCCTCAAGGTGCGGGTTCAGCCCACGGTTCTCGTGAATCACCAGCACCACGGGCCGCTTGCCCTTTGATTTGGGCCGCGCAAGGTAGCCGTTGATCGTACCCTTGGGAGACTCGAAGGAAACGCGTTCGGTGGCCAGCCGGGAATCGTTTTCCGGAACGACGGCCGCCTGGGCGTAGTCGTTCTGCAGCAGCGGCAGCAGGGCCGCTGCGGCTGCGGTCGAACCGGCCAATCTGGTCAGACGATCCAGAAAGTCGCGGCGGTTCATTCCGCCATGGGTAAAGTCGTCATAGAGATCGATGATGCGTTGGTCCATTTCGATCCTCCCGGGCTGGTTGCGTCGAGCATAACACGCAAGATGGCGGCAATATTCCCACGATCTCTTGACGCACGCTGCTGCGACTGAGCAAGTTTCGGCCGCAAGATTTGAGAGACAAAAGACTTGAGGGGCCTGGAATGAATGTGCGGACGTGGCTCGCGCGGCTGTTGCTGACAGCTCTGGGATGCGTGCCGGGGATGGCCCTGGCGGATAGCGGATTTCCCTATGACAGCGAACTGATCATGGACGTTGCGCCGATGCGTGGCTCCGAACGCATCCCCAATATGGACGTGGACTCCAGGGGAATGATCGACCTTCAGATGTGGTGCAACCGGGTTCAGGGCCAGTTCGTGGTCGCCGCTCACACCGTGACCGTTCTGACCGGGGCGGCGACCCGGCAAGCCTGCCCGCCGGAACGGGCGCAGGGTGACGAGCTTCTTCTGTCCACGTTGTCGCAGGTGACCACCTGGCGCAGGCGGGGCGACACGCTGGAGCTGATCGGAGGCCAGCGCATCCTGCGGTTCAGGCTGCCGACCAACTGACCGGGCCGCTCCGGACGGAGCCGGGAACGAGCGCGTTCCGTGCTAAGGTCGGGCCATGGCGATCACGCGGCGCGATTTCCTCAACGGCACGGCGCTGACGATTGCGGCGGGACTCGCTCCGTTCCGGCAACTGGCGGCGCAGCCGGGTGCCTATCCCCCGGCGCTGACGGGCCTGCGTGGCCAGCACCCGGGCTCGTACGACGCCATCCACGCTCTCGCACGGGAAGGACGGCGTTTCGATTTCGACCGGCTCACCATTCAGGAGCGCTACGATCTCGTGGTGGTCGGCGGCGGCCTGAGCGGCCTCTCGGCCGCGTGGTTCTACCGCCGGAAAAATCCGGACGCCCGCATCCTCGTCCTGGACAATCACGACGACTTTGGCGGTCACGCCAGACGCAACGAGTTCGCCATCGGCGAGCGCCACATCATCGGCTATGGCGGGAGCCAGTCGTTCCAGTCGCCGAACAGCCTTTACGGCCGTGCCGCGAAGGGACTGCTGAGCGATCTGGGTGTCGACATCAGGCGGTTCGAGACTGCATTCGAGTCCGGGCTCTATCCTTCGCTGGGGCTGTCCCGGGGCCTGTTCTTCGCCAGGGAAACGTTCGGCCGCGACACGCTGGTGGCCGGCGACGCGCCGCGGTTCAATACGGATGCGGCGACGCGAGCGCGAAACAACGCGCGGCCCTTGCGGGATTTTGTTGCGGACTTTCCAATCTCGGCTGCGGGCAAGTCGCAGTATCTGTCGCTCTACTCGGCCGAACGCGATCCGCTCGCCGGGCGTACGCTCGACGAAAAGCGTGACGTGCTCGAAAGCACGAGCTATCGCGACTATCTCATCAAGCACTGCGGGTGCGGCGAGGAGGTTGCGAACGTCTTCCAGGGGCGGACGCTCGGCTTCTTCGGCCTGGGCGCCGACGCTGTGCCGGCGGAGGAGGTGCGCGATCTCGGCTATCCCGGCTTTGCGGGCCTTGGGCTTGGCGGCGCCGGCGCGTCCTGGAGCGAGCCTTACATCTATCACTTCCCTGACGGCAACGCGTCGCTGGCGCGCCTGCTTGTCCGGTCGCTGATCCCCGGCGTTGCGCCCGGCAGCACGATGGGCGACATCGTACGGGCGCCGTTCGACTATTCGAAACTGGATGTCGACGGGCAGCCGGTCCGACTGCGTCTGAATTCGACTTGTCTCCAGGTCCGCAACGCTCGCGGCCGCGTTCATATCGGCTATTCCAGAGGCGGCGAGCTGCATCGCATAGCCGCGAAGCATGTGGTGCTGGCGTGTTACCACATGGTGATCCCTCACATCATGCCGGAGCTGGAAGAGGAGCAGCGCGAGGCGCTGGCGAAGAACGTCAAGGCGCCGATCGTCTACACCAATGTCGTGGTCCGCAACTGGCGCGCCTTCGTCAATCTCAAGGTCAGCGGCATTTCCGCGCCGATGTCGTTCCACCACCAGGTGTCGCTGGATTTCCCGGTCAGCATGGGCGGTTACAGCCACACCCGCGACCCGGACCGTCCGATCTGCCTGCATCTCGTCCATGTGCCGGGCGCACCGAACCAGGGGCTCGACGCACGCGCCCAGTACCGCATCGGGCAGGGCAAGCTCTACGCCATGAGCTTTGCCGACTTCGAGACGCGCATCCGCGACGATCTCGACCGCATGCTCGGACCGGGCGGTTTCTCGTCGTCGCGCGATATCGCCGCGATCACGGTGAACCGCTGGCCGCACGGCTACAGCTACGCCGCGAACTCGCTGTACGATCCGGACGACTACGACGAGACGGTGCTGGCACTGGCGCGCCGCACCGACGGCAGGGTGGCCATCGCCAACAGCGATTCCGGCGGCGACGCCTGGGTGCACTATGCGATCGAGCAGGCCGCCCGCGCGGTCGACGAACTGGACGAATAGCGTGCTGGTCCGGCCCGCAACCGTCACGGACTGGAACGCGATCTGGGCGATCGTCGAACCGGTGATCCGCGCCGGCGAGACCTATGCCTTGCCGGCTTCGATGACGGAAGACGAGGCGCGGGCCTACTGGATGGGCGCGGACCGCGAGACGTTCGTTGCGGTGGACGAAGGGCGGATCGCCGGCACGTATTATCTGCGGCCCAACCAGCAGGGCGGTGGCGCGCACATCGCGAACTGCGGCTACATCACCGATCCCGCGGCGGCCGGGCGCGGCGTTGCCCGCACGATGTGCCTTCATTCTCTCGACCATGCCCGCTCGCGCGGGTTCCGCGGCATGCAGTTCAATTTCGTGGTCGGCACCAACGAACGCGCGATCCGGCTGTGGCAATCGCTGGGCTTCGACGTGGTCGGGCGCCTGCCGCTCGCCTTCAATCATCCGGCCCGCGGATACGTCGACGCGCTGGTGATGTTCCGGGCGCTCTGATCCGGCTCGAAAAGAAAAGGGCCCGGCACAAGCCGGGCCCTTCGTGTGTCCGTTGTGGCGGAAGCGGATTACATCATCCCGCCCATGCCGCCCATCCCGCCGCCCGGCATGGCCGGAGCCGCGGCTTCCCTCGGCACTTCAGCAACCATCGCCTCGGTGGTCACCAGCAGGCCGGCGACCGACGACGCGTCCTGCAGGGCGCGGCGCACCACCTTGGCCGGGTCGATGATGCCCTTCTCGACGAGGTCGACGTATTCGTCGTTCTGGGCGTCGAAGCCGAACGTCTCGGACTTGGACTCCAGCACCTTGTTCACCACGATCGAGCCTTCGACACCGGCGTTCTCGGCGATCTGGCGCAGCGGCGCCTCGACGGCCTTGAGCACGATGTTGATGCCGGCCTGGATGTCCGGGTTGCTGTTGGAGAGCTTGCCGATCGCCTTCTTGGCGCGCAGCAGCGCGGTGCCGCCGCCGGGGACGATGCCCTCTTCCACCGCAGCGCGGGTGGCGTTGACCGCGTCGACGACGCGCTCAACGCCACCCGCGCTGCGGTGGAAGAGGG
>CAZGSW010000105.1:0-15558 GCA_964528635.1 uncultured Rhodoplanes sp. | reverse complement strand
CGCGCCTCCCTCACATTCTTTCGAGGAGCGCAGATGCGAAGTGACTTCAATTCGGACTGGGAAGAAGGGCGGCACCCGGCGCCCCGCCAAACGCCGGGAGGCGGAGCGTTGGCTTGATCCCAATGACGCACACGATGAGATGGAGGCCGCGCGGCATACTCGAACACCCTCCCCTGGAGGGGGAGGGTCGACCGCTGGAGCGAAGCGAAAGCGGTCGGGGTGGGGTGATCCTTCGCATGACGCATACATCCATTCACCCCACCCCGGCTCGCGTCTCACTTCGTTCGACGCTCGCCGACCCTCCCCCTCCAGGGGAGGGTCACAGAGTGCCACTCGCTCCATCGAGTCGCATGCGCAGTTGCTTGATCGAGGTCGGCAGCCGCGCAGCGAATGGCAGCACGACGCAGCGAACCGGATTGGATATCGTGGAGACAAAGAAAGGATCCCCATGACCGTCGCCGATTTCGCCGCAGGCAACTACCGCTTCATTCCCTACGCGTTCCAGTATTCAAGCGGCGTCGCCGCGATGCCCGGCCACCAGATCGAGCGGGTGCGGTTCCGCAGGCCGGTGCCGCTCAGGGAGGGCTTCGAGCGCATCGAGGCGCACATCAGGGCGCAGGGGCGCCCGCTGACCTCGTTCTGCGCTTGCGAACTGCGTTCGCCGGCGCCTTTCACCGAGCAGGACTTCCACGACTTCAACAGGATCTACGTGGTCACGCTGGAGAGGTGGGGCGTGTTCGACGGCAAGACCAATCCGGTGGCGCGCTCCAACGTCTGCCCGCCGATCGATCCGCCGCCGGAGCCGTCGTTCCACGCCTTCTCGTATACCGTCACCGGCGGTTCCGGCGCGCCGGGCTTCGTGATTGCAGGCGGCGCCGAGGCGCGCGGCGGCGCCGGCAGCTATCGCGAGCGCATCGTGCGCTTCGGCGAGACCGGGGCGGATGCGATCCGCGAGAAGGGCGTGTTCGTGCTCGAGGAAATGACCCGCCGTCTCGGCCTGTTCGGCTTCGGCTGGGCCGACACCACCGCGACGCAGGTCTACACCGTTCACGACCTGCATCCGTTCCTGGCCGACGAGATCGTGCGGCGCGGCGCCGCGCACGGCGGCCTCACCTGGCATTTCGCGCGGCCGCCCGTGGAGATGCTGGAATACGAGATGGACTGCCGCGGCGTGGCGCGGGAGTTCGTGCTCTGAGCCTACTTGCGCACGGCGACCAGCGCCGCGGCGACCGCGAAGCGCAGCTCCGCCACGGTGAAGGGCTTGGCGATCACGCCATGCACCAGCCCCTCGAGGCCGGAGGCGCGCTCGCGCTGATCGGCGTAGCCGGTCATCAGCAGGATTGCGATGCCGGGATGGTCGCGGGCGACGGCGAGCGCCAGTGCAATGCCGTCCATCACCGGCATCTTGATGTCGGACAAGAGGAGATCGAACGCCTCGCCTTCGCGCGCGATCGCCTCCAGCGCCTCGGCGCCATCCGCTGTTGCGACGGTGCGATGACCGTCCGTTTCCAGCGCACGCGCGACCAGCGTCCGGATCGATTCCTCGTCTTCGGCGATCAGGATGCGTGCCACGCCACGGCCTCAGCGCAGGCCGGCAACGGCATCGAGCCGCGTGAAGAAGCGGACCGTCACGTCGCGGCCCTCGCCCGGCGGCGACGCGAGCCGGCTGCGGAACTCGAGCGTCTCGCCCGGGCTCAGCGCCTCCTTGGAGGGCATGGCGGTCCACGCGTAGATTTCGGAGCCGGTCTCGTTTCGCATGGCGAAGCGCAGCCGCGGCACCTCGACCGATTGGGACACCGTGTTGGTGATCGTGCCCGCCACCACAAGGACCGTAACGCCGTCGTGGGTTTCGCGCGAAACCTCGACGCCGGAGAATTCGAGGCCGCGCAGGTTCACCGGCAGTCCGATCGTGGCGTACAGCGAGGCCATCTGCGGCGCATGGCGGACGACGGTGGCGCGTCCCCAGAACAGCGCGCCGATGATGCAGGCGAAAACGACGATCAGCACAGACGCGGCGCCCGGCCGCACCGGGAGACGGCGGCGCGCCGTGCTGCGCCTGCGGCGTCGCGCCGCGGCCTCCACGGCATCGGCGGGCCGGCCGGTCTCGCCACCCGCCTCCGGCAGTTCGGGCGCGACCGGCGGACTGGGTTCGACCGGAATGGTGATGTCGGACAGCGATGCGGCGGCCGCGGGCTCGGCGTCGGCCTGTTGCGGTGGAGCGGTCTCGTCCTGCGCCATCAGGTCGGACAGCGGAGGTCCGGACGGATCGCCGTTCTGCGTGGGCGCCTCCTCCTGGAGGAGAGCGGCCGGCGCCGGACTCTCGGCAGGCTGCGCGGACGCGGCGACAGGCTCGGCGAGGGCCGGTGCCGGGGGCGGCGGCTCGGCCGCGCCGAGTTCGGCCTTGAAGGCCTCCACCGGATCGTCGTCGCCCGCCATCCCTGCGACATGCGGACTCACCGTGATCGGCGGCACCTCCGCCATCGGCTTCTGATGCCAGACTGTGCGGCAGCGCACGCAGCGCACCTGGCGGCCCACCGTGCCGATCGCGGTGGCGCTCACCTGGTATGTGGCCTCACAGTTCGGGCAAACGATTTGCATCAGCGAATCTTCAGGCAAATTCAGGCGTCTCGCCGCGACGGTAGCAGCCGTCCGTTAACGCAACGGAAACCATGAAAATGACGCAACCGCGCGGACAAGAGAGACGGAATGGCGGGTTAACGCGGGGTAAACGCGGGGCCAAGGTGGCGCTATCCTGCCGGGACAGCGAATCGCAGGGACGCCCTCGCGGGCGCTAGAGGGCTTGGTCCGTTTCGAGCATGTCGGTCTGCGCTACGGGCTCGGCCCGGAGGTCCTGCGCGACCTCAATTTCTACATCGAGCCGAACTCGTTCCAGTTTCTCACCGGGCCGTCGGGCGCCGGCAAGACGTCGCTGCTGCGCCTGCTGTTCCTTTCGCTGCGACCGACCCGCGGGCTCGTCACGCTGTTCGGCAACGACGTGATGTCCCTGACCAGGGACGAACTGTCGATCCTGCGCCGGCGCATCGGAATCGTGTTCCAGGATTTCCGGCTGCTCGATCACATGACCACCTACGAGAACGTGGCGTTGCCGTTCCGCATCATGGGCAAGGACGAAGCGAGCTATCGCGGCGAGGTGGTCGAATTGCTCAACTGGGTCGGTCTCGGCGAACGCATGAGCGCGCATCCGCAGGTGCTGTCCGGCGGCGAGAAGCAGCGTGCCGCGATCGCGCGCGCGGTGATCGCGCGGCCGCAGCTTCTGCTTGCCGACGAGCCCACCGGCAACGTCGACCCGAGCCTGGCACAGCGGTTGCTGCGCCTGTTCATCGAACTCAACAAGTCCGGCACCACCGTGCTGATCGCAACGCACGACATCGCGCTGATGGACCAGTACGACGCCCGGCGTCTCGTGCTGCACGACGGCCGGCTGCATTCCTATGACTGATCCTCGGCTGAACGACCTGAGAATCGACCACAGTCCGTCCATGACGCAGCGGATGGCCGGGTTGCTGCCGAGAGGCGACACCCCGATCGTGCCGAAGAACACGATCGCGGGCCGCGCCCTCGTGGCCGTGGTGGCGATCATGTCGTTTCTCGCCTCGCTGACGGTGGGATCCGTCATGCTGGTCCGGCAGGCGGCCAGCGACTGGCAGTCGGATGTGTCGCGCGAGGTGACGATCCAGGTGCGGCCGCAGCCCAACCAGTCGATCGACGATCAGGTCGCGCGTGCGGCCGAGATCGCGCGCGGCTTCAACGGAGTCGCGGAGGTGCGGCCCTATTCCGCGGAGGAGTCCGCGCGGCTGCTGGAGCCGTGGCTCGGTTCCGGCGCGGCCCTGCAGGACCTGCCGGTGCCGCGCATCATCGTGGTGCGGCTGGCGCCGGGGGTGGCTGTCGAGCTTGCCGGCTTGCGCCAGCAACTGACCGAGAGCGTCGCCGGGGCCAGCCTCGACGACCACCGGGCCTGGATGGACCGGATGCGCTCGATGGCGAACACCACGGTGATCGGCGGGATCGGCATCCTGATGCTGATGCTTGCGGCGACCATGCTGTCGGTCGCGTTCGCGACGCGCGGCGCGATGGCGACCAACCGTCCGATCGTCGAGGTGCTGCATTTCATCGGCGCGACCAACGCTTTCATCGCCCGCCAGTTTCAGCGGCACTTTCTGCTGCTCGGTCTTGAGGGCGGCCTGATCGGCGGAGTCGCGGCGATCGCTGTTTTCGTGATCTCGGGTCTGGCCGGCCGCTGGGGGTTCTGGGTGCCCGGCGGCGAGCAACTCGCGATGATGTTCGGTACTTTCCAGCTCGGCATCGAGGGCTATGCGGCGATCGTGGCGCAGGCGCTGCTCACGGCTCTGGTCACAGCGGTCACCTCGCGCTTCACCGTTAACCGGACGCTGCGCAGCGTCGAGTAGCATTTTCACGCCATGAGGCCGCCGCATAACGTGCTAGGGTTCGGCCGGGGAATAAGGGATGTTTCGTAAGCTCCTGGCCGTTGTGGGCCTTGCTGCGCTGGTGCTGGGTGCCGGATTCTTCTGGTTCACCGTCCAGCTCCCGCAGGCCGAGGTGCCGATGCGGTCCAAGGCCGACGCGATCGTGGTGCTGACGGGATCGGCGTTCCGGATCAGTGACGCGCTCGAACTGCTGGCGGCGGGCCACGGACGGCGTCTGCTGATTTCGGGCGTCAATCCGGACACCAAGCTGTCCGAGATCGCTCACATGAGCCCGCAGTACGAGAAATGGTTCGACTGCTGTGTGGATCTCGACCACGTCGCGCTCGACACCATCGGGAACGCGGTCGAGACCAAGCGCTGGGCCCGGCAGCAGGGCGTCCGGTCGCTGATCATCGTGACCTCGGATTATCATCTGCCGCGCGCGCTCGCCGAGCTTGCCCACCAGCTCCCCGAGGTCAGGCTGGTGCCCTATCCGGTCATTTCCAACCGTGTGCGAACCGACGCCTGGTGGTCGGATGGCGCCACCACGCGTCTCCTCTTTTGGGAATACCTGAAGTATATCGTCGCGCTGGCCCGCATCCGGCTTGAAGCGTTTTCCTGACGGGCCGTAGCAAGCGACAGGTTGCCCGCCCCGTGCTGATCGTCCGCTCCATCGTGTTCAACGCGCTGTTCTACGTGAACCTCGTGGTTCTCATGGTGCTGGCGCTGCCGACGCTCCTGTTGCCGGGGCGCACCACGATCGAGATGGCGAAGCTGTGGGCGCGCAGCAGTCTGTGGCTGTTGCGCGTGGTGTGCGGAACGAAGGTGGAATTCCGCGGCGTGGAGCGGATCGGCCACGGTCCGCTGATCGTCGCGGCGAAGCACCAGTCGACGTGGGAAACCTTTGCGCTGCTGCCGCTGTTCGAGCATCCGATCTTCATCCTCAAGCGCGAATTGTTGTGGCTGCCCATGTTCGGCTGGCTGGCCTGGAAGGCCGACATGATCGGCGTTGACCGCGGCGCAGGCTCGCAGGCGTTGGCGGCGATGACTGCACGGGCCCGCGCGGCGCTCGGCCGCGGCCGCCAGCTCATGATCTTTCCGGAAGGCACGCGGCGCTCCGCCGGCGCAGAGCCGCGCTACAAGTACGGTGTGGCGCATCTCTACGCAGCCACCGGCGCGGCCTGTCTGCCGGTCGCGCTGAATTCCGGGTTGTTCTGGCCGCGCCGGTCGTTCGTCCGCCGGCCCGGCACCATCGTGGTCGAATTTCTTGAGCCGATCGCGCCGGGGCTCGACCGCGACGCGTTCTTCGAGCGCCTCAGGGACGCCGTCGAAAGCGCGACGGCACGGCTGGTCGCCGAGGGGGAGCGTGAACTCGGAGCCGCGGTGCCGGAACGCCGGACCGCCTGAGCCGGTCACGCTTGCGCGGACGTTTCCGTTCCGGCCCTGAGATGCTCGGCGAGGCGATGCAGGTTGACGTCCTTGCAGCCGAGCGACTCCAGCGCGGCGACCGTTTCGACCACGTAATCGCGGTTGTTGCCGGAGCGGCCGTGCCCCTGCCGGATCAGATGAAGCTGCCGCTCCAGCGGCAGGTTGCCGGCGTACTGGGCGTGGCTGCGATCGGCCGTGTAGCAGACGGCGTCGATGCGCCGGTCGGGCTTGCCCTCCAGCAGGATATTCCGGACCGTCTCCCGATAGACCGACGTGGCCTGCTCGCGCGCCCGAAGATAGGCAAGCGTGTCGGCGCGCCTGGACGCTTCGACGCGGTAAGCCACCCCTCGGCAGGCGCCGCCTCGATCGAGACCGAGCACCAGCCCGGGACGTTCCGGCGTGCCGCGATGGACGAACGAGTAGATGCAGAGCGAGCGATGCAGTCCGACGATCCGGGCCGGCACACGTTCGACATGTTCGAAGCCTGGCCGCCAGATCAGCGAGCCGTAGCCGAACACCCAGAGATCGGCGGGAGCGTGGTCGAAAGTCGGATCCATTGCAGCCGGAGATTCCCGGTGGCTCGCTATCAGTCTCCCGCGCACGCTGCAACAGCGTCGATGGTATCTGCCAACCTTTGAAACGCCTTATTCCGCGAGTTGATCGGCCGCCATGCAAACTGATTTGGTTTCCCGCTCGCGCCGGTGGCCTTACGTGCTGGCGCTGCTGATGGCCGCGCTGGCCGGCGGATGGACTGCGGCGTGGTTCTACGCGGAAAGCCGCGCCGGGGCAGTGATCGAGGGCTGGCGGCAGCGCGAGGCGAGGGCGGGGCGGGTGCACCGTTGCGCATCCGAGTCGATCGGTGGGTTTCCGTTCCGGTTTGAGCTTCGGTGCCTGGAGCCGACCCTGGACCTGAAGACCGCCACCCGGCACCTCCACTTCGCGGCAAAAGACATCGTGTTGACGGCGAGCCTCTGGCAGCCGACACGGTTCACCGGCGCGGTGGTGGGGCCGCTCGCGGTCACCGAGCCCGGACAGACCGCCACCATCGTCGGCAACTGGCGGGCTGCGAATCTGGAATTGCGAGGACTGCCTAACGCGCCGGAGCGGGGCACGATCGTGCTCGACAATCCGGTGTTCGACCGCACGGAAGGCGGCGATACGCAGCGGCTGTTCACGGCGCAGCGGCTGGAGGCGGTCGGGCGCATGCTGGCGGGGTCTGCGCGCCAAAATCCGGTGATTGAGGTGACCGCCAGAATGAGTGCGGGGGTGGCGCCGAACCTGCATCCTGTCACGGAAAATCCCCTGGATGCGGACATCACAGCCGTTCTTCGCGGCCTTCGCGATTTCAGGCCGAAGCCTCTGCCGGAACGCTTTCGCGAGATTCAGGAGGCAGGCGGGAACATCGAGATCAAGCATGCGCGGTTTCGTCAGGCCGAAACCATCGCGCAGGCCAACGGCACGCTCGGGCTGACCCCACGCGGCCGGCTCGACGGCCAGCTCCGCGTTGCTGTCGCCAACCTGGCGGCGATGCTGCCCGCGCTGCGGCTGGACCGGCAGGCCCAGCAGCCGTCACCGGCCAGGGTGGACAAGGAAACCGGGCGGCTCGACCGGCTGGCGCCGGGCCTCGGCAATGCCGCGCGCTCGAATATCGGCCCAGCGCTTCTGGCCGGCCTCAATTTCATCGGGCAGCCCGTAACCATCGAAGGGCAGCGAGCGCTCGCGCTGCCGCTGCGGTTCAGCGACGGCACGATAGCGCTCGGGCCGATTCCATTGGGACAGATCGCACCTTTGTTCTGATCCTCGCTTTGGATTGTGCCTTGCCTGTGCTGTATTCCCGGGACCGGGCGGATAGCCCTTCTTGATTTGACGTCGTCCCTGGCAAGTCGGCCTGTTCGTGTTCCTGTCCCGATCCGCACAATTTCCCGCGCCGGTCCGCACCTCCGACACGCTGGTCGTGCTGTGCACGTACAATGAACGGGGCTCGATCGGCGGTCTTGTCGACGCGCTGCTTGCGCTGCCGGCCCGGTGCGACGTCCTGATCATCGACGACAGCTCCAGGGACGGCACCGTCGATGTGCTGGCGGCGCGCCCCCCCGATCCTCGTGTTGGGGTGATCCTGCGGCCGCGCAAGCTGGGTCTCGGCTCCGGACAGAAGCTGGGCTGGCTCCACGCCCGCCGCATGGGCTACGCGCGGATCGTGACGATGGACGCCGATCTGTCGCACGACCCCGCCGATGTGCAGCGGCTGCTCGACTGCCTCGATTCCGGCGCCGACCTGGCAGTCGGTTCGCGGTTCATGCCGGGCGGGCAGCTCGACTACAGCGGCGGCCGGCTGATCATGAGCCGTTACGCCAACGTGCTGTCTTCGTTCGCGCTGGGCCTTCCGCTGAAGGAGTACACGACATCCTTGCGCGCGGTCAGGCTCGATCGCGTGCCGGTCGGTCTGATCGAGACCATCGACAATGACGGCTATTCCTTCTTTGTCGCATCGATCACGCGGTTGGTGCGCGCCGGTCTTCGGACCAAGGAGGTTCCGATCCATTTCCGGGAGCGGCACCACGGTGCGTCCAAGATCTCCCGGTGGGAGATCGTCTACGGTCTGATCAACCTGACGAACCTGTCGATCGACCGGCGCCGCTACACGCCGCCTGCGGATTACGCCGAGGCCTTGCCCTGCCCGGTCTGCGCACGGCCGTACATGACGAAGCGGGGTGGCGAAACGCGGTGTCTGGCCTGTTTCGGATCGCTCGACGGCAACTGACCGCTATTCGGTGTCTGCCGCATAGGGGCGCGGAAGCGGCTCGACTGGCATCCCCGAGTGCGAGCGGCCGAAATCCGGTGCGGGCGAATCCTGGCCGATCTGGACGATCCCCCGGCGGATCGCCCGCGTCCTGGTGAAATGGTCGAACAGCGCCTGGCCGTCGCCGCTGCGCATGGCGCGCGTGAGCGACGAGAGGTCCTCGTTGAAGCGCCCCAGCATTTCCAGCACCGCGTCCTTGTTGGCGAGGAAGATGTCCCGCCACATGGTCGGGTCCGACGCGGCAATGCGGGTGAAGTCACGAAACCCGCCGGCCGAGAATTTCAACACCTCGGACCGCGTGACCTCCGCCAGGTCGTCCGCCGTTCCGACGATCGTGTAGGCAATCAGGTGCGGCAGGTGGCTGGTGATCGCCAGAACCAGGTCATGGTGATCGGCCGGCATGCGTTCGACGTTGGCGCCGAGCGCGGTCCAGAATGCCGACAGCCGCTCCACCGCGGCCGGATCGGCATTCTCGGGCGGTGTCAGGATGCACCAGCGGTTCACGAACAGCTCGGCAAAGCCGGAATCCGGTCCGGAGTCCTCGGTTCCTGCGACCGGATGGGCCGGCACGAAGTGAGCATGAGCGGGCAGGTGAGGGGCCATGTCCCGCAAGACCATGCCTTTCACCGAACCCACGTCGGATACGGTTGCGCCTTTCATCAGATGCGGGCCGATCTCCTCGGCCACGCTGCCGCTTACGCCGACCGGGATACAGACGATAACGAGATCGGCGCCTTCGACCGCCGCGGCATTGGTCTCGACCACCTGGTCGGCAAACCCCAGTTCGGCAACGCGCTTTCGCGTCTCCGCGCTGCGTGCGGTCACCACGATGGAGCGAACGGCGCCGCACGCGCGGGCCGCGCGGGCGATCGATCCGCCAATCAGGCCCGCTCCGATCAGCGCCAGCCTGTTGTAGATTGGCCTCTCCAGCCCGGTCACGCGCCGCTCCTCACGAATTCGGCGAGCGTCGCCACCACGAGGCGATTGGCCTCTTCGCTGCCGATCGACATGCGCAATGCGTGGGGCAGCTTGTAGGCTCCGACCTGGCGCAGCACCAGGCCGCGCTTCATCAGGAGTGCGTTGGCCTCGGTTGCGGTCTTGACGTCGGCGAAGTGGATCAGAACGAAGTTGCCGACGCTGGGCGTGACCTTCAGGCCGAGCTTGCCGATTTCGTCGGTGACCCAGGCCAGCCACTTCGTATTGTGCTCGCGGGCTTTCTCGACGTGAGCGGCGTCCTCGATCGCGGCGATGCCGGCCTTGATGGCGGCGGTGTTGACGTTGAACGGCCCACGAATGCGGTTGATCGCGTCGATCACATGCGCAGGGCCGTACATCCAGCCAAGCCGGAGCGCGGCAAGGCCGTATATCTTGGAGAATGTCCGGCACATCACCACGTTTTCGCTGGTGGCGACGAGTTCGATGCCGGCTTCGTAGTCGTTGCGACGGACGTACTCCGCATATGCCGCGTCGATCACGAAAAGAACGTGCGGCGGCAATCCGCGGTGCAGTCGCTTGATCTCGTCGAACGGCACGTAGGTTCCGGTCGGGTTGTTGGGATTGGCAAGGAAGACGACCTTGGTCCTCGCGGTGACGCGCTCCAGAATCGTATCGACGCTGGCGGTGTAGTCGGTCTCCGGCGCGACCACCGGCCGCGCGCCGGTTCCAAGCGTGGCAATCGGATAGACCAGAAATCCATGCGTGGTGTGGATCGCCTCGTCGCCATCGGCAAGATAGGCCCGCGCGATGAGGTTGAGCAGGTCGTCGGAGCCTGCGCCGCATACGATGCGATCGGGATCGAGCCCGAATGCGCGGCCGATGGCCTCCCGCAGTTCCGAAGCGGAACCGTCGGGATAGTCCTCGAGGTGAGCGCCTACGGCATTATAGGCCGCGACGGCTTTGGGGCTCGGACCGAGCGGCGTCTCGTTCGACGACAGCTTGTGGACCTTGGCGACGCCCGGCGCCGTGCTTTTGCCGGGCACATAGGCTTCGATGTCCAGCACGCCGGGGCGCGGTTGGGGTCGGGTCGCGGTCATAGGACACTACTCGGGGCACTACTTGATTGCGGCCGGCACCGTATAGCGGGTCGCGTGGCTGCCGACGAGAGCCGATGAATGGACCTTCGCGCCAGCCTTAACCAGCGCCGTGGTCACGTCGTCGGGCCGGCCGCCTGCCGGAATCGAGGCGAGCAGCGCCGTTCCGTCATCGAGCATCGGGTCCGGGACAGCGATCAGGTCGCAGTGTGCCGCAGCTTCTCGCGCCGCATCCGGGCCGAACCCGGTGACGTGCAGGCTCCAGACCTCGGTCTCGATGACCATCGCGTCCGGGGTGACTCGCGATACGACGAATACGGGCAGGGCAGCCGGATGGTCGGCGCGGTCGATGAACGGCAGTCTCGCGATGATTCTCGGAGCGCTCTCGAACTCGAGCGCGGTCCACCATGCCCCGGCATGAGGCGCGGCGAAGGCCGGGACCAGACCGAGGTCGCCCTTGGATTCCGATACTGCGGCAACCACGCTGGATGCGCCGGCGTGGGGCACGAACGGCACCGTAAATCCGAAATGAAAGCGCGCGCTGTCCCGCATGGCTGCGTCGCCGGCCGACAGATCGGCATGAACCGAGAATGGCGCCTGTACATGCGTGAAGGTCGCGATGATCACCCGCCAGATGCTCTCCACCGTGTCGAGCGGAAGAATCCCATGATGGCGCTGAACCAGACGCCGCATCATGTCGGCTTCGCGGGCCGGCCTGAATGCCGATCCGACCTCCTGCGTGTTCTTCACCGCGATCAGCCGGTCGATGATCTCGCCGCGCTCCATCAGGAGCCGGTGCATCGTCTCGTCGATGCGGTCGATGTCCTTGCGCAGGTCGGTCAGCGAGGGGCTGTTGGGCGGCTTCGTCATGGCGGGCGACACTACCTGCCACAGCCCTTATTGTCAGGCGGGACCTGCATTTGCAGTCCGGCGTGGCCGGCCCGGCAAAACAGGCGTTGACATCGGAGCCTGCCGATCCCTACCTAACGGCCCAAAATACGGCCTTTTTTACTGCCGGGACACCAAATGGGCGATATCGGCACTGCACCGGAGGTGACGGCTCGCATCAGCGAGGCGGACCATCCGCGCGACAGCCTGATCGCCCGGTTTGGCGACGATACGCCCCTGAAGCTCGACGCCGGTGTTTCCCTCGCGCCGTTCCAGATTGCCTACAAGACATACGGCACGCTCAACGCGGACCGCACCAATGCGATCCTCGTGTGCCATGCCCTCACCGGCGATCAGCACGTCGCCAGCGTGAATCCCGTGACGGGCAAACCCGGCTGGTGGGAGACCATGGTCGGTCCCGGCAAGCCGATCGACACTGAGCGCTTCTTCGTCATCTGCCCGAATGTGGTCGGCGCATGTCTCGGCAGCACGGGACCGGCCTCGACCAATCCGCAGACCGGCAAGCCGTGGGGACTGGAGTTTCCCGTCATCACCATCCGCGACATGGTCCGTGCGCAGGCCATGCTGATGGACCGGCTCGGCATCGAGACGCTGTTTGCGGTGGCGGGCGGCTCGATGGGCGGTATGCAGGTGCTGCAGTGGGCCGCGAGCTATCCGAAGCGGGTGTTCGCCGCGCTGCCGATCGCGGCCGCCACGCGGCACTCCGCGCAGAACATCGCCTTCCACGAAGTCGGGCGGCAGGCCGTGATGGCCGATCCGGAATGGCGGCATGGCCGCTATCTGGTCGAGGGCGCCAATCCGCGGCGTGGCCTCGCGGTGGCGCGCATGGGCGCCCACATCACCTACCTTTCGGATGCGGCGCTTCACAGAAAATTCGGCCGCAAGTTTCAGGACCGTGAAAATCCGACGTTTTCGTTCGATGCGGATTTCGAGGTGGAGTCGTATCTCCGCTATCAGGGCAGTTCGTTCGTCGAGCGCTTCGACGCCAACTCGTACCTGTATCTCACGCGTGCAATGGATTATTTCGACCTCGCAGCGGACTACGCCGACTCGGTGGCCAGCGCCTTCAAGGGCTCGGAAACGCGGTTCTGCGTGGTCTCGTTTACGTCGGACTGGCTGTTCCCGACCTCGGACTCGCGCGCCATCGTGCACGCGCTCAACGCCGCCGCGGCTCGCGTGTCGTTCGCCGAGATCGTGACCGACAAGGGACACGACGCATTCCTGCTCGACGAGCCGGAGCTGTTCGCCATCGTGCGCGGCTTCCTGGACGGTGCTGCCCGCGTGCGGGGACTGCCGGTCAACGGGACGAGGTGACGATGCTGTCCCGGCTCAAGCGCGACCTGACGATGGCGGAAGCGGCCCGGACTCCGGGCGGCTCGCGCGTCGACCTGCTGCTGATCGCCGACATGGTGGCCCCCGGCGCGCGCGTGCTCGACGTGGGCTGCGGCGATGGCGAGCTGCTGCGTCTGCTTGGCGAGCGCCGCGGCGTCGACGGACGCGGCATCGAACTGTCCCGCGAAGGCGTGAACGAATGCGTCGCCAAGGGGCTTGCGGTGATCCAGGGCGACGCCGACACCGATCTTGCCGACTATCCTGACGACGCGTTCGATTACGTCATCCTTTCGCAAACGCTGCAGGCCACCCGTCATCCGCGAACAGTGCTCGAGCACATGCTGCGGATCGGACGTCGCGCCATCGTGTCGTTCCCGAACTTCGGTCACTGGCGCATCCGCTCCCAGGTGGCGTTCGGCGGACACATGCCGCATACCGACAACCTGCCGTACGCCTGGTGGGATTCTCCCAACATCCATTTCTGCACCATCAAGGACTTCCGCCAGCTCTGCATCGTCGCTGGCGTGCAGATGGATAGGGCAGTCGCGCTCAATGCGTGGGGCTCGCCGCTGCGCTTGAATGCGCCGTGGTGGTTCTGGAATCTGTTCGGCGAGCAGGCGGTGTTTCTGCTGAGCCGCCGCTGACGAATCGAACCTTGCGATTGCGACATTCGCAATCGAATGCATCGCGAGGTTGCATTCGGGACGCGCGATGCCGGCAGCCACGCAGCCATGCAATGCACGGGCACGCCGCATGCGCCGGCCGGCCATCGGAAAAACCCTTGCGTATCGGCGAGTTAGCCCCCGACTAAGCCCCGCTTAACGAGTGTGGGCACGCGTTCGGCCGCCGCCGCATTCTCATCATCGTATCGCCACGGGTGACCGCGAAGCGGCGCCCGATGCCGCGTTTCGGCATCGGGGACGACACAACAAAAAGGACACCCGTGAATGGTTTCGACCAGAACATCGACGGCAATGCTGATCTGCACTCTCGTATTCGCTGCCACGCCTGCACTTGCGACCGGCTGGGAACGACAATCGCAATATCCGACCGCGGGCCGTCCGATCGGCGCGCTCGATGAGGCCATGACGAGCGCAGCGCCGACGCAAACCAAAGCCCGGCATCATGCGCGGCGACAGCATGTGCAGCGTGAGCGGCCTGCACGCCACCGCCTCCACGCTCATGCGGAACGCAGACCGGCCAACTGGCGGCGTATGCAAAACCCGTCGATGCGTCGTCATGGCGTTGCAGAAAACGCCTACGCTTCCGCGAATTCACAGGTCGCCACGGGATACGGTGGTGGCAGCGTGGTCGCCGAGGCGCGCCGCTATCTCGGCGGCAACCCGACCGGGCGAAGCAGTCTCTGGTGCGGGCATTTCATGAATCTCGTGCTGGAGCGGAGCGGGCATCGCCCGAGCCAGTCGAACACCGCGCGATCGTTTGCATCGTATGGAACGCGCATTTCAGGCCCGCAGGTCGGCGCCATTGCAGTCATGTCGCGCGGCAGGCGCGGCGGCCATGTTGGCATCGTCAGCGGGATCGATCCGAACGGCAATCCGATCATCATTTCGGGCAATCACAACCGTCGGGTTGCAGAAACCGTATATCCGCGCGGGCGAATCCACGCCTACGTCATGCCCTGACGGGCCGCGCGACAATTTGGCCGGTGGCGGGCGAGTCCTGCCACCGGCTTTGTCTTCGGTGGAACCGCAGCGGCACCCGGGCGTTCGCAAGCCGTGGCTGACACCATTGTCGAAACCGATATTCCGGCGCGTCTCGACCGGCTGCCGTGGAGCCGCTTTCACACTCTCGTTGTCGTTGCGCTCGGCGTCACCTGGATCCTCGACGGGCTTGAGGTGACGTTGGCCGGCACCGTGGCTGGCGCTCTCAAGGCGAGCCCCGTGCTGCAGTTCAGCAATGCCGAGGTCGGGTTTGCCGCTTCGGCCTACCTGGCCGGTGCCGTTTCCGGAGCCCTGTTTTTCGGATGGCTGACCGACCGGCTCGGCCGCAAGAGGCTGTTTTTCATCACGCTGACTGTCTACCTGATCGCGACCGCGGCGACGGCGCTGTCCTGGAATTTGTGGAGCTTTGCGCTCTTCCGGTTCCTCACCGGGGCCGGTATCGGGGGCGAGTACGCTGCGATCAATTCGACCATTCAGGAGCTCATTCCGGCGCGCGTGCGCGGCTGGACGGACCTGGTGATCAATGGAAGCTTCTGGGTGGGCGCCGCGCTCGGTGCGCTCGGCGCGATCGTGCTGCTCGATCCGGCCGTCATGGATCCGGAACTCGGTTGGCGCGCTGCATTCCTGATCGGAGCCCTGCTGGCCGTCGTGATCTTCTTCATGCGGATGTGGATTCCGGAAAGTCCGCGATGGCTGATGACGCACGGCCGGGCCGGCGAGGCCGAGCGCGTGGTGGCCGGGATCGAGCGATGGGTTTACGGGCATGCGGCGCCCTCCGCCGCTCTTCCGAAGGTGAGGTTGCGGGCGCGCTCGCACACCCCGATCGGCGAGGTGCTCCGCACGCTGTTCGTCCGCCATCGGTCCCGGACCCTTGTGGGTTTGAGCCTGATGGGATCGCAGGCGTTCTTCTACAACGCCATTTTCTTCACCTA
>CAZGSW010000104.1:13078-15576 GCA_964528635.1 uncultured Rhodoplanes sp. | reverse complement strand
ACAACGTCATGCTCGGCGTGGTGATCCAGAACCTGATCGAGATCACGCTGCTCACCAACAAGATGGGCGTGCCGCGCAACGCCTTCCTGGCGTTCCTGAACAACGGCGTGATGGGCTCGATGTTCACCGCCTACAAATCGCCGGCGCTGGTGAACCTCGACTGGACCACCACCTTCACCCCCGAACTGCTGCGCAAGGACCTCGACCTCGGGCTGGCGCTTGCCGACGAGATCGACGTGCCGATGCCGGTCACCGCGGCGACCCGACAGATCCTGCAGATGCACATGGGCAATGCCACGGCGCAGAAGAACCCGGAAGAGTACCTCGGCAAGGACTTCGCCACACTGATGGAAACGATGGCGCAGGCGTCCGGCATGAAGCTCGTCAGCGAGAACAAGGACGTGCCGACCGGGCTGGAATAGGGTCTGCGACAATCCGGCGATTTGAGGGACGCCGCGCCGCTCGCGCGGCGTCTTTGCGTTTGGCCACGCATTGCAACGCCCCCTGCCCCGGCGCTACAAATGCGACACGATCATGGACCCTGTCCGGGGCCTTCGAAGGGGAATGTCATGTTTCGTTCCGCGTTTGCGCTGCTTGCCCTGCTCGCCATCACCGCAGTCTCCGCAAACGAAGCGGCGGCGCAGACCGTCGAAGGACGGCTCAAGACCATCCTGTCGTCCAAGAAGATCAAGATCGCCCACCGCGTGGATTCCACGCCTTTCTCTTTCGTCGGCGATCGCAATCAGCCGACCGGCTACACCGTCGACATCTGCAAGTCGGTGGTGGGCTCGATCGGGCGCCAGTTCAAGGTCACCGACATCGAAATCCAGTGGGTGCCCGTGACCTCGCAGTCGCGCTTCGACGTGGTGGCGAACGGCGAGGCCGATATGGAATGCGGCGCCAGCACGGTGACGCTGTCGCGCATGAAGATCGTCGATTTCTCGAACTACGTCTTCGTCGAGTCGACCGGCGTGGCGGTGATGAACAAGTCCGGGATCGCCAAGGCGGCCGACCTCGCCAACAAGAAGGTCGGCGTCATCGCCGGCACCAGCAACGAGCAGGCGATCGTCGCGAAGTCCAAGGAAATCCCGATGGAGATCGTGCGCTTCAAGGAGCGCGCGGAAGCCATCGCCGCGCTCGAGGCCGGCAAGGTCGACGCCTACGCCAGCGACAAGCTGCTGCTGGTCGGCGCCAATTTCAAGGACCCGACCGCCATGAAGCTGCTGCCGGACGACCTCTCGGTCGAGCCCTATGCGATCGTGCTGCCGCGCGGCGACTGGCAGTTGCGGCTGGCGGTCAACACCGGGCTCGCGGAGATCATGCGCGGCACCGAGATGACATTCATCTTCAATAGCTGGTTCGGCCGGCTCGGCTTCCAGCCCGGCCTGCTGATGAGCGCAACCTTCATTCTCAACCGGCTGTCCAACTGACGGCCGGAATTCCCCGATCAACGCAAACCTTGGAGAAACGCCATGCGTAACAGACCTGCTTTGACTTCAAGCGACGTGCAGAAAATGATGGCCGCGTGCAAGGCCGAGGCCGACAAGAACAAATGGGCCGTCACCATCGCGATCGTCGATGACAGCGGCGCCGCGCTGCTGGTGGAGCGGCTCGACGGCGCCGGCCCGATCAGCGCCGAAGTTGCGATGGGCAAGGCGCGCACCTCGGCGCTGACACGCCGCCCGACCAAGTTCTGGGAGGACCGCGCCAAGGAGCGGCCGGCGTTCCTCACCTTCCCGGCCGACGTGATGTTCCAGGGCGGCCTGCCGGTCATGCACCAGGGCGACTGCGTGGGCGCGATCGGCGTGTCCGGCGTGCAGTCGCACGAGGACGAGCAGATCGCCGCCGCGGGCGTGAAGGCGCTGGGGTAGGGGCGCGTCACCGACCCTTCCACGTCATGGCCGGGCTTGTCCCGGCCATCCACGCCTTGCTTTGCTGCATGAAAGACGTGGATGCCCGGCACAAGGCCGGGCATGACGGCCGATAGTTCGGCCCATGCCCCCCTACACCCTGAAGCTCTTCTGCACCTGCGGCGGGAACAGGTCCTCCGGCTGCATCCGTCTGAACAGCACGCCCTGCTCGAAGCCGTATTGCAGGAACGCATCCAGCGTCTTGCGGTTGGCATCGACACCATACGGCAACAGTTCGTCGCCCGTGATGTCCTTCATGCGCCGCGCGTATTCGTAGCCCCACGGAATCGGCAGCGCCGACGACGTGTTGTTCAAGGCACGCGCGATGCTGCGCCGCTTCGCTTCCTCGAACGCGGCAAAAAGATTTGCGGCGATCCATGGATACCTGTCGA
Organism: uncultured Rhodoplanes sp.; assembly: GCA_964528635.1. GTDB lineage: Bacteria > Pseudomonadota > Alphaproteobacteria > Rhizobiales > Xanthobacteraceae > Z2-YC6860. The sequence continues at coordinate 13,274 of CAZGSW010000104.1, read as the reverse complement.
CGATCTCCCGCCTGATCGCGACAGCATGCATGATCGGAAAGATGCCGGTGCGCTTGACGTACTCCTGCTCGATCTCGAGATAGTCCGGGAACATCAGCGCAACGTCAGGATGCCCCTCCTCGAAGCAGGCCGGCGGGTGCGCCGACAGCGCCGCATCGATCTCGCCGGACACCAGCATGCCCGACAGGCTCTTGTC
>CAZGSW010000104.1:4849-12978 GCA_964528635.1 uncultured Rhodoplanes sp. | reverse complement strand
CTCAAATCGCGCCTGTCGCCGTCGGGCCGCCCTGCGGACGATGGCGCTTCACGGCGTCGGGGTTGGTGGAGTCGACACCCATGTAGACGCCACGCTCCCAGGTGCGCTTCAGCGGGTCCTTCACGTCCAGCGTCATCTTGCCGATGTTCTGGATCTCGATGTCGACCGTCTCGCCGTCCTGCAGGAAGCCGAGACCCTCATGATTGGTGCCGCAGGCGATCAGGTCGCCGGAATTAAGCGTCATCACCGTGGTCGCCCATTCAACCAGCTCGGGGACGCGGTGCTCCATGTCATCGGTGTTGTAGTTGTGGCGGAGCTGGCCGTCGTCCCAGAACCGCACGATCAGATCGTTCGGGTCCTCGATCTCGTCGGCGGTGGCGATGCAGGGGCCGATCGGCGCGAACGTGTCGAACGACTTGCCGAGCCAGCTTGTCAGGGGAATGGCCGGCCAGGTGCGGCGGCCCAGCTCGCGGGCCGATACGTCGATCAGGCAGGTGTAGCCGAACACCGCGCTCCTCCAGTCCTTCTGCTTGACCATCTTGGCGGGCCCCTTGATGACCAGCGCCAGCTCCGCCTCGTGCATGAAGGCCCACGGCACGGTGTATTCCGGCAGCATGATGGTGTCGCCCGGCCCGATCACCGCGTCGGGGTTCTTCATGAACATGTTGAGCGGCCGCGCCTCGCGCTGGGCATGCTCCCAGTAGTTTGCGATGCAGGCGAGGATCTTGCCGGGCCGTGGCAGCGGAGGTCCGAGCCGGACGCTGTCGAGCGGCACTGCGGCGCCGCTGTCCGCGAGCTTCTGCAGGGCCGGGCGCAGGGTCTCGAACTGGTCGATGATGCCCTGCATGGTGAGCTGCGGCGTATAGCCCTTCTTCACCGCGCCGGAGACGTCGACCACGCCGCGGTCGGTCAGCAGCCCCGGTGTTAGCTCCGCATTTTGCGCAGACCTGAACAGTGCCAGCCTCACGGCCCCCTCCTCCCTCGTTATTTGTGCGCGGGAAATAGAGCATATCGCCCCGGGCCCGGCCAGCACGGCACCATCCGGCCCGACCGGTCCGCCGCTTCAAAATTGCTTCACCCCGGAGGGTGCGTTATCGTTGTCGCCAACCAGAATCCGGGAAACGCCAGGGTGACGACATGCCAGTGATCAAGGTGACCGATATCGCTTACGCGCGTTTGCGCTCGCCCGATCTCGACAAGCAGGCCGAGTTCCTCGAGAACTTCGGTCTGGTCAGGTCGGAGCGGACCAACAACGCGATCTACTACCGCGCCACCGACCCGGTCCATCACATCCACATCACCGAGAAGGGCGATCCGAAGTTCGTCGGCTTTGCCTACCATGCCGCGAGCGAGGACGATCTCAAGGAGGTCGCCAAGGTTTCAGGCTCGTCGGGCATCGAGAACATCGACGAGCCGGGCGGCGGCAAGCGTGTCCGTCTGACCGAGCCGAACGGCTATCAGATCGAGGTGGTGTGGGGCATGGACAAGGTGTCGGAGATTCCGGCGCCGCGGCAGGCGCTCAACACCGGCTCCGATCCGCTCGCCCGCAGGGGCGACCTGATGCGCATTCCCAAGGGCCCGTCGCGGGTGAAGCGGATCGCGCACGGTGTGCTCGGCACTCCGAAGGTGAAGGAGACCGTGAACTGGTTCCGCCACCATCTCGGCTTCATCTGCTCCGACGACGTCTACGCCGGCACCCAGGACAACCTGATCGGCTCGTTCAACCGTTGCGACGCGGGTGACACGTTCGTCGATCATCACGTCTTCTTCGCCATCAACCACGATCATGCCGGGCTGAACCACATCTCGTTCGAGGTGCAGGACATGGACGACGTGTTCATGGGCCACCAGCACATGCGCGCCGCAAACAAGTACGAGCATATGTGGGGTATCGGCCGTCACTTGCTCGGCAGCCAGGTGTACGACTACTGGGCCGATCCGTGGCGCCGCGTGCACGAGCACTGGGCCGACAGCGACCGGCTCAACGTGCAGAACGGCTCGAACCTGCTCTCGGCGGAAGAGGCGCTGGTCTCGCAGTGGGGCGATCCGCCGCCGCAGAAGTTCATCGAGCACGTCAGCCAGTAGGCCGTCGCTCCCGCCGCAGAAAGTGTCATGCCCCGCGAAAGCGGGGCATCCGCTACATACAGCTTTCACCGCGTCATGGCCGGGCTTGTCCCGGCCATGACGGAGGATGGAACGGCGACTCGCTACCCCCACACCTGCCGGGCGGTCTCCACCACCAGCTCCAGCTTGCGCTTCTGCTCGTCTGCGCTGATGAGATTCCCCACGACATCGGACGCAAATCCGCACTGCGGGCTGATCGCGATCTGCTCAAGCGGGGTGAACTTCGCGGCCTCGTCGATCCGGCGCTTGAGATCGTCGATCTTCTCCATCTCCGGCACCTTGGTGCTGACAAGACCGAGCACCGCGACCTTGCCCTTGGGAAGAAAGCGCAGCACATCGAACGTCCCGGCCCGCGGGCTGTCATACTCAAGCAGGAAACGGTGGTGCGGCAGCTCGGTGAACAGCCGCTCGGCAATGGCGTCGTAGCTGCCCTCCCGGTGCCACATGCTGCGCTGGTTGCCGCGGCACAGGTGGATGCCGAACGTCACACCGGGAAATCCGGAGATCAGGTCGGCATCGGCCTTCAGCGAGCGCGAAAAATTCTCGTCAGGGTTCTCGCCGCGGGCGCGCCACTGGGCGAGCGTCGGCTCGTCGACATAGGCGGTGTAGCCCGGCGCATCGATGTGCACATAACGGCAACCGGCTTCGATGAGGCTGCCGATAATCTCGCGTTCGATCGCGACCACGTCGGCCATGAACGCATCCACATCCCGGTAGACCGCCTTTGAGTCTTCGTGGGCGAACCGCTGGCTGATGCGGTCCGGCCCGATCAGCGCAACCTTGGCAGGCGTCTTCGCGATGCCGCGAACGAACCGGTACTCCTCCAGCGGCACGTTGCGGGCGAGCTTGAGCCGCGACTTGACCGGACGCCGGTGCGTGATGGGCGTCCCCTTCTCATGCAGCGGCGTTTCCCAGCGCTGCAGCGCCGAGGCATGTTCGACGCGCTGCGCGTACTCGTGCATCGTGCTGGCGCTGGCATCATAGCCTTCGACCGCCTCGCCGAAACTGTCCTGGAAGTTGAGGCGGCGGATTTCGCCGTCGCTGACCACGTCGAGGCCGACGCTTTCCTGCATCGCGATCGCGTCGCGGATCGCCTGGTCCTCGATCTCGCGAAGCTCGGCGGGGCCGATCCTGCCTTCCTCAAGCTGCCTGCGCGCATCCTTGACCGCGGGCGGCCGCAACAGGCTGCCGACCACGTCGGTACGGATGGTGCGCAGATCGGTCATTGGTTAACTCCCGGCTTCTGTCTTTCGGGCGGCGTTTCTCCCCGCCCCTCATCCTGAGGAGCGCACGGAGTGCGCTCCTCGAAGGATGGGGCGGCCTCGATCCTTCGAGACGCCCGCCTCCGGCGGGCTCCTCAGGATGAGGCCGGGAGAGACTTGCCACGACAGCGACATAGCAAATACCGCCGATCAAATCCGCGTCGGCTCCAGCACGACCTTGCCGATGCCGGCGCGCGACTCGACCATTTCGTGGGCCTTCACTGCTTCCGAAAGCGGGAGGATCGTGTCGATCAGCGCCTTGTACTTTCCCTCCGCCGCCATCTGCAGCGCCTCGGCGGCGCCGGTCTCGGTCTCGCCGGTCCGCCCCATCACGGTGATCTGGTTGAGGTAGAGCTTGTTGACGTCGAACGGCACGATGCCGCCGCCATGGCCCCCGGCGGTGATAAGCCGCCCGCCCCGCGTCAGCGATGCGAACGCCTTGGGGAAGGTTTCCGGATCGCCGATGTTCTCGAACACCACGTTGACGCCCTTGCCCTCGGTGATGCGCGCCGCCTCGATGGCGAGATCCTGCTTGCGGTAGTTGACGCCCGCGTCGGCGCCGAGATCGAGCCCGACCTTGACGCGATCGTCGCCGCCCGCCGCGGCGATGACCCGGGCGCCGAGATACTTCGCCACCTGGATGCCGGCGCTGCCGAGCCCGCCGGCCGCGCCCATCACCAGAACCCATTCACCGGGCCGGACCTGCGCGTGATCGCGCAGCATGTGGAACGCCATCGGCGCGTGGCGCGTCACCACCGTCGCGGTCGGGAAGTCCACGTTGTCAGGGACGATCGTGGTGTTCGCGGCGATTGCCTTGACGTATTCGGCATAGCCGCCCCATGCATGCACGCCGAGCAGCCGCAACGCATCGGCGCCGCTGTTATTGTTGCCGAGCCGGAGCGCGACGGTGACGCGGTCGCCGACCTTGCGGTGCGTGACGCCCTCACCGAGCTTGACGATCACGCCGGACGGATCGACACCGGGCACCAGCGGCAGCGTCACTGGCCGCGCGTACGTGCCGGCGCGCACCCGCGTATCGAGCGTGCGGTTGACCGAGACGGCGTGGACCTTGATGAGCACCTCGCCCGGACCGGGCTCAGGCGTCGGCACCTCCTCCAGCTTCATGACACCGGGCGGCCCGAACTCGCGAATGACGATGGCTTTCACGCTTTCCTCCACAAGACTTGCGGAGGATAAGGCCGCACCGTGCAGCATGGGTCAAGCGGGCTGCGGCCTTCCCGCCGGGGCGGGCACGGCTACGCGCCGGCTTTCCCGGCTCGCACACGTTCCGCCATTTTCATCAGCGCGGTCAGGGTGCGGTTCACCGGTGCCGCCACGCCAAGCCGTCGGGCTTCGCGCGCCACATAGCCGTTGAGATGGTCGATCTCGGTGGGACGGCCCTTCTCGAAGTCCTGCGCGGTCGACGATCGCGTGGTCGGCATGGCATCGGCCAGCCTCATGGTCTGATCGGAAATATCGGATGGCAGCGCCACGCCCCTGGCGCGCGCAATCCGGACCACCTCTTCGACGACCAGCAACATCACGTCGCGGACTTCGGGCAGCGCGATCATTTCGCCGTAACGCGCGCCGCTCAACGCCGAGATGACATTGTACGCGCAGTTCATCACCAGCTTGGTCCAGAGCTCGGCTTCGATGTCGTCCGACACGCGAACCTGAAGTCCGGCCTCACGCAGCGTCGCAGCGATCCCTGCGGCAACATCGCGGTCGGCGGCGCCCGGCGCACCGACCACGATGGCCCCGCCGGCCGTATGCTGGACGTGCCCCGGCGCCGGAATGTTCGCGCCTGCATAGACCAGAACCGGCAGCACCGGATTGGCGACATGCCGGCGGATGCGCTCCACGTTGTCGACGCCGTTCTGGAAGCTGAGCACCACGGCGCCCGGAGCAAGGTGCGGAGCCATCTGCTGCGCTGCCGTTTCGGTGTCTGCACTCTTGACGCAGACCAGCACGAGCCCCGCGCCGCGCACGGCCTCGATGCCGGTGGCAGCCGCAACGCCGATGCGCTCCTCTCGTCCGGCGCTCTCCAGCAGCAATCCGTCGCGGACGATCGCCTCGACGTGCGCCGGTCGGCCGATCAGCGTGACAACGCAGCCGCCCTTGGCCAGCAGCGCGCCGTAGTAGCTGCCGACTGCGCCGGCTCCGACGACTGCGATCCTGGGCCGTTCAGCGTTGGTCATCGAAACCGGCGACGCGCCAACTTACGCATCACCCCTTGCCGTAGAACACCGGCACCGGCACGCCCTTCGAGATGGCGTCGACGCGCTCGTCCTCGCCCTTCTTTTTCTTCTCGCACAGGGCGAGCACGTCCATGATCCGGTCGCGCGGGATGAACACCACGCCGGTGTCGTCGGCCACCACCAGATCGCCCGGGTTGACCCGCACGTCGCCCATCTGGATCTCGCCGTTGATCTCGACGGTCTGCAGCCGCCACTTGCCGGTGATCGGCGTGATCTCGCTCGCCCACACCGGATAGCCGATGCCGCGCGAATGTCGCACGTCGCGCACGCCGCCCATCACGATGGCGCCGCGCTCGCCCTGGCGCTGGGCGGTGTAGGCGGAGATGCCGCCCATGTTGGAGACCCCCGACACGCCGGAGATCACCAGCACGTCGCCGTCTTCCGCCAGATTGTGCGCCTCGAACTCCGCCATGCCGTTCTTGTTCTGCTGGGCGGCGACCCGCGGATCCTCGCGGCGGCGGATGTTGCGCACGGTGAGCGCCGGCCCGACCACCATCTTGCCCGGCAGCGTCGGCTTGAGGACATGCGCGCCGATCGCGCCTTCGGCAATGCCGAGCTCGTCCATCACGTCGGAGATCAGGCTGGTGCATTCACCGAGCGCGATGTAGCGGTCCACCGCGCCGGCCGGCGGTTTCGGGGTCGATGTCATGCGGATGCGATCGGCGGCGATCCGCCCGGTCAGCTTCTTGCCGTTCAGCTCGGTCATGCAATTCCTCGTTCGCAGTTTGTCATCCGGGACCGCGCCATAAGCGCGTTAACGCGCGTCCTTGACGCGCTATGGCGCGGGATCGGAATCCATACTCCCGATGGTGGTTATGGATTCCAGGTTTTCTCGCTTTCGCTCGCGCCCCGGAATGACGTAGAGAGATTCTCGTCAACGCGCCAGCGCACGGGCCATGACCTGCTCGCAGCGCAGGTTCTCCTCCTCGACCAGCTCGCCGCTCATCGCCTTCCGGGCGAACTCCGACGGCGCGCCCGCCATTTTCCAGCGGCACGGGAACAGCTTGGTCTCGAGCCACCACTGCGCATCGTGCGCAACGTAGCTGTCGTCCACCTGATCGACCTCGGTGGTGTATTCGGTGACGAACCCGTTGGGCTCGACGAAATACGAGAACACGTTGTTGCCCGGACCGTGCCGGCCGACACCCCACATGATCTCGTAGCCGCTGCCGCGAACGCGTCCGGCACCGCGCATCAGCCCGTCGATGTCCGGCATTTCGTAGGCCATATGATTGAGGCTCGGCCCGTTGCCGCGCGCGATCGCCACGCTGTGGTGATCCGAGCAGCAGCGCACGAAGTCCATCATCACATTGGAGTCGCTCCACTTGAAGCCGAGCACGTCGAGGAAGAACGCGGTCTGCTTTTCGATATCCGCGCTGTTCACCACCACATGCGTCAGCTTGGTCGGGCGCGTCTTGTCGTCGATGGCACCGGCGTGCCTCGCCACGTCGGATGAGATTGCGACCGGATGGCCTTCCGGCGAGTTGACGCGGAACCCATAGCCGCCGCCGGCGCTCTTCTCGAGTTCGCGCGGCGCGTGCTCGACCCTGGCGCCAAGCGCGGTCGCCTGCGCATGCAGCGCGTCGACGGTGGCTCGATCGGGAGCCGAGAGATGAACGCCGAGCAGCGAGGCGCGCGGCCGCTCCCGGAGCGTCAGGACATGGTGCTCCGAACCCGTACCGCGCATGTGCAGCGTGTCGCCCTCGCCCGCAACCTCTTCCAGCGCCCAAACCTGACGATAGAAGTCCGCCGATGCCTTGAGGTCATGCACGGCGAGTTCGATGCTGCGCAAGCCGTTGATCCGGGGGGTGCCCATGGTCGCAGTCTCCTCCAGCGGGAACAGTTGGCTGAATTTATACACCGGAACACCGGGTTCCGGCGAGTTGAGCGCCAGAATAGCTCAGATTCCCGCAACTGCAGCAGGCCGGCCGCGCCGCTTCACGCACCCCTGACACGCACCCCGGCTGGTTGCGTCGGCACCCCGGAAAAGGCAAATTCGAGTTTCAAACCGGTCTAAACCGGTTCGTTGGGGAGTGAGCCGCCAACCGGCGGGCTGGCAAGGAAAGGCGTCGCATGGCCGAGAAATTCGTCGCGAAGTCGTCGGAAATGAAGGACGGCGACCGCCGCATCGTATTCATCGGCGATCACGAGATCGGCGTGTTCCGGCACGAGGGCCAGTTTTACGCCTACAGCAATTTCTGCCTGCACCAGGGCGGCCCGGCCTGCGAGGGCCTGACCATCGCCAAGGTCGAGGAGCGGCTGCGCCCCGACATGACCTCGCAGGGGCTGTACTTCTCGGAAACCGAGATGCACTTCGTCTGTCCCTGGCACGGCATGGAATACGACATGAAGACCGGCGAATGCGTCAGCGACCGCAAGATGAAGCTGCGCAGCTACAAGATCGTCGAAAAGGGAGACGAGATTTATGTCGTCGCGTAAGGCGGCATCGGCAAAGGTGCGTCCGGCTTCCGGCACGAAGCCGAAG
>CAZGSW010000104.1:0-4749 GCA_964528635.1 uncultured Rhodoplanes sp. | reverse complement strand
CGCGAGTTCGCCAAGCGGGACGATGCGCTGACGCCGGAGGCGATGCAGACGCTGATGGCGGCACTGTGCCGGGTTTATGCCGTCCAGGTGGAGAACGGCGCCAAGCATACACCGATCCCGGAGGGTCAGGCTGTGAACCCAACCGGAGTCATGTTGACGGCAAGCGGCCTGCTGCGTGCAGCCAACCTCGCCGTGTTCGAATTGGGAATGTGGCAAAGCTGGACCGGAAAGTAGCCTCCATCCGGCAAACGATTGGATCAAAAGAACAGGACCGCCAGGAGAGACGCCATGGATCTCGTTGCCGATCGCGGCCGCCGCGTCACGGTGGAAGAGCTCAACACCAGCCGCCTGCTCGCCCACGCGCGCAAGCAGGCGGTGCAGCGCAAGCTCGACGACGTTCTGATCGTCGACGTCGACGCCCACCATTACGAGAACGAGAACTTCAAGGAGTTCTTGCCGTACATGGAAAACGACGTGCTCAGACAACTGACCCTGCAGGGGCTGCAGCGCGGGCGCAACACCATCAACCCGGTCGGCGTCGGCTACCAGGACATGGGCGGCCGCGTGACGCGCTATCCGCTCCGCGGCAGCGAGAAGACCGACCAGAATGGACACATGCGCGACGTCCAGCTCGGCCACCGCTGGATGGACGCCATGAGCGTCGACTACTCCTGCCTGTTCCCGACCGGCATGCTGAACATCGGCATGCACCCGCAGAAGGAGATGGAGCACGAACTCTGCTGGGCCTACAACCGCTGGCTCACGGAAGAGGTGCTGCCGCACTCCGACAACCGCTTCTATTCGATGCTGTGCCTGCCGTTCAACGACGCCGACGAGGCGCTGCGTCACGTCGAGATGTTCGGCGACCGCAAGCACGTCGGCGGCTTCATGGTGACGACCGTGCGGCAGAACGGCGTGCACGAGAACCAGTACATGAAGGTTTACCGGGCGATCGAGGAGCGCGGCCTGGTGCTGTCGTTCCACTCCGGCCCGAACTGGCACGAGCCGATCTTCAAGTCCTGCAACCGCTTCCTGTCGGTGCATGCGCTCGGCTTCAGCTGGTACAACATCCTTCATTGCACCAACTGGGTGGTCAACGGGCTGTGCGAACGCTTCCCGAAGCTGCCCGTGGTCTGGATCGAGTCCGGCCTCGCCTGGGTGCCGTTCCTGATGCAGAAGCTCGATCACGAGTTCATGCTGCGCCCGTCCGAGGCTCCGCTCCTGAAGAAGAAGCCGTCGGAGTACATGCGCGACATGTACTACTCGACCCAGCCGATGGAAATTCAGGACATGGAGGCGCTGGCCTGCACCTTCCGCATGATCAACGCGGAAACCCAGCTCATGTACTCCTCCGACTATCCGCACTGGGACTTCGATCTGCCGTCCACGATCTGGGACCTGCCGTTCCTGTCGGAGAAGGCCAAGCACAACATCATCGGCGGCACGGCCGCGCGGCTGTTCAAGCTGAAGCCGCGCAACGAGAAGCAGAAGGAAAACCTGATCAAGTACGGCAACCACACCGCCGCGGCCTGATCGGTTCCCGGTCCTGAAAATCGAACGGGCGGCCTTTGGGCCGCCCGTTTTTATTTCGGTCGCGTCAACCGGCCGGGCGCGCCGGCGCGTTGCCCGCCCGCGCTAACCCAGGTGCTTCCTGAAGAAGTCCACGCTCAATCCGAGCGCGCGGTCGGCCTCCGGCTTCGAATAGGTCTTGCCGCCGTGGCGGGCGAAGGCATGGTCGGCGCCGGGATATTGGTGGATCGTCACCAGCGGGTTGGGCGACAACCGCCGCAGCAGCATGTCGTTGACCTCGGCCTGCACCCAGCGGTCCTTCATGGCCATGTGCAGCATGAACGGCCGGTGCAGGTTCTTCGCCTCCACGATGCGATGCTCGATATAGGTGCCGTAGTAAGCCACCGCGCAGTCGATGTCTGTGCGGCAGCACATCAGGTAGCAGAGCTTGCCGCCGAGGCAGTAGCCGACCGCGCCGACCTTGCCGTTGCACTCCGGGATCTTCTCCAGGTAATGCCACGTATCCTCCATGTCGCGAACGCCGAGGTCGTAGTCGAACTCGTAGTAGAGGTCGAACGCCTTCTGCACGTGATCCGGATTGTGGTCGGAAAGCTCCACGCCCGGCTCCTGCCGCCAGAACAGGTCCGGCACCAGACAGACGAAACCGGCTTCGGCGAACTCGTGCGCGTGCCTGCGCATGGTGTCGTTGACGCCCCAGATCTCCATGATGGCGATGATGGCGCCTGCCGGGGTCTTGTCCGGATAGGCGACGTAGGCGCCCATCTCGCCATCGCGCAGCTTCACGCGGATGTTTTCGGTTCGCATTGTTCCTCCTCGTTCGCCGACCCCTCCCGGCCTCATCCTGAGGAGCGCTGCGAAGCGGCGCGTCTCGAAGGATCGAGGCCGCCCCATCCTTCGAGACGCGGGCTTCGCCCGCTCCTCAGGATGAGGCGGAGGGAGGTCACAATCTCAACAGCTTCCTCGCATTGCCCGCAAAGATCGCGTCCTTCTCCGCCTGCGGGATCTCCAGCGCGTTCACCGCCGCGATCGACTTGCGCAACAGCCCCCGCCCTTGCTCGGAATCGAACGGCGCGTCGGATGCGAACAGGCATTTCTGCGTGCCGAAGAATGCGTGCCCGCAGCGGGTCGGCGCGACCTCGCCGAGCGCGGTGTCGGCGTAGAGCATCCTGAAATACTCCACCGGCGGCCTCTTCAGCCCCGCATCCGCGGCGACCGGATTCTCGCCGGGCGCGCCGAAGAATATCTGCCGGAAGCCGAGCTGAATCTTCCCCGTGAAGTACGGGATCATGCCGCCCATGTGGTGGCTGACGATCTTCAGCGCCGGCATCTCGTCGAAGATGCCGGAGTAGATCAGCCGCGTCATGCAGGCGGTGGTCTCGTACGGCCAGCCGAAGCTGAACCAGATCTCGTTCTGCGATTCCGGCTCGCTGGCGTAGTCGGAGAACTGCGCGGTCCGCATCGGATGCACCCAGACCGGCAGGTCGTGCTCCACCATCCTCGCGAACACCGGCCGGAACTCCGGAGCGGACAGCGGCTTGCCTGCGACGTTGGTGAAAAGCTGGATGCCGCGCGCACCGAGCGTCTTCACGCTGCGGTCGATCTCCGCGAGCGAAGCCTCCACGTTGTTCATCGGCAGCGAGGCGATGAACGCCGGAAAGCGGTCGGGATGCTTGCGGCACACTTCGGCCAGCGAGTCGTTCGCGATCCGCGCCAGCTCCGGCGACCTGTCCGGCCCCGCGATCAGCTCGAGCGGCGGGTTGGCCAGCGAGATGACGTGCTGCATCGCGCCGAAATCGTCCATCAGCCGAAGCCGCGCGTCGACGTCGAGCAGCGGCTCCAGCCGCGGAAACGCGGTCAGCACCGGGTGCCCGGGAATGAAATCGCCCAGCCGGTCGAAATACGGCCTAGGCATGAAGTGGTTGAAGATGTCGATGATCATGGGGTGGATTCCGGCGAGAGGCGAACTTTGGCATTCCGAAATACGATGGGAAAGAGGCAGAAAAGCCTCCGCCACCCACCGCCGTCATCGCCAGGCTTTACACTTGACCCCGCGATCCGTCATTGCGAGCGAAGCGAAGCAATCCCCAGGGGCGCAAACGCAGGTCTGGATCGCTTCGTCGCTTTCGCTCCTCGCGATGACGACCGTATCACCGATCTATGATTCCAGGCACTAGCTCAACTCATTCCGAACCAGCGCCGCGCCGGCGGACAGCGCCATCAGCTTACCGAACGCAACGTCGCGGGACAGGTACTTCATGCCGCAGTCGGGCGCAGGCACGAGGCGCTTGGCCGGCACATGCTCCAGCGCGGCGCGGATGCGCCCCGCAACGGTTTCCGCCGTCTCCACCGTGCGGTCGCCGAGATCGATCACGCCGAGCATGATGGTCTTGCCGGCGAGGTCCTGAAGCATTCCAAGATCGAGCCTGGGCTGCGCCGCCTCGATGGAAATCTGGTCCGCCGTGCTGTCGGCAAGCTGCGGCAGGAACGCATAGCCGGACGGCTTCTGACCCGGCACCACGGCTGCATAGCCGAAGCACAGGTGCACCACGGTCGGCACCTTGAGGCCCTCCAGCGCGCGGTTGAGCGCGGGCACGGCGATGCGCTTGGCCGCATCCGGATCGTTGCGCAGCCACGGATCGTCGAGCTGGATGACGTCGGCGCCGGCCGCTTCGAGGTCGCGCACCTCCTCGTTCACCGCGGCGGCGAAGTCCATCACCATCTCGTCGGCGTCCTTGTAGAACTCGTTATGCGCCTGCTGCGCCATGGTGAACGGACCCGGCAGGGTGATCTTGGTCTTGCGGGTGGTGTGGCTGCGCAGGAACCGGATGTCGTCAACCTCCACCGGCCCCTTGCGCTTCACCGGCCCGACCACCCGCGGCACGCTGACCGACCGTCCGGCGCGATTGGTGATGGTGGCCGGATTGTCGTTGTCGATGCCGTCGAGCGCGGTGGCAAAGCGGTTGGAGTAGCTCTCGCGGCGCATCTCGCCGTCGGTGATGATGTCGATGCCGGCCCGCTCCATGTCGCGGATCGCCAGGATGGTGGCGTCATTCTGCGCCTCCGCGAGATGCTCCTGCGGCACGCGCCACAGCTCGTGCACCCGCACGCGCGGCACCATGGTTTTCAGAAGCTCGCGGTCGACCAGCCAGTCCGGCTGCGGGTAGCTGCCCACCACGGTGGTCGGCAACAGTTGATCGTCCATCGGTCTGTCCTCCCAGC
>CAZGSW010000103.1:0-15672 GCA_964528635.1 uncultured Rhodoplanes sp. | reverse complement strand
GCGGTCGTTGGCGTCCGCGATCGAGCCGGGGCGGAGCCCGTCGCCCAGCGAGAACGACACGTCGTACTTGCGCATGATGTCGCAGATCTCGTCGAAGCGCTCGTAGAGGAACGACTCCTTGTGCCGCGACAGGCACCACTTCGCCATGATCGAGCCGCCGCGCGACACGATGCCGGTAACGCGGTTGGCGGTCAGTGGCACGTAAGCGAGGCGGACGCCGGCGTGGATGGTGAAATAGTCGACGCCCTGCTCGCACTGCTCGATCAGGGTGTCCTTGTACACCTCCCAGTCGAGCTTGACCGGATCGCCGTCGCACTTCTCCAGCGCCTGGTAGATCGGCACCGTTCCAATGGGGACTGGCGAGTTGCGGATGATCCATTCGCGGGTGTTGTGGATGTTGCGGCCGGTGGAGAGGTCCATCACCGTGTCGGCGCCCCAGCGGATCGCCCACACCATCTTGTCCACTTCTTCTTCCACAGAAGAGGTGACGGCGGAGTTGCCGATGTTGGCGTTGATCTTGGTGAGGAAGTTGCGGCCGATCGCCATCGGCTCGAGTTCGGCGTGGTTGATGTTGGACGGGATGATGGCGCGGCCGCGCGCGACCTCGTCGCGCACGAACTCCGGCGTGATGTGGAGCGGCACCGAGGCGCCGAAGCTCTCGCCGTCGTTCCTCGCCCATTCGGCGCGGTCGAGCATCTTTTTGCGGCCGAGGTTCTCGCGCTCGGCGACGTAGATCATCTCCTTGGTGATGACGCCCTTGCGCGCCCATTCGAGCTGGGTGACCGGGGCGCCGTCCTTCGCGCGCAGCGGCCGGTGGTGTTGCGGGAAGGCGCGGGCGAGGTACTTGCCGGTGGCGTTGCCGTTGTCGACCGGCTGGATGGTGCGGCCGTCGTACTCCTCGACGCCGCCGCGCTCCTTCACCCATTCGATGCGGGCGCGCTTGAGACCTTTCTCCACGTCGATCGCGGCGTCGTTGTCGGTGTACACGCCCGAGGTGTCGTACACCGGCAGGTTCGGCTCGCCGCTTTCCTTCGAAAGCTGGATCTCGCGCAGCGGCACGCGCAGGTCCGATGCCGCGTCCGGAGTGGAGTGGATCTTGCGCGAGCCGACGATCGGGCCCGTGGTCACCTTCGGAGTGGCAAGATCGGATTCGGACAGCGGCTTGTTCATTGTCAGTCTCCCATGCGGCGAGCGGCCGCGTAGCCAAAGTAACAGAGGATCGCTCCGAGCAGGAGCACGAGGGCGCCGCAGACCAGCAGGACGGTGCCGGTCAGCAGCGGCGCCCAGAACGCGACATAGCGGTCCGCCAGCAGCAGCCAGGATGCGGAATCAGCAATGCTGATCCAGCCGAGCAGCGTGATGATGACGCGCCAGTCGGCGATCCAGACGTTGTGTGCGAGCACGATCGCGACGCCGGCGATGAGACCGGCCGCGGCGGCAAGGTAGATCAGCGCGGGGCTTTTCAGGAATTCGCTTGCCATCGCAAGGGTGGCGTCCCGATGCAGCAGCATGGCGGCGCCGATGACCGCGAGCGGCGGTCCGATCAGGCGAGCCAGATAGATGGAGTTGCGCATGTCCTGTCCCTTCGCCGGCATGACCCGGATCAGGTTCAAAGGGTGCCCGCACGGCTCCAGTGCGATCTCAGCCGGCTCCAGCCGGCGCCCCTCGGAATCTCCCCTTAATCTAGGGCGGCGAGGGGGAAGGGTCAACGCGGGGGCGGCACCTCAGGCCGCGAGCCAGGCGCGCACGCGCGCATCGGGATCGGAGTTCCGCGTCACATCGCTCACCACCGCGATGGAATCCGCGCCCGCCGCGTAGACTCCCGGTGCGCGCTCCAGCGTGATGCCGCCGATCGCCACCAGCGGAATGGCACCGATGCGTTTTTTCCAGAGCCCGATGCGGTCGAGTCCCTGCGGGCCGAACCGCATCGCCTTCAGCGTGGTGGGATAGATCGGGCCGAGGGCGACGTAGTCGGGCTCATGTTGCAGCGCATTGTCGAGTTCCGCCTCGTCGTGGGTGGAGAGCCCGAGCGTGAGGCCGGCGCGGCGGATCGCGCCGGTGTCCGCGGTGGCGAGATCCTCCTGGCCGAGATGCAGGTGCCGGGCGCGTGCTTCGATCGCGGCCTGCCAGAAATCGTTGACGACGAGGCGCGTGCCGGTTTTCGCCGTGGCGGCGAGCGCCGCACGGACCAGCGCAACGGCCCGGTCGTGGCCGACGTCCTTGACGCGTAGTTGCACGGTGCCGACACCGAGCGCGGCAAGCCGCGCGACCCAGTCGACGCTGTCGACCACCGGATAGAAGCGATCAGGATACGGCATGCCAGAACGGAGTCCCCACAACGGGCGTCGACGGTGACGCGAAATCGCGCGGGCCCATCAGGCCCGCCTCGTAACCCTGGCGTCCCGCCTCGACGCCGAGCCGGAACGCCCCGGCCATCGCGACCGGATCGGCCGCCCTGGCGACGGCGGTGTTGAGCAGCACGGCGTCGTAGCCGAGCTGCATCGCCTCGGCGGCATGGGACGGCGCGCCAAGGCCTGCGTCGACCACCAGCGTCACGTCGGCAAGCCGCGCGCGCAGCAGCGCCAGCGCGTCGCGGTTGACGATGCCGCGCGCGCTGCCGATCGGCGCGGCCCACGGCATGATGACGCGGCAGCCGGCGTCGCGCAGCCGCAGCGCCACGGTCAGGTCCTCCGTGCAGTACGGGAACACCTCGAAGCCGTCGCGGATCAGCGCGGTCGCGGCCTCGACCAGACCGACGCAATCCGGTTGCAGCGTTTCGTCGTCGCCGATCACCTCCAGCTTGATCCACGGCGTCTCGAACAGCTCGCGCGCAAGCTGCGCGGTCGTCACCGCCTCGCGCACGGTGCGGCATCCGGCGGTATTGGGCAGCACGGTGACGCCAAGCTCGCGGATCAGCGACCAGAACGACTCGCCGGCCTTGCCGCCGGCGGCCTCGCGGCGCAGCGACACCGTGACGATCTCCGCGCCGGAGGCGCGGATCGACTGCTGCATCACCGCCGGCGACGGATAAAGCGCCGTGCCGATCAGGAGGCGCGAGGCGAACGGCTTGCCGTAGAATTCAACGCGGCCGGGGTGCGCGGCGTTGTCCATGCTCAGCCTCCCTGCCTGGGCGTGATGATCTCGATGCGGTCGCCGTCCTTGAGTGCGGTGTCGGCCCAGCGCGCGCGAGGCACAAGCCCGTGGTTCACGGCGATGGCGAAGTGGCGTCCTTCGTATTCGAGTTCGCCGAGCAGGGCGTGCAGGTCGGCCGAGTTCGCTTCCACCGGCTCGCCGTTGACGATCAGGACCATCGGATCACCTCGTTGTCGGGTCGGCCGTGCAGCACGTGCGCCACGGTCAGCTCGGCGAGCGCGGGCGCCAGCAGGAAGCCGTGGCGGTAGAGTCCGTTGACGCTGATGTGCGCGTTGCCGGCCGTGATGCGTGGCAGGTTGTCGGGGAAGGCGGGACGCAGGCCGCTTCCCATTTCCACGATGCGTGCCTCGGCGAACGCCGGATGCAGCGCATAGGCGGCGGTGAGCAGTTCGAGCGCGGATCGAACGCTGACGCCGGTGTCCTCGCTTTCGATCGCGGTGGCGCCGATCATGAAGCGGCCGCCGGGCCGCGGCACCACGTAGAGCGGCCAGCGCGGATGCAGCAGCCGCACCGGGCGCGACAGGCTCAATTCGGCGGTTTGGACGACCACCATCTCGCCTTTCACGCCGCGCAGGCCGGGACAGGTCTCGCGGGCGCCGAGCCCGCGGCAGTCGATCACGGTGCCGCCGAGATCGTGCGGCTCCCGGCCGGCGTCGAACACGATCGTGACGCCGGTCTGACGCAGCTTGCCGTGCAGCGCCGGGAGCACCCGGCGAGGCTCGACGTGGCCTTCGCCCTCGAAGAACAGCGCATCGGCAAAGCGCCCGGCGAGGTCCGGCTCGATCGCGGCAATGCCGGCCGCGTCGAGGCGGCGGTGTCCGCCCGTGAGGCGAGCGAACCGTTCGAAGTCGGCGCGATCGCGCGGATGCGCGACCACCAGGGAGCCGTGAAACGGGGTATCGGGGGTCTCGTCGCGCCAGAGCTCGATGGAGCGCAGGCCGAGGCGCGTGATGACCGGCTCGGCGGCCTCGCCCTCGCACCACGGCGCGAGCATGCCGCCCGCCCAGTGGCTCGCGGCCTGGGTCATGTTCGCATCGCTGCGTTCATACAGCGTGACGGTGCAGCCGGCGCGCGCGAACAGCAGCGCCTGCCAGGTGCCGGCGATGCCCGCACCGATCACGCTGACGGGCCTGGACGTTTGCGACGACGATGAGGAGATTTGCTGCACGGTCCTGTCCCTTCGCCGGCATGACCCGGATCAGGTTCAAAGAGTACCGCGCAGCGTCAGCGCACTCTCAGCCGGCTGCTGCCGGCTCCCCTCGGAACTGAACGCAATTTAGTGGCCGCGCGCGGAAGGGTCAACGCGCGGTTCTGCGCGCGTGCTCAGCGCCTCGGGCGGCTGCGCGGCAGCGGCACACTCTCGCCGGTGCCGGCCACGCCGTAGGTCAGCGGTGCAGCCGGTGCAAATGCGGCGGATTTCGGTGCACCGGTGCGGCCGCCGCGCAGCGGCATCAGCCCGACAGGGCAGAGATCGCTCTTGTGGCAATAGGCGCCGACCGTGTCGCCTTCGTCGAGGCTGATGCCGTAGTACGCATCGTCCTCGGTCACGATTCTGATGTTGAGCGCATAGCGCAACGCGGCACGCTCGCCTTCGGTCAGCGATTCCGGATCGACCGGCGTGGCGTCGTGCGCGGGACGATCGCGGTAGAGCCCGAGCTTCTGCACCGTCACGAACGACCGCGCTCCGAGGATGGCACGCGCGGTATCCGGCGCAGCGTGTTCGACGTTGCCGCTGCGGCGCCATTGACCGAAGGCGGCGCGATCCGGATTGGCGAGATTGGTGTCGATTGGGCAGGGCCGCGGATCGCCGAAATGCCGCGTCAGGTCGACCCGGTTCTGGTAGAGGTGCCATTTGCGCGAGTTGTAGTATTCGGCGCTGCGCAGATAGTCGGGCGAAGCCGACAGCCAGAAATAGTCCGCGATCCCTTCCATGAGTTCGCAGGTGGCGCCGCATCCGTACACGCCGAGCTTGCGTCCGTCCCTGGCGAGCGCGACCCGCATGTGTTCGAAGTAGCGGCGCAGCGCGCCGGCGCGCTGCGCGGTGACCGCGGGGTCGGAGCGCTTGCCGTCCCAGTGCCGCAGGTCGAAGTCGGCGCCGAAGTAGATCGGCGTGCCTTCGGGCTGCTGCAGGTGATCGGCGTGGGTGCGCGCCCACATGATGTCCGCGGACGCCTTGCTGTCGGAGAAGAAGCTGTCGGGATCGTTGTTGCCGTGCTGAAACACCACCGCGACGGAGAGATTCTGCGCCTCCAGCGCGTCAAGCTCGGGACGGCTCAGGACCTTGCCGTCCCATTGTCCGGGGCCGTGGGCGTAATAGCGGATCACGGTCTCGATGCCCGCAAGCCGGATCGCTTCCGCACGGCGGCTCAGATCCACGGCGCTGTCGATAATGCGAAATCCCGCGTCGGCCGGGGCGGCATCCGCCGTTGTGAGGGCAGCAACGGGCTGCGACCGCAGGCCGAGCGCGACCGCGCCCAGGCCGGCGACGAACGTGCGACGGCTGATCTCCCGGGTACTCATCACATCCCCCAGCCGGATTATCGGCTGCAGCCCTGAAGGAATTGTGAAACAGATCCGGGACCGGGTCTACGCGGGAGTGTCGATAGGGTTTTCGATGCGTGTCTAGGGTAGCTTGGTCACCAGCGCGCGGGCGGTTCCATCGACCTCGGCGATGACGCGCAGCGTCCTGGCATCGAACTCGATGCCGGCGAGCCGCAGGCCGGTGACGCCGGCCTCGACGCTGACGCCGGGGGCGGGATTCTTGAAGTCGTTGAGCGCCGTCTCGACGCTCTTGAGGGCGGTGGCGGCGAACGGCTTGAGGTCGACGGTCGCCTGCTGCTCCAGCGTCGTCTGCACGTAAGGCAGCGCGGCGCGCGCCGCGGTGCCGGCCAGCCCGAACGCGGCCTTCGACTCCACATCGAGCTCCAGGTCGGCGAAGCGCAGCACCTGCTGCTTGTTGTCCAGCACGGGCTTGCCCCACACGAACACGTCGGCATCGGCGCCGAAACCGAACCAGCTCTTGCCCTCCTTCGCGTTGACCTTGAGCGAGATCAGGAGGCGTTCGCCGGAGGCGGCCAGCGTCGCGCTCGAGACCGTCACCTTCACCGGTGCGTCGGGCTCCTCGGGGAACACCTTGCCCTTGAGCTGGGCCTCGAGGATGCGGTTAAGCTCGGTGAACGGCAGGTCGATCGGCACCGCGATCGCCACCTTGCCCTGCGCCATCGGCGGCACCAGTTCGAGCGTCGCCGGGAACGGGCAGTCGGGCTTGCTCTCGCTTGTGGTGATGCGGGTCTCGGCGTGGACGCCAAGCGTGAGGATCACCCAGTTCGGATCGATCTTCGGCTGCGCCGCCACCGCCTTCACCGGCTTCATCTCGAGCCAGAGCGGCGGCATGTTGGCCGCCGCGGCGCCGAGCGGGATCGAGCGGCACATCTTCGCCCATTCGCGGCGCGCGGTCTGCTCCAGCATCGGATCGTTGCGGATCTCGGACTGCAGCCTCGCCATCTGCTCGTTGACGGTGCGGTCGAGCATCGGCTTGACCTCTTTCGTCACGTTGAGCTGGAAGCCGGAGATGTTGGCGTTGCGGTCGGCCAGCGTCACGTTGGCCGCAAGATTGGGCTCGATCCGCCAGTTCGGCGTCAGCGCCGGCCGCGCGGTGACGGTGACGTTGCCGGAGATGTCGAGCTTCTCGTCGATCTTGCGGCCGGCCAGCTTCTTGACCTCGCGGCCGATGCTTCCGCCGAGAAGGTTGCCGATCGCGCTGACCTGTTCGCCCAATTGGCCGTTGGCGCGCAGCAGCCCCGAGATCGTGGTGCCGATGACCAGGTTCTCGCCGCGTCCGGCGACCGAGAGCGGGCCCCGGTTGACGTTCCAGCCGATGTCGATCTTGCCGACGAGGTCGGCGAGCGGATTGTCGCGCGTGCCGGTGACGTTCTTCGGGGCCTGACGTTCGATCACGTCGCGGATGGCATTGTTGGCTACGGCAATGGGCGCCGCGACGGTCGAGAGCCGGGCCACCGGCTTGAGCGGCGGCGGCTCGGCAAGGGCGGGGCGATTGGCCGGCGTGCTGCCGCCGAAGAAGGTGTTGAGCGCCAGCAGCGTGCCGCCGAAGAAGGCAACAACGATCAGTGCGCCAAGCAGGATCTTTCGCATCGCCTCATCGTCCCCGAATCGAGGGCCGCCATGTTAGCCGTTACGGCATCAGAGTGTCGCCCGAATGGGGCTGCAATGCGCCAATCCGCCGCGAGGGGTCTGGTGGCGATCGTCAAATCCGTTCCGCTAGGTTTGTCCCATCCGGTGCAGCTTCAGCATGGCATACACCGCGTCGTTCGCAGGCGTCGGGACGCCGGCCTCGCGGCCGAGCGCGCAGACCCGGCCGGTCAGCCAGTCAAGCTCCAGCCGGTTGCCGCGTTCGAGATCGTGTGCCAGTGACGCCTTCATGCTGCGCGGCGCGGTGGCGGAAAACGCCATGCGGTCGTCGGCATAATCGGGCTCCAGCGCCACGCCTCCGGCGCGGCCGACCGCGACCACCTCGCGCATCAGATCGTGCAGGAATTCCCTCGTCTGCGGGTCGTCGAGGATCGGTCCGAGCGGCATGCGCATCGCGGCCGTGGCGCCGGCGAGGCCCACCAGGAAGGTGAATTTCCGCCAGCGCTCCGCCTGCATGTTGGGCGATACCGTGATGTCGATGCCGGCGGCCTTGGCAGCCTCGCCGAACGCATCGATCTTTTCGTCGCGCTTGCCGTCGATCCGCCCGACCACCATGCGCGCGAACGAGCTGGTGTGCGAGACGATGCCGGGCTCTCTCATCACGCTGGCGATATAGGCGCTGCCGCCGATCGTGGTGTCGGCGCCGAGAACCGGTGCGATCCGTTCGACGCTGTCGACGCCGTTCTGCAGGGTGATGACGCGCGTGCCGGGACCGACCAGCGGACGTGCGAATTCCGCCGCCTTTTCGGTGTCCCACAGCTTCACAGCGAACAGCACGATGTCGACCGGGCCGGCCTCGGCGGGATCGGAGGTGGCCTTCGCCTCCTTGAGGAGCAGGTCGCCCAGAGTGCTTTCGATCTTCAATCCGTTGCGGCGGATCGCATCGAGCAGCGCGCCACGCGCGATGAAGGTGACGTCGTGCCCCGCGGCGGCGAGCCGGGCGCCGAAATATCCGCCGACCGCTCCCGCGGCCATTGCAGCAATACGCATCGCGACCTCTCACATTGCCGCAGCATTTAGCGGCAGCGGCCGTGCTGCGTCCAGCCGGTCAGGCGCTGGCCTGCATGGCATTGATGTCGTCGGTGAGCGACTTGACCTGCTGGCGGATTTTCCGGGTCTGGTTGCCGATATTGCCGGCCGCCTCGGTGAGGCGGCCCGCGGCCAGCGACGTCTCGCCGGCCACCTTGTCGATTTCGGCGATCGCGCCGTTGACCTCGGTGACGCTGTACGACGCCGAGTTGGCGCTGACCGCGATCTCCCGCGCCGCCAGGGCCTGCTGCTCGACTGCCGAAGCGATGCGCGCGGAGTAGCGGTCGAGCTCCCGGATGGTGCCGGAGATCGCCTGCATCGCCTCGACCGAACGGCCGGTCGCGGCCTGCATCGCCTCGATGCGCTTGCCGATGTCCTGGGTTGCCTTGGCGGTCTGGCCGGCCAGCGCCTTCACCTCCTGCGCGACCACCGCGAAGCCGCGGCCGGACTCGCCGGCGCGCGCCGCCTCGATGGTGGCGTTGAGCGCCAGCAGGTTGGTCTGTCCGGCGATCGCGCTGATCAGCTCGGTGACCTGACCGATCTCGTTGGCGACGGCTGCGAGTTCGTCGATCGCCGCGCTGGTGCGTTCGGTCTCGGTCACGGCCTGCGCGGCAAGATGCGACGACTGCTCCGCATTGGAGCCGACCTCGGAGATGGTCTGCGCCAGTTCGTCGCCCGCCTGGGCGGCGGCGCTGACCTTGCCGGCGGTGTCGTCGGAGGCGGCCGAGGCCGTGACCGATTGTGCGTTGGCGTGGGTGGCCGCGCGCCCGAGGCCGTCCGCATTGTTCTGCAACTCCTCCGCGGCGCCGTGCAGCACCTCGACGGACGCGAAGATTTCGGTGTGGAAACGCTCGAGCAGGGCGCTGAGCTGCTGCGCGCGCGCCGTCGTTCTGGACAGGGTGTCCTCGCGCTGGCGTCCGACCTGCGCGAGTTCACTCGCGGCGAGTTCAGCCTTGCGGCGGTCGCTCTCGGCGACGGCAAACGCATTGCGGATGACGCGGCCGATGGCGAGCAGCATCGCCGTCTCGATCACGACGATGACGGCGTGAACCGCAATGCGGCCGAGGTCGGAGCCGCCGGGAAACAGCGCCGACGGCAGCAGGAAATTGAGCGCGATGTGGTGCACGGCGATCAGGCCGGCGGCGGCGAGCAGCACGGTCGCATCGCACAGGCCTGCCAGCATCGCCAGCACGGCGAAGTAATAGAAATGCATCTCGACCTGCCACGGATGGCCGGCGAGCGTGAACACAAGAAGCGAGGCCTGGCCGACCAGCGCCACGGCGATGGCGAGAAACGTCACCTTCGCGGGACGGCCGACGAGATAGATCAGCGCGGGCGCGCCCGCGAGAATGGCCGCCACAAGCGATACCGCCATCGGCTCGACGTTCAACTTCCACGCGGCAATCCCGAGGACCGCGACGTGAACGAAGGCGAGCGCGATCAGAATCCGGACGATGGTTTGCTGGAATCGCTCAAGACCGTTCATTCGTTATTGCCTTTTGGAAATCGGAAGACACGCGGCAAGCGCCTGCGGATCGGCAACCAGCCATGCGCCGGCGGCGCGGATGCGCGCCGCGTATCCGCTGTCGTCCGGCATCACCACCGCGATGAAAGGCAGTCCGCCGTAGCGCACGAACCGGCTTCCGGCCTCGACCGCCCGGGTGAGCGCTGCGTCGGCAGCGGTCCATGGCGCGAAGACGACCGCGACGCCTCTGGAAGCGTCGCGGGGCGAGAGCCCAACATACGCGGAGGCCAGTGTCGCGCCGGCGGTCAGGACGATGAGGAACGCGAAGTCGAATGCGCGACCGAGGCTGAAAGGTTTCATGACGACGCGATGCGCAGGAAATTCCCGAACTGTTCGTGTCAAATACGGCAGCGCGAGTAAACAATCTGTTGAGATTTTGGCGGTGCAGCAAACGCGAACGGCGCCCGGTTGGGCGCCGTTCGCCGGTTGCGATCCGGAGAGTGGCGGCCGTCAGTAGATGCGCGACATGCCGAACAGCGGAAATGCGCTGTAGGCCGGTTCGCGATATTGCGGAAGGTCCTCCGCCGGGCGTGGCGCGTAAACCACCGGCTCTTCGTATCGCTCGGCCTGGACCGCAGGCGCAGGCTGCGGAGCCGGGGCGCGGGCCACCGTGTCGGCCTGGCGGCGGCGGGGATCGTTGAGCACCACCACCTTGGCGCCGAGCTTGACGCGATCGTAGAGGTCGATCGCATCGGTGTTGGTCATGCGGATGCAGCCGGACGACATGCGCTTGCCGATGCTCGACGGATCGTTGGTACCGTGAATCCGGTACAATGAGTTGCCGAGATAGAGTGCACGCGCGCCGAGTGGATTGCCGGGGCCGCCCGACATGAAGCGGGGCAGATAGGGCTGGCGGGCAATCATGTCGGCGGGCGGATGCCAGTCCGGCCATTCCTGCTTGCGCGCGACGGTCTGCACGCCGGACCAGGTGAAGCCTTCGCGGCCGACGCCGATACCGTAGCGGATGGCGCGACCGTCACCGAGCACATAGTAGAGGAAGGTGTTCGGGGTATCGATGACGATGGTGCCCGCAGGCTCGCGGCCGGGATAGTTCACGATCTGGCGGCGCAGGTGCGGCGCCAGATCGGCCGATGCGTCGGCTTCCGGCGGCACCGTCGCCTCGTAGCGTGGCATCGAGCGCTGGTGGTCGCGCTCCGACGGCAGCACCTCCTGGAAGATGGTGTTCGGATAGCTGTGGGTGTCGGTCATGGCGAGCGGCTGCGCGAACGCAGGCGTTGCGATGACGGCCAGAATGACCGCGGGCCCGATGGCGCGCGAGCGGCGATGCGGATGGTGCATGGCATTGCTCCCGACAATTCAGCCCTTAACCCCTCGTCTGCGCACACAACGAACGAGTCCCCATCCTGGTTCCGGAACGGATTGTGGCATCGGGCGCTCGCCGTGCCGTGCGCCGGCTGCCGGTGTCAGGAGCCCGGTTTCAGGATTGTGGAGCGCGTATCGAGGGTGGCGCGGTCAGCGCTGCCTGTCCGCATGCCAGCCCACCACCGCGTCGGGGATGGAATCGCCGGATGCGAAATACGGCTTGATGTCGAGCAGCGGCGTGCCGTCGAGGCAATCCACGCCCAACACGGAAAGCGTGGTTCCTTCGACCTTGACGAGTTTCACCACGCTCATGGCGATCGGATTGGGCCGCACCGGCGAGCGCAGGGAGAAGGTTCCGCGGCCGGTTCCATAATGGCCCGGGACCTGCACCGCCAGATCGCGGCGCGAGCGGTCCATCCAGTACAGAAGGATCAGGTGGGTGCAGCTTTCCACGCCGTTGAGCGCCGCCGCCCAGCGCGGATCGACCTCCACGGTGCAGACGGTTCCGGACTCGCGAGCCTGCCGGGCGTTTTTCGGGCAGTCCCTGCGTTCCTTCCAGGGCGTGCGGATGCGCCCGATGAAATAGAGCGAGGCATCGGCGGAGGTGGGGAGCGGCACCGCCACCTCGCCGTCGCGGATGCCGAACGGGTCCTTATTCTCTGTACCGGTGCTCATGACCGGACTTTAGGACCGAACCGGCGTCATTTTCTACGCATTCGGGACACCCGCGCCCTTGCCGGGCCATATTTAAGCGTATAAACATATCTTTATGTGATGGGACCAATCCCATGAGCGAGCCAGCCGCCCACCTGACGTTCGACAGCCTCAACGGCGCGCTGAAGGCGGCGGGCGAGGCGACGCGGCTTCGCGTGCTGGCTCTGCTCTCCGAAGCCGAGCTTACGGTGTCCGACCTGACCGATATCCTCCGCCAGTCCCAGCCACGCATCTCGCGGCATCTCAAGCTGCTGGTGGAAGCCGGCCTGATCGAGCGCTTCCGCGAGGGCTCGTGGGCATTCTTCCGGCTCGCCGAGGGCAGCGGCACCGCGGAACTGGCGCGGGCGCTGGTGGCGCGGCTCGATCCGCGCGATCCGATGGTGCGGCGCGATCGCGAGCGGCTGTCGGCGGTGCGCGCCGCCCGCGCCGACGCCGCGCAGGCCTATTTCCGCTCGCACGCCGCGCAGTGGGACCGCATCCGCAAGCTCCACGTTGCCGACCGTGCGGTGGAGGACGCCATCGTCGGGGCGCTCGCCGACAAGCCGTTCCGCTCGATGCTGGACCTCGGCACCGGAACCGGACGCATCCTCGAACTGTTCGGCCCGAACCTCGAACGCGGGCTCGGCATCGACATGTCGCTCGACATGCTGCTGCTGGCGCGCGCGCGTCTGGAGCGCGCGGAGTTGCGTCACTGCAGCGTGAGGCAGGGCGACATCTACGATCTGCCGGTGCCGCCGAACTCGTTCGACGTGGTGGTGATCCACCAGGTGCTGCACTTCCTCGATGACGGCGGCCGCGCGATCCGCGAGGCCGCGCGCGTGCTGGCGCCGTCGGGCCGTCTCGTCGTGGTGGACTTCGCCCCGCACGATCTCGAATTCCTGCGCGAGGAGCACGCGCACCGCCGCCTCGGCTTCGCCGACGAGACGGTGTCGCAATGGATGGAAGCCGCCGGCCTCGACGTGGCGATGCACCGGAGCCTGCCGCCGGAGCCCGGCTCGGACGGCAAGATCGCGGTATCGCTCTGGCTCGGACGCGACCGGCGCATCCAGATGGCGAAGCCGTTGCTCGACAAGACCGCGCGCGAGGTGGTGTGATGGGCAACATCCGCGTTTCGTTCGAATTCTTTCCGCCGAAATCCGAGGAGATGGAGCGCAGCCTCTGGGACGCGGTCGGCCGGCTTGCGCCGCTGGGTCCGAACTTCGTGTCGGTGACCTACGGCGCGGGCGGCTCGACGCGGGAGCGCACCCATTCGACGGTGCGGCGCATTCTCAACGAGACCGCACTGGTTCCGGCGGCGCATCTCACCTGCGTGGCCGCGTCGACATCCGAGATCGACGGCGTGATCCGCGACTACTGGGACGCAGGCGTCCGCCACATCGTGGCGCTGCGCGGCGATCCGACCGGCGGCGTCGGTGAAAGATACGCGCCGCATCCCGGCGGCTACGCCACCTCGGCCGATCTCGTCGCGGGCATCAAGCGTGTGGGCGATATCGAGGTGTCGGTGTCGGCCTATCCGGAGAAGCATCCGGACAGCCCGGACGTCGAGGCCGACATCGACATGCTGGAGCGCAAGGTCGACGCCGGGGCGACGCGCGCCATCACCCAGTTCTTCTTCGAGAACGATCTGTACTTCCGTTATCTCGACCGGGTCCGCGCCCGCGGCATTTCCGTTCCGGTGGTGCCCGGCATCCTGCCGGTGCAGAACTTCCGGCAGACGGTGAACTTCGCCGGCCGCTGCGGGGCTTCGGTGCCGCGCTGGCTGGCCGAACGGTTCGACGGGCTCGACGACGATGTGTCGACCCGCAAGCTGATCGCCGCCGCGGTCGCCGCCGAGCAGGTGCTCGAACTCGTCAGGCACGGCGTCGCCGATTTCCATTTCTACACGATGAACCGCGCCGATCTCGTCTACGCGATCTGCCATCTGCTGGGCCTGCGGCCCATGGCAAAGGAGGCAGCGTGATGGGCGCGGTGGCAAGAGTCGTGCTGCGCGCTTCCCTCTCCCGTAGGGAGAGGGTGCCCGAGCGCAGCGAGGGCGGGTGAGGGGTCATGGATTCCCGTGTGCCCAAAGCGCGCCGATTGCGGCGCAATCAAACCGATGCAGAGCGCGTACTTTGGTTCCGTCTGCGCGATCGCAGGCTGGCCGGATTGAAGTTTCGTCGCCAGATGCCGCTCGGACGCTATGTGGCCGACTTCTGTTGTGAGTCGGCTCGCCTTGTCGTCGAACTCGACGGCGGCCAGCACGCCGAAAGCCCGGAAGAAGATGCCCGGCGAACGCAGGCGATTGAAACCATGGGCTATCTGGTCCTGCGGTTCTGGAACGACGACGTATTGCGAAACACCGAAGGCGTGCTCGAAGCGATCCTTGACGCGCTGGACAAGCTGACACCCGGCCCCCCTCACCCCCACCCTCTCCCCAAAGGGGAGAGGGAGCCGGCCTGAGCAAGCGGATAGAACCCATGCCCACACCGTCCCACCCCGACGCCCAGACTCTGCTTCGCAAGCTCGCGGCCGAGCGCATCCTCGTGCTCGACGGCGCGATGGGCACGATGATCCAGGAAATGAAGCTCGACGAGGTGGGCTATCGCGGCGCCCGCTTCGACGCCTGGAACCGCGAGGTGCGCGGCAACAACGATCTGCTCAACCTGTCGCGCCCGGACGCGATCCGCGAAATCCATCTCGCCTATTTCCGCGCCGGCGCCGACATCGTGTCGACCAACACCTTTTCGTCGACCTCGATCGCGCAGGCGGACTACGGCCTTTCCGGCATCGCCTACGAGATGAACAGCGAGGGAGCGCGGCTTGCCAAGGAAGCCGCCATGCAGGCCGCGCGCGAGGATGGCCGCCCGCGCTTTGTGGCCGGCGCGCTCGGGCCGACCAACCGCACCGCCTCGATCTCGCCGGACGTGACCAATCCCGGCTACCGTGCCGTGACGTTCGACGATCTGCGGCTTGCCTATGCCGAACAGGTGCGCGGCCTGCTCACCGGCGGCGCCGACATTCTCCTGATCGAGACGATCTTCGACACGCTCAACGCCAAGGCCGCGATCTACGCCATCATCGAGGTGTGCGAGGAGCGCCGGGTCGACATGCCGGTGATGATCTCCGGCACCATCACCGACCGCTCCGGCCGCCTGCTGGCCGGCCAGACGCCCGAGGCGTTCTGGAATTCGGTGATGCATGCCAAGCCGCTGTCGGTCGGGCTGAACTGCGCGCTCGGCGCCACCGAAATGCGGTCGCATATCGCCGAACTGTCGCGCGTCGCCGGCACGCTGGTCTGCGCCTATCCGAACGCGGGCCTGCCGAACGAGTTCGGTCACTACCACGAAAGTCCGGAAGACATGGCCGGGCATCTCGGCGAGTTCGCCGCGTCCGGTCTGGTCAACATCGTCGGCGGCTGCTGCGGCACCACGCCGGAGCACATCAGCGCCATCGCCGCCGCCGTGAAGGACAAGAAGCCGCGCGCGATCCCGGAGCAGTCGCCGCTGCTGCGGCTGTCGGGCCTGGAGGCGTTCACGCTCACGCCGGAAATTCCCTTCGTCAACGTCGGCGAGCGCACCAACGTCACCGGCTCGGCCAAGTTCCGCAAGCTCGTCACCGCGGGCGATTATCCGGCAGCGCTGGCGATCGCGCGTCAGCAGGTCGAGGACGGTGCGCAGATCATCGACGTGAACATGGACGAGGGACTGCTCGATTCCGAGAACGCGATGGTCACGTTCCTC
>CAZGSW010000102.1:0-15770 GCA_964528635.1 uncultured Rhodoplanes sp. | reverse complement strand
CAACTACTTCGCAAACGCAGGATACGCTTCAACGTGAACCGATCATGCTCTAGCATGATCCCGAAAAGCGGGAAGCGGGATGACGATTCAAGACAAGTCATCCCGCTTTAGCCGCAGCGAAGATCAGCGCCGGCGCATGCGCTCGATCAGTTCGAGCGCGGCGGCGAACGCCGCCTCGGCATCGAGCGTGGTGGTGTCGAGCAGGTGCGCGTCCTCGGCTTGCCGCAGTGGAGCGGCGGCCCGGCTCATGTCACGCTCGTCGCGCCGCAGGATATCGGCCAGCACAGCCGCCTCGTCCACCGCATCGCCACGGCGGCGAAACTCCAGAACGCGCCGCCCGGCGCGAACCTCGGGCGTCGCGGTGACAAAGATCTTCACTTCGGCGTTCGGACAGATCACCGTTCCGATATCGCGGCCGTCGAGCACGGCACCGGGCGGACGGTTTGCGAAGTTGCGCTGAAACGCCAGCAACGCCGCGCGCACGTCGGGATGCGCCGAAACCAGCGAAGCCGCCTCGCCCACCCCCTGGGCCTTCAGCGTGTCCTCATCGAACGAAGCAGGGTCGATGGCGTCGGCTGCCGCGACCGCGCGTGCCTGGTTGGCGGGCGAATGGCCTGCGTCCAGCAGAGCCTTGGCCACCGCGCGGTACAAAAGCCCGGTGTCGAGGTGGCGAAACCCGTAATGCTGCGCGATCCGCTTGCCGAGCGTGCCCTTGCCGGACGCCGCAGGCCCGTCGATCGCAATAATCATGACAGGTCCGCGCCGAGACCACGCATCATCTCGGCAAAACCGGGGAAGCTGGTGGCAATGACGGCAGCGTCATCCACCTGAACCGGCTCCGCACTTGCCATGCCGAGCACCAGCGCGGACATCGCAATGCGATGATCCATGTGGGTTGCGACGCGGCCGCCGCCCGGCGCACCGCCCTTGCCTTCGACGATTAGATCGTCGCCTTCGATCTCGACGGCAACACCGTTTGCGCGCAGCAGGGCAACAGTGCCCCCGAGCCGGTCGGATTCCTTCACGCGCAACTCTTTCAGTCCGCGCATCCGGGTCGTGCCCTCGGCGAACGCAGCCGCCACCGCCAGGATCGGATATTCGTCGATCATGGTCGGCGCCCGTTCGGCCGGCACCTCGACGCCCTTGAGAGCCACCTGGCGCACCCGCAGATCGGCAACGTCCTCGCCGCCTTCGTTGCGCTTCTCGAGAAACTCCAGGCCCGCCCCCATCTCGTTCAGCGTGGTCAGCAACCCCGCGCGCAGCGGGTTCGTCATCACGCCTTCGAGGATGAGTTCGGAGCCGGGCACGATCAGAGCCGCCACAAGCGGAAATGCCGCCGAGCTGGGATCGGCCGGCACCACCACGGGAGCGGCTTCGAGCTCCGGCTGGCCGGTCAGCGTAATGCGGCGACCGTGTTTGCCGTGATCCTCCGTCCGCAATTGCGCACCGAAGTGCCTGAGCATCTTCTCGGTGTGATCGCGCGTCGCTTCCTTCTCGATGACCGTGGTGACGCCCGGCGCGGCGAGGCCCGCCAGCAGCACCGCCGATTTCACCTGCGCAGACGGCACCGGCACCTCATAGGTCACCGGTACCGGATCGAGCGTGCCCTTCATCGTCAGCGGCAGACGCCCGCCTTCGGACTGGGACACGGTGCGTGCGCCAAAATTCTCCAGCGGGTCGAGAATCCGGCGCATCGGACGCGTGCGCAGGCTGCCGTCGCCGTCGAACGTGGCCGTGATCGGACAACCCGCCACAGCCCCCATCGCCAGCCGGGCACCGGTGCCGGAGTTGCCGAAGTCGAGCGGGCCCCGCGGCTCCGCGAAGCCTCCGACCCCAACTCCGAAAATCCGCCACTCGCGCTCGCCGGTCCGCTCGACCCGGGCACCCAGCGCCGCCATGGCATTGGCGGTGCTGATGGCGTCTTCACCCTCCAGCATGCCGGTGATCCGCGTTTCGCCGACCGCCATGGCGCCGAGGATCAGGGAGCGCAGCGAGATGGACTTGTCCCCGGGCACACGGACGCGCCCCCGGATCGGGCCTGCGCGGCGGGCAGTGAGCGGCGATATCGTGGTGGCGGGCTTCAAGGGGTGCAATCCGGCTGAGGGGCTGCGCCGTCCTAGCACGGCAGCCGCCAAATCCGCGAGACGCTATTGACAGAGGGATTGCAAGCAGCCAAGGGAGACGCCAATTTTTCCAGATGTAATCTTCGTTTCAAGGATACCGACACGTGGCGAAACCCGAGCTTGGAACCAAGCGCCTCTGCAGCGGTTGCGGCGCCAAGTTCTACGACCTGAACAAGGACCCGATCCTGTGCCCCAAATGCGGCACTGCATTCGTGGTGTCCGCGCCGACCTCGCGCCGGGCCGATACGGCAGCCGCCACGGCGGCGGCAGCCGCGGCCGCCAAGAGCAAGGAATCGGTCGTCGAGCCGGAGACCCAGGACGCGGAATTCGTTTCCCTGGAGGATGCCGACAACGAGGCCCAGGGCAAGAAAGGCGCGGCTGACGACGGTGACGACGACCTCGATATCGAGGAGACCGAGGAGGCGCCGTTCATCGAGGAGACCGAAGAGGGCGACGACGACGTCACCGACATCATCGGCGAAGGCCGGGAAGACGAAGAGGAAAGCTGATAAAGTGGCGCAGCCCGACCCGGGGGCGCGCCAACGAGTTTCGGGGCCATAGCTCAGCTGGGAGAGCGCCTGCATGGCATGCAGGAGGTCGGCGGTTCGATCCCGCCTGGCTCCACCAACCTTCGCGGCTTCGGTTGGCAAGCCGGCTTTCGCGCACGAGGGCTCTACGCACCCGGTCTCGCGAAACGGCGAAGGTTGCGCGCCGAAGCCCGCAGGGCGAAGGCGGGCTGAATAGCCGGGCTGCCGATCCATGAAATACGTCTATTTCATCCAAAGCATCGATCATGCTGAACAGACCTATGTCGGCCTGACCGACGACCTTCGAGCCCGCTCGCCGCACACAACGCTGGACAGTCGCCGCATACCAGCAAGTTCAAGCCGTGGCGGCTCGTGAGCTATGTTGCGTTTTCAGACCAAGCCAAGGCGGTTGCGTTCGAGCGATACATGAAAACCGGCTCAGGCCGCGCCTTCGCCAAAAAGCGCCTGTCTTGAACGCTCTCGGGCGGCTTTCGCTTTCAGGGCGGAGCCGCATAGGATCGGCCGGCAAACCCGGGAGGAAGGTCCATGAAAGGCAAGATTGCGCTCGAAGAACATTTTGCGATCGACGACACCCTGCTGGATTCCCGAGGCTTCTTCCCGGACGATGTGTGGGCCGAGGTCAAGGACCGGGTGATGGACCTGCATGGCCGTCGCATCCGCCTGATGGACGAGTTCGGCATCGAGATGATGCTGCTGTCGCTGAATGCACCCGCCGTGCAGGCGATTCCCGATCCGAAAAAGGCGAACGATATCGCCCGCAAGGCCAACGACTACCTCGCCGAGCAGGTGGCGAAACGGCCGGACCGCTTTCAGGCGCTCGCCGCATTGCCGATGCAGGACCCCGACATGGCGACGCGCGAGCTGGAGCGCTGCGTCAGGGACATGGGCTTCAAGGGCGCGCTGGTGAACGGTTTCTCGCAGGTCGGTGACGCCGACACGATCGTGTACTACGACCTCAAGCAGTTCTGGCCGTTCTGGGCAACGATGGAGAAGCTCGACGTGCCGTTCTATCTGCACCCGCGCAATCCTCTGCCTCAGCACGCCAAGATCTACGAGGGCCACGGCTGGCTGATGGGACCGAGCTGGGCGTTCGGCCAGGAGACGGCGGTGCACGCCCTGCGGCTGATGGGCTCGGGCCTGTTCGACGCCTATCCGAAGCTCAACGTCATCCTCGGTCACATGGGCGAAGGCCTGCCGTTTTCGATGTGGCGGGTCGATCACTGCAACGCGTGGATTCCGAACCGGCACAACTACCCGGCCAAGCGCAAGATCGGCGACTATTTCCAGGACAACTTCTACATCACCACGTCCGGGAATTTCCGCACCCAGGCGCTTCTCAACGCCATGCTGGAGATCGGCTCCGACCGGATCATGTTCTCCACCGACTGGCCGTTCGAGAATATCGACCACGCCGCGGTGTGGTTCGACGCCGCCACCATCAGCGAGGACGACCGGCTCAAGATCGGCCGTACCAACGCGCAGAAGCTGTTCAAGCTGAAAGGCTGATTGCGCACGAAACTCCCGTGGCCGGCTTTCGTCGCCGGCCATGCGGCACGCGACCTTCGGGCCGCGGCTGCCCGGTTTTTATGGTTAATTTGCTGTTAAGGAGCCGAGCCCTCAATGGGGCCGCGATGATTCGCCGGAGGGCGACGTCGCGGCTCTGAAGGAGGGTCTCGTCATGCCCGAACGATCGGCACGAAGACAAATCTCGATTGCGGTTTCGCTGATTGCGGGCGCGGCACTGCTGGCCGGATGCGCGGGTCCCCGCCCGCTCTCGCTGGAGGAGCAGCTCTGGTTCGACAAGGCGACCGGCCCCGAGCTGGTGGATTTCAACGACCGGGCCGTTGCCTTCGACCCGTATGCTCCACCTCCCTACTACCGATGACATTCGAAGGCCGCGACTTTGCGGCGGCGAAGGGCGGACGTCGGCCTCACATCCGATAGCGCTCGACCGCGGCGGCGTTCCAGACCAGTCCGTTGCCCGGACTGTCCGGAACGATCGCATGTCCATCCTCGATGCGCAGCGGCTCTTCGACGATCTTGTCGGCCCAATCGACGTATTCGAGCCAATGCGCGGTCGGCGTCGCAGCAAGCAGATGCGCGCTGATCTCCGGATATAAGTGCGAGGACATCGACAGGCGATTGTCCTGCGCCAGTGTCGCGGCCTCTTGCCAACCAGTGACGCCGCCGATCCGCTCGAGATCCGGCATGACGAGGTCGCAGGATTCTGCTGCGATCGCCGCCTGCATCGCGCGCGGCAGCGAAAAATTCTCGCCGATCTGGATCGGCGTCCGCAATTCGCGCGCCAGCGCCGCACAGCCGGCATAGTCGTCGTGACGGATCGGCTCCTCGATCCACGCAACGCCCAGCGGATCGAGCGCACGGCAGCGCTTCATCGCGTCTCCAGGCTCCAGCGCCTGATTGTAGTCCACCATGATGGCAACGCCGCCGCCGATCCGCCGGCGCACTGCTGCCAGTGCGGCAACGTCCTCCTCCAGAGTCGGATAGCCCAGCCGCAGCTTCACCGCCTGGAATTTCTGCGCAAGTTTCTCGGCTTCGTCGGCGAGTGCGGACAGCGGCATCAGACCGAGCCCGCACGAGTTGTAGGCCGGAATGCGCGAACGCGTGCCTCCGATCAGGGTCGACAGCGGAACGTTGGCAGCCCGCGCCAGCGCGTCCCAGCAGGCCATTTCGAAGCCCGCCATCGCCATGCGCACGATGCCCTGGACCCCGATCAACGCGAACCGTTCGTTGAGCTTTGCCCAAAGTCCGCCGGGGTCGACGCGGCACCCCCCGGCAACCTCCAGGATCGCGCCGAGGATGCTCGCCGTGGCGGTCATCGCCTGCGGGAAATAGCACCAGAGATAGGCGCGGCCCGGCACGCCCTGCCCGGTCTCCAGATCGATCAGCAAGAGCGGCGCCCGGGTGATGGTGCCGCGGCTTGTGCCGAGCGCGTGGTTCATCGGAACCAGCACCCCGACCGATGTCAGGCTGCGGACGGTGAGTTCGGGAAAATTCGCCGGCGGGAACGTGGTCATTGCGCGGTAAACCTGCCTGATTGTAACCGGTTTGCCCGGAATTGCGCGATTCTTGAAAGCTTAACTGCAGGCACCCATATTGGGCATGCGGATCGGCGGTCGCCGACCCGTGGGGGTGCCACAAGGGCCCCGTTCAAAGTCGCTTTAACGCGAGGACTTTGAGAGATGTCCCGAGTTCCGTCGCTATCAAGTCCGTTCCTTATCGGCTTCGACCAGATCGAGCGTGCGCTCGACCGGGTTGCCAAGGCGGCCGACGGCTATCCCCCCTACAACATCGAGCGGCTCCCCCGCGACGACAGCAATCCGGAACGCCTGCGCATCACGCTGGCGGTCGCCGGGTTTACCCTCGATCAGCTCGAGGTCGTCGTCGAGGAAAAGGAGCTCATCATTCGGGGACGCCAGCAGGACGACAAGAGCCGGCAGTACCTCCATCGCGGCATCGCCGCACGGCAGTTCCAGCGCACGTTTGTGCTGGCTGACGGCATGGAAGTCCAGAAGGCGGACCTGAAGAACGGGTTGCTGTCGATCGACCTCGTGCGGCCGGAACCGGTCCGCATGGCGAAGACCATCAGCATCACGGAACACGAGTGAACCCCAGTTCGGACTCGACCGACAAACGAAAGAAAGGAGTCGAGGGCCATGAATAAGATGACAGACCAAGACTTCAGCGTTCTGGGCGGCGGCAAGGTTGCCTACGTCAAGCCCATCCGCTCGGAGGATGTGCACGCACTGTATCCGCAGGCTCCCCAGATGCAGCCCGGCATGAAGCTGTTCGCGCTGCACGCCGCGGACGGCACACCGATCCTCGTGACCGACAGCCGCGAAGCGGCCATCGCCAACGCGATGACCCACGAGCTCGAAACGGTCAGCGTCCACTGATCCACCGGCGCCACCGCTGACAGGTGGCGTGACAGGGAACAGACCCCGCGATGCCCGCGGAAGCGGGCATCGTTCGGCGAAGCGCCGGCCGGGCTGGCCGGACGCGCATATCGAAGCGGCAAATGACGTTGTCGCGTGACGGTTGTCGCGGTTCCTACACCGCCGTCTCGGACGTCAAGGACAGCACCGAGTAGATCGCACCCGCGTCGCGGGCGTCGCGCAGCTTGCGCGCGACATCCGGATCGCGAAGCAGACGCGCCACGCGCGCCAGCGCCTTGAGATGATCGGCGCCCGCACCTTCCGGAGCCAGCAGCAGAAAGATCAGATCGACCTGCTGACCGTCCAGCGCGTCGAAATCGATCGGCCGGTCTAGGCGCGCGAACAGTCCGAACACACGACCGAGTTTTGGCAACTTGCCATGCGGAATGGCAACGCCATTGCCCACGCCAGTCGAGCCCAGCTTTTCCCGCTGCATCAGGTTTTCGAGAATCGCACGGTCGCTCTGGCCGGTGAGCTCCGCGGCCCTGGCAGCGATTTCCTGGAGCGCCTGCTTCTTCCCGTTGACCTTCAGGTCCGGGATGATCGCATTCAGCGCGACGAGGTCGGTCAGCGGCATGGAACCGTCGATACTCGGTGGCAGGCGATGGGCTGTGGTGAGGGGTCGCGGACCTATAAGGAGGGTCTCATCCGGCGTCAATGGCCGCAATCCCCAGCCCGTACTGCGTCATCCGTTTTCCGGCCACGCCATGAATCACGGGAAAACTCCTGTCTTTCTCAAAGGTTACAATGGATACGGGATTCTCCGGGGGCGCTATGACGCAGCGGCAGCCTGCTTTTCGCGGCGACGCTGAACCGAAGACGGGATCCGCAACGCGTCGCGATATTTGGCCACCGTGCGCCGAGCAATATCGATGCCAGCCTCGCGCAACATCTCCACGATGGTGTCGTCCGAAAGGATATTCGTGGGGCTCTCCTCGTCGATCAACTGCTTGATGCGGTGACGCACCGCTTCGGCGGAATGGGCTTCACCGCCGTCCGACGCCGAGATCGCAGCAGTGAAGAAGTATTTCAATTCGAAGATGCCGCGATTGGTCGCCATGTATTTGTTGGCGGTCACGCGCGACACGGTCGATTCGTGCATGCCGATTGCATCGGCCACGGTCTTGAGGTTCAACGGCTTGAGATGCTGGACGCCGTTCACGAAAAACGCATCCTGCTGCTTCACGATCTCGGCTGAGACCTTCAGGATCGTCTTCGCCCGCTGATCGAGTGCGCGGATCAACCATGTCGCGGATTGCATCGTCTCAGTGAGGAAATTCCGGTCAGCGTCCTTGAGCGCCGCCTTCGATACCTCTGCATGATAGGTCTGGTTGACCAGCACCTTGGGCAACGTGTCGGAGTTGAGTTCCACCGTGAACACACCTCCCGCACCCGGCCGCACGAAAACGTCGGGCACGATCGGCTGCACCACGGTCGAGCCGAACGCCAGACCAGGCTTCGGATTGAGCGCCTTGATCTCAGCGATCATGTCGGTCAGGTCCTCGTCACCGACACCGCACAGACGCCGCAACGCTGCAAGATCGCGCCTAGCCAGCAGATCGAGACGGCCCAGCAGGGCTTGCATTGCAGGGTCGTAGCGATTGCGCTCCTTGAGCTGAATGGCGAGACATTCGGTGAGATTGCGCGCGCACACGCCGGGTGGATCGAAGGTCTGCACGATGGCGAGAACGGCTTCGACCTCGGCCTGCGGTGCATTCAGCTTCTCGATCACGATCGCGATATCGCCGGCGAGGTAGCCGGCCTCGTCGACCATGTCGATCAGGTACTGTCCGATCATGCGCCGCGCCGGATCGTTGACCGCAAGCGCGAGCTGGGACGTCAGGTGATCGGCAAGCGTAAGCTCCGCCGAAACGAACGCCTCAAGATTGTAGTCGCCGTCCTCGCGGCCGCCGCCTCCGGTGCCCGACCATTCCGAATACGCCGCCGGCTGCTCGTCCTTCGAGGAACGCGGCGCCGCGGCCGGCGCATCGTCGGGAAACACGTTCTCCAGATCGGTGTCGAGCTTGGCCTCGATATTGGACCGGCTGGTTTCGAGATCCTCGCTGACCCAATCGCGGTCCGCCGCCTCGCCTGAACGCTCGGGCGCATCGGTTACGTTCTGTGTCCGCTCCGGGACCGACGGCTCGCTCTCGCTGCCGCGCTCGAGGAACGGGTTGCGTTCAAGCTCCCCTTCCACGTAGGCGGCGAGGTCCAGGTTCGAGAGCTGCAGCAGCTTGATGGCTTGCATCAGCTGCGGCGTCATCACGAGCGCCTGGCTCTGCCGCATCTGAAGACGTTGCGTCAGTGCCATAATAGAACCGGTTGGTCCGATTCTTGCTTATATCTTCTTGAGGCGGCTGTACAGTGTCTTGCTGCAATGCAGCAAAATGGCTTGACTCCTGCAACGCTGCGAATTGGCGGCTAAAGCCGGAACTCCTCGCCGAGATAGAGCCGCCGCACTTCGGGATTGTTCACAATATCCTCGGTGCGGCCCTCCATGAGAACCTCGCCGGAGTAAATGATGTAGGCGCGATCGGTCAGACCGAGCGTCTCCCGGACGTTGTGGTCGGTGATCAGCACGCCGATGCCACGGTTGGTCAGGTGCCGCACCAACTGCTGGATGTCGCCCACCGCGATCGGATCGATGCCGGCGAACGGCTCGTCCAGCAGCATGTAGTTGGGACGCGTCGCGAGAGCGCGCGCGATTTCGCAACGCCGGCGCTCGCCGCCCGAAAGCGCGATGGTTGGAGTCTTGCGCAACCGCTCGATGTTGAACTCCTGCAGCAGATCCGTGAGCTGCTGCTCCCGTTTCTTGCGATCAGACTCCACGACCTCCAGCACCGCGCGGATATTCTCCTCCACGGTCAGGCCGCGAAAGATCGATGCCTCCTGCGGCAGATAGCCGATGCCCAGCCGGGCGCGCTGGTACATCGGCAGCGCGGTGACATCGAAGCCGTCAAGCTCGATACGCCCGACGTCCGCTTTGATCAGTCCGGTGATCATGTAGAAGATCGTGGTCTTGCCGGCGCCGTTCGGACCGAGCAGGCCGACCGCCTCGCCGCGCCGGACATAGAGGCTGGCGCCCTTAACCACCTTGCGGGTGCCGAACGTCTTCTCGACGGCGTGAGCCGCGAGATAGTAGCCGTGCTCGGCGACGTGCTGTGCCGCCCGGCTGGCCTGGGCCGCGAGCGAGGCGTTCGAGCCGGACTGCCGCGGCCGCCGCTGGCGTGGTTCGGCCGCGGGCCGCGCCCGCTGCGCCGGCTCCGGGTGAGGCTGCGGCTGCTGTGGCTGCTCGACCCGAGCCTGCGGCTCGCGCCGGACCTGTGGCTCGGGATCCGGTACAGGCTCATGACGCGGCGAAGGCACACGCTCCTGTTGCAACTGCGTTTGCTGATGCCGCTGCGGTTGCCGGCGCTGCGGCCGCGGTTCCACCGTCGGCATCGCGTCGCCGCGCGTCCGGTAGATCGGTCCGCCCATCGTGTCGAGATTCATCGCCATCCGCCCGGCGGCCGGGCTTCGGCGGCGGGCAGGGGCGCGCCGGCGGCGGAACAGCGTCAGGATGTCGTCGAGCACGTGCGGCTTCGGCTCCAAATCGCAAACGCGGTGATATGTCCCGACACACGCCGTTTCAACCGGACGCAGACCGCCAGTGGAGCGGATTTGACATTCGCTCCCCACTTAACCGCGAACCCGCAAGCGAATGTCAAATCCAAAGCTCCATCAGAACTTGTACTTGCTGGTGGTCTTTTGATTCCAACATTCGCAAACATGCCTGCCGAAACGGGCCGCGAATGTTGGAATCAGACCACTAGCGGCTGCCCGGAAATTTGAACTGCTGCGAGCCGTCCTTGTTCTGCTCGATCAGCATTCGGACCGGACCTTTCGACGCGCCCGCATCGATCTTGGACACTCCCGACGTCATGTCGACCACGAGCCGCTCGCCGCGCACCACGTTTTTTCCCTGGCTCACGACCACATTGCCGGTCAGCGTGATGGTGTTCGACTTCATGTCGAACAGCCCGTTATCGCCGGTTGCGGTCTGATCGGCCTGCGTCACGACAACGCCGCCCTTCGCCACCAGCCGGGTGATCTGCTGCGATCCGCCGGGACCCGGGGTGGCGGATTTCATGCCGCCTTCAGCATCGCCATCGTAATGAACCACCAGCACCTTGCATCGCATGGTGGTGTCGCCCTGGACCACGTGGACGTTGCCGGTGAATGTCGCGATCTTCTGCTTGTCACGCACCTCCAGCGTCGTCGCCTCGATCTGAACCGGCTTCTCCCGGTTCACCGAGAAGCCCTGTACGGCGTTCGGGACACCGTCCGGCTTGCCGCGGCCCTGGGCGAGCAAGGGTGCGCACAGCGGCACGGCGGCCATCAAGACCGCGGCGACACCGCATCGTATCCATCGTGCCGCCATCACTGCGCCGCTGCTTTCTTGGCGGGAAGATCGTCCAGGGTCAGTTTCACGTTGCCATCGAACAGAACCACCTCGCCGCCGTTGGTCACTTCGAGCCGGTTGGAATGGAGCACGCCTTGCAGCATCTTCACCTGTACCGGCTGGTTCGAGACCACATGACTCGACCCTGTGTCGACCGTGGCTTCGGTCAGGTTGACCTGATAGGCGGGCGTCGTGAGCACCACGTCGCGGGACAGATTGAGGATGCCGGATTTGCGGTTGTAGCGGCCGTCCACCGCGGTCACGTTGATGGGCGACTTGTCCTTGGTTTCGATCTTGGCCCGGATGTCGGTCAGCTCGACGACGTCGGGATTGGTGATGTCCTGCGCGGCCGAGCGGGCATTGAGTTCGTATGGGCGGGAGTCCTTGGTGAAGCCCGACAGCTTCGGACTTTCCATCGTGATCTTTGTCCCCGAAATCACCAGCCGTCCGGAGTCGGTCGGAAGCCGCGCCAGCATCCGCAGCGGATCGAGCCAGCTCGCCATCATGGTCGCAACGGCCGCCGCAGCCACCAGAGCCGGGATGACAATCCGCAACCTGCGGACATTGCGGCTGTGGCGCTGGGCGCGCAGGAACACCCGCTGCGAATCCGCCCCGGGCGC
Source organism: uncultured Rhodoplanes sp. (assembly GCA_964528635.1). GTDB lineage: Bacteria > Pseudomonadota > Alphaproteobacteria > Rhizobiales > Xanthobacteraceae > Z2-YC6860. The sequence goes on along the minus strand of CAZGSW010000102.1, from coordinate 4,082 downwards.
CGGGGCATAGCCGCGCATGTTTTCAGCGGTGGACGTCATCGATCGACGTTGCATCCTGACGGCACAGAATCATTGCCGTGATGGAGATATTATGGTTCCGCAGGGCAAAAATCCCCTCCGAATATGGCCCGCTGACGGCGGAAACCAAGGTACCGGCGCCTGAGACCGTCCCCTGCCGGCGGCTACACGGTGAAAACGGCGGCCGGCGGGCATTCCAGCTCAGGAGTGCGCGAAAATGTCCTCGGCCGCCCAGCCGGCGAGGTCCAGCCGCGCCCGGTCCGGCAGGAAGCGGAAACAGGCCGCCGCAAGCTCGGAGCGGCCCTCGCGGGCCAGCATCACCTCGAGCTTCTCCTTGAGGGCATGCAGATAGAGGACGTCCGACGCAGCATAGGCGAGTTGAGCGTCGGTCAGCTTGTCGGCGCCCCAGTCCGAGCTCTGCTGCTGCTTGGACATGTCGTGTCCCAGAAGCTCGCGGGCGATATCCTTCAGGCCGTGCTTGTCGGTGTAGGTGCGGCCCAGCCGCGAGGCGGTGCGGGTGCAGTATACCGGCCCCGGCATCACGCCGAGCGCGTTCGAGATCATCGCAAGATCGAACCGCGCGAAATGGAAGATCTTCTCGACCGACGGATCGGTCATCAGCGCCTTCAGGTTCGGCGCATTGATATTGCTGGCCGGAATCTGGACCACGTCGGCGGTGCCGTCGCCAGGCGAGAGCTGCACGACGCAAAGACGATCGCGATGAGGATCGAGGCCCATCGCCTCCGTATCGACCGCAACCGACGATACCTTGTATCGCGAAAGGTCCGGCAGATCGCCGCGGTGCAAACGGATCGTCATGGCCGCGATCCTATCGGAGTCGGCAGCGGCGCGTCAGTGCGCAAGGCTCTGGTATCCACCGTTGTCGGCCAGCGCTTCCTCGCGGAACAGACCGAGCGCCTGCATCGACGGAATGTCGCTGAAGGAGAACAGCACCGCGTCATCGCTGTCCGAGCCGTTGACGTGCTCGTGCCAGGCCCACGACGGCACCACGAAGATGTCGTTCTTCTTCCAGTCGAAGCGCTTGCCGTTGATGACTGAATACCCCGAGCCCTTGGCCACATTGTAGACCACCGAGCCGGTGTGGCGGTGCGCTTTCGTGCGTTCGCCTGCGCGCAGAAGCTGGATGCACGCACCCAGCGTCTTCATCACCGGACCGCCGGTCGCGGGATTGACGTACTGCATGATGATGCCGTCGTACGGTGAGCCGTCGCTCGCCTTCGACGCCCGCACCAGCGCATCGTAGGTCGCGCCCCATTCGTACTTGAACAGCGGCGAGTACGGCCGGGTCCACGCCTCGCCACCCATCGGCAGCAGGCCGGGCCCGCCATAGACCATCGACGTATCGTTCACCGGATAGTTGGTCTTCTGCACGTTATCCGGATGCACTGCGTAGAAGTTGGCGTCGAGTTGATTGACCAGCAGCATATCGAGACCGTCCTGCCAGACCGTGGTCTCGCCGCCCGCGTCGACGCCGTGATCGTGCCAGGTGCCGTTCGGCGTGATGACGAAGTCCCCCGCCGAAAGCGAAATGCGGTGGCCGTCGACCACCGTGTAGGCGCCCGAACCTTCCATGATAAAGCGCAAGGCCGACGAAGCGTGATTGTGCGCGCCTGCGAACTCGCCGGGACGCATGACCTGCAAGCCGGTGTAGAGCCAGCCGACGCAAGCGGAGAGGCCCTTGCGTCCGGGATTCTCCAGCGCGATGACGCGCCGCCCGGCTTTCTCCGGCGACACCATGTCGAGCGCCTGCAGCACCAGCGGCCGCATCGCCTCGTATGGCCAGATCACCGGCACCGACGGCGGCTTCGGCTCCCACGGCTCTATGGCGTTCGCCACCGTCCAGAGTGCGTAGCTGTCCTGCCGGCCGAGGCGATCGTAGTAGGCGGCGAGTTCCGGCGTGTCCTCGACGTTGGCCCGGCCGGCGACATCTTCACGCATGGTGGTCCTCCAATCGTAAGACTGGGCAATTACGGCCGATCGGACCGATCGGCCTCCTGGATCGAACCCTACCTGACGTTTCGCCGCAACGCTTCCTTCAAGCTGCAACCGTCATCTTGAAGCCGAGCGCATGCAGCACCTTGAGCACGGTGGCGAACTCCGGACGGCCGTCTGCCGACAGAGCTTTGTAGAGGCTCGCGCGGGTGAGGCCGGCCTGTTTCGCCACCTTCGTCATGCCGCGGGCGCGGGCCACGTCGCCAAGCGCCGCGGCAATCAGCGCCGGATCGCCGTCTTCGAAGACCGCTTCGAGATAGACCGCAATCGCCTCGGGACTGTCGAGATGATCGGCCGCATCCCACTTCGTTGTCTTCAGCCGTGCCACGGCGGCATCTCCTTCAATTCGCGCGCCATTTTCTTGGCGGTCTCGATGTCGCCAGCCTGCGAACGCTTGTCTCCGCCGGTCAGCAGGATCACGACCGCGGAACCGACCTTTGTGAAATACAGCCGGTAGCCAGGGCCATAGTCGATCCTCATCTCACTCACGCCCACACCAACCGGCTTCACGTCTCCCGGGTTGCCGAGCGAGAGACGCCGGATGCGAACGTCGATCCGAGCTTTGGCCTGACGATCCCGAAGAGCCTTAAACCATCGGGCGTAAGCGGCCGTCTGCCGGACCTCGGCCATGTCCCTATATGTATCCTAAAGGAGACGAAATTCAAGCCGCGCCGCCCGCAAAACCGGCGTCGAATCCATCCAGCCGCATGCAACATGTCAGCAGGACGAAGCACCACCTGCCAATCCGCACCATGACGCTACTTCCTTGCGCGCAGGTCTGCCGCTCAGGTTGTCAGACCGGTTGAAAGCAAGGTGGTGCCCAGGAGAGGACTCGAACCTCCACGCCTCGCGGCGCCAGTACCTGAAACTGGTGCGTCTACCAATTCCGCCACCTGGGCAGGTGACCTAGGACAGGTGCGGCACACATAATGACGCGCCTTTCGCCTTGTCAATCCAAGGCTTTGCCAGGACCTTGCCAAGGCTTTGCCAAGACCTTGCCGAGGCTCCCGCGTCCGCTTCCGGCCCGCGCTTTCCGCTATACAGTGCCGGAGAGTTCGAGTATCCCGCCGTGCGGACGAGGCTCTTTTCATGACGGTCCAGACCAACATCGACAAGCTCATCACCGTAATCGGCGGCTCCGGCTTCCTCGGCCGCCATGTGGTCCGGGCGCTGGCCAAGCGGCACTACCGCATCCGTGTCGCGGTGCGGCGGCCTGACCTTGCCTATCACCTGCAACCGCTCGGCCGCGTCGGCCAGATCCATGCCGTGCAGGCCAACGTCCGCTACCCCCAGTCGGTGGAGGCGGCGGTGCACGATGCCGATGTGGTCGTCAACCTGGCCGGCATCCTCTACGAGCGTGGCCGGCAGAGCTTCGATGCGGTCCAGAATTCCGGCGCCGGACAGGTGGCGATGGCCGCCGCGGCACACGGCGCGCGAATCGTACATGTCTCGGCCATCGGCGCCGACCCGTATTCCGAATCCCTCTATGCGCGATCGAAGGCTGAGGGCGAGAAGGCCGTGCTGGCCGCCGCGCCCGGCGCGACAGTGTTCCGCCCCTCGGTCGTATTCGGCCCGGAGGACGATTTCTTCAACAAGTTCGCCGCCATGGCGCGTTTCCTGCCCGGTCTGCCGTTGATCGGCGGCGGCGAGACGAAGTTCCAGCCGGTGTTTGTCGGCGATGTCGCCGAAGCAATTTCGCGCGCCGTCGATGGTGAAGCCCGGCCGGGCGCCATCTACGAACTTGGCGGACCGGAGGTGCGGTCCTTCAAGGAGCTGATGGAATTCACGCTCGCCACCATCGAGCGCAAGCGCCTGCTGCTGCCCGTGCCGTTCCCGCTGGCGAAGCTGAAGGCGCAGTTCCTGCAGTTCATGCCGAAGCCACTGCTGACACCCGACCAGGTCGAACTGCTCAAGACCGATAACATCGTGTCGGACGCTGCGGCGCGCGACGGCCGCACGCTCAAGGGTCTCGGCATTGCCGCGACCGCGATGGAAGCGGTGGTGCCGACCTATCTCTGGCGGTTCCGCAAGGCCGGGCAGTTCACGGTCCG
>CAZGSW010000101.1:0-15800 GCA_964528635.1 uncultured Rhodoplanes sp. | reverse complement strand
CGCAGGTCCTTCACCATCTGATAGGGCTGCAGCACGTAGGAGCGGATCTGGTGGCCCCAGCCGATGTCGGTCTTCGCGGCCTGCTCGGCAGCGGCCTTCTCCTCGCGCTTCTTCAACTCCATTTCGTAGAGCTTGGCGCGTAGCATGTCCCACGCCATCGCGCGGTTGCGGTGCTGCGAACGGTCCTGCTGGCACACCACCACGATGTTGGTCGGAATGTGCGTGAGCCGGATCGCGCTGTCGGTCTTGTTGACGTGCTGGCCGCCGGCACCCTGTGCGCGCATGGTGTCGGTGCGCACGTCGCTCTCCTTGATGTCGATGACGATCCTGTCGTCGATCACCGGGTAGATGCGCGCGTTGGCGAACGAGGTGTGGCGCCGCGCGTTGGAATCGAACGGCGAGATACGGACGAGGCGGTGCACGCCGTTCTCGCCCTTGAGCCAGCCGTAGGCGTTGCGGCCCTTGATCTGCACGGTCGCCGACTTGATGCCCGCGCCCTCGCCCGGCGTCTCTTCGAGATAATCCACCTTGTAGCCGTGCTGATCGGCCCAACGCGTGTACATGCGCAACAGCATCTCGGCCCAGTCCTGGCTCTCGGTGCCGCCGGCGCCCGCCTGCACTTCGAGGAACGCATCGTTGCCGTCGGCCTCGCCCGACAAGAGCGCCTCCAGCTCATGACGCGCGGCCTCGGACTGCAGCCTCTTCAGGACGGTCTCGGCGTCCGCCACCACGCCGGCATCGTTCTCGGCTTCGCCAAGCTCGATCAGCCCGATCTGGTCCTCCAGCTCGCGCTCGATCCTGCCGATCGCGCCGAGGCTGTCCTCGAGCGCGGTGCGCTCCTGCATGGCGCGCTGCGCCCTGGCGGCATCGTTCCAGAAGCCGGGGTCTTCAGCCTGCTTGTTCAGTTCGGCGAGACGGGCCTGCGACGCTTCGACGTCAAAGATGCCTCCTCAGCAGCCCGACCGACCGCTTGATCTCTTCGACGGTTTTCTCGATTTCCGCGCGCATGGCCTTCACATACCGGATTCGTCCGCCGCATTTAGCCATTGCTGCGGCGGCGCGCAACATTGCCTGCGCAAGCTCTGCCGACCTAGAATCAGGCCTCGGCGGAGGACCATCGAAATGGACGGCAAGCTGGTCGGAACCTGGAAGCTCGTGTCGGTGCGGACGCGCGACCTCGACAGCGGCGAGGAGCGCGATCTTTGGGGGCCCGATCCCGGCGGCTACATCATGTACGGTCCCGATGGCCACATGATGGTGATCAACACCCGCAGCGGCCGTCCGCGGCCGAAGGGCCCGACCCCGACGCCGCAGGAGGCCGCCGAACTGTTCCAGGGCATGCTGGCCTACGCGGGGCGCTATAGCGTCAACGGAGACGAGGTGACCCACCACGTCGACGTGGCCTGGAACGAGGCATGGAACGGCAGCGACATGGTCCGGACCGCGACGTTCGACGGCGACCGCGTGCATCTGTCGACCCGGCCTTCGCACGATCCGGTCAACGGCCGCATGAGCGTGCGCACCATGACGTGGGAGAAGGTGAAGTAGCGCGTCAGTTGCCGAACACGTTGCCGTCGCGGACCGAGCAGCTTGTGCCGGTCACGGCCACCGAGCGCACCTCGATCGCTTTCCCGCTGGCCAGGCTCTTGGCGCGCATCACGCCGGAGCCGCCGACATCCTTGCCGATCACGACCTGTGCGCTGCAGCCGCCGCCGGAAAGCTGCACGAGAACGCGCCGCGCGCCGCCCGAGTTGCTGGCGAGGACCTCGATGGTGTTTCCCGAGAAGCGGACCTGCCGGCTTCCGCCGGCGTAGGATTTGCCGGAGGTTCCGACCGCGTCCGCCGAGCCCGAGCGGCGGCCGGGCGTGGCGGTGGTTCGCGCAAACGGCCGGCCTGCCGAACTGATGTAGATCGCGAGCGAGAACGGCGTCGTGGTGTCGCGGAAATCGCCCTCGCCCACCACGCGAAGGCTGCGATTGACCGTCCAGTTCACGATCACGGACTTGTTGCGCAGCGACTCCGGCGCGGTCTGGGCCACAGCCGGCGACGACGAAGCCTGCGAAAACAATGGCACAAGCCCGGCAATCAGAACCGCCGCTGTCGCCCGCATGCCGCCGCCCTCCCCAAGACGCTGCCCATCATGCCAGCGTCAGGACGGTCCGCCAATCGCCATTCAGAACCGGATCAGTAAAGGCCGCCGGTGCCGGAGCGGATCTGCCGCTGCTGCGGCGGGATATATCCCGGCTGCTGGCCGCCGCCGCCGAACAGGCCGCCCGCGCCGAACAATCCGCCGCCGCCCTGTTGCGGCGGGCCGCCCTGAGGCTGGCCGCCGTACTGGCCGCCGTCCTGATGCTGCGGCGAGTCGGAATATCCGATCACCGAATAGCGGTCCGGCGGAGCGGTGCCCGGCTTGAAGCCCTCGAGGATCACGCGGCCGCCTTCGCCGCCCGCCACCCGCATGCCCGACTTGGCGTCGATGCGGATCAGCTTGATGCCCGCCGGCACGCGGAACGGCACCGGGGGCTTCTCCTTGAGCGCCTCCTTGAGGAACGCCGTCACGATCGGCGCGGCGAGGCCGCCGCCGGTGGCGCGGTTCATGTGCCGCGGCTTGTCGTAACCGAGGTACACACCGACAGCGAGATCAGGCGAGAAGCCGACGAACCACACATCCTTCTCGTCGTTGGTGGTGCCGGTCTTGCCGGCCACCGGCTTGCCGACCTGCTTCACCACCGTCGCGGTGCCGCGCTGGACCACGCCTTCCATCATCGAGGTGATCTGGTACGCGGTCATCGCGTCGATCACCTGCTCGCGCTTGTCGACCAGCGTCGGCTCCGGCTGGTTCGCCCATTGCTTGGCGTTGCAGCCGCGACACTCCACCGAGTCGTGCTTGTAGACGGTGCGGCCGTAGCGGTCCTGGATGCGGTCGATGAACGTCGGGATGATGCGCTTGCCGCCGTTGTCGAACATCGAATAGGCGGTGACCATCCGCATCACGGTGGTTTCGCCCGCGCCCAGCGAGTACGACAGATAGGTCGGCAGATTGTCGTACACGCCGAACCGGCGCGCGTACTCCGCGATCAGCGGCATGCCGACGTCCTGCGCCAGCCGCACCGTCATGGTATTGCGCGACAGTTCGATGCCGGTGCGCAGCGTCGACGGCCCGTAGTACTTGCCGGTCGAATAGTTCTCGGGCCGCCACGGCGGCACGCCGGGTCCCTGGCTGATCTCGATCGGACCGTCCATCACCACCGTCGACGGCGTGTAGCCGTTGTCGAGCGCCGCCGCGTAGACGAACGGCTTGAACGACGAGCCGGGCTGGCGCATCGCCTGGGTGGCGCGGTTGAACTGGCTCTGGTCGAACGAGAAGCCGCCCACCATCGCCTGCACGCGGCCGGTGTACGGGTCCATCGCGACGATCGCGCCGGAGATTTCCGGGACCTGGCGCAGCCGCCAGGTGTTGCTCTCGGCGTTGAGCGGCTCGACGTAGACCACGTCGCCGACCGAAAGCACCTGGCTCACCTTGGCCGGCACCCGGCCGCGCTGCGGCCCTTCGGCGGCCTTCGCCCATTTGACCGCATCGAGCGGCACGATGCCGGTCGGACGCTCGGCGCTCACCGCACCGCTCGGGTCGCGCGGCGGATAGAGGCCGACGCGGGCCGACTGGTCGCTCACCTCGAGCACCACCGAGAGCCGCCACGGCGCGACGTCGCTGAGCTGCTTGACCTCGGACAGCTTCACGCCCCAGTCGCCTTCGGGCTTGAGCTTCTGCACCGGGCCGCGCCAGCCCTGGTTCTCGTCGAACCTGACGAGGCCGTCGACCAGCGCCTTGCGCGCCTCGCGCTGCAATTTGGGGTCGAGCGTGGTGCGGACCGACAGGCCGCCCTCGTACAGGGTCTTCTCGCCGTACTTGTCGTAGATCCAGCGGCGGACCTCTTCGGCGAAATAGTCGGCCGCGAAGATGTGCGCGCCGGTCGGCCGCGCGGTGACGGTCAGCGGCTCCTTCTTGAAGCGCTCGCCGTCCTCGGCCTGCACCACGCCGGTGATGACCATCTGGTCGATCACGTAGTTGCGGCGCTCGATCGCGCGCTCCCGGGCGCGGAACGGATGCAACTGGCTCGGCGCCTTCGGCAGCGCGGCCAGATAGGCCGCCTCCGGGACCGTCAGTTCATGAACCGACTTGTCGAAGTACATCAGCGAGGCCGCGGCCACGCCGTAGGCTCCGAACCCGAGATAGATCTCGTTGAGGTAGAGCTCGAGGATCTTGTCCTTGGAGTAGGTGCGCTCGATCTTGAGCGCCAGCAGCGCCTCCTTGATCTTGCGCGCGAACGAGACCTCGTTGGTAAGCAGGAAGTTCTTGGCGACCTGCTGGGTGATGGTCGACGCGCCCTGCGGGCGGCGGTTGCTGCCGTAGTTCTGGATATATGAAACGCCGGCGCGGGCGATGCCCTGGAAGTCGAGGCCGCCGTGCTCATAGAAGTTCTTGTCCTCGGCGGCGAGGAAGGCGTTGATCATCATCTTCGGCACGGCCTGGATCGGGATGTAGAGCCGCCGCTGGGTGGCGTATTCGGCCATCAGCGAGCCGTCGCCGGCGTGCACGCGGGTCATCACCGGCGGCTCGTAATCCTCGAGCTGCGAGTAGTCCGGCAGATCCTTGGAGAAGTGCCAGAGCAACCCGGCGGAAGCGCCGACCCCGACCAGGAACACGATGGTTCCGGCCGCGAACACGAAGCCGAAGAAGCGCAAAAAGAGTCTCATCGCCGCAAATTCCATCCGCCGGCCAGTCCGGCGCCAACCCCATCGATCCGCGACTTCGCTTTCAACGCCACCGCCGGCAACATCACCGCCGGCAAGTCCCGGGCGACGCCGGCCGGGAGAGGCTTCACCATACTACATCCGGTCACGGCGTGCAGGGGCCTCAGAAATCACGCTTTTTGTGGTCAAACTTTGACTCGCACCGTGTCACCGGGCCGCAGCGCCCGCCATCCGGGTGCTGAAGAACGCGTCCACCGCCTGCACCACCGCGCGGGCGGTCCGCGCCCGCCACGCGCCCGACATCAGTTGCCTGAGGTCTTCCTTGTTCGACACATAGCCGAGTTCGACCAGCACCGACGGCACGTCCGGGGCCTTGAGAACCTTGAAACCGGCAGACTTCATCGGGTTCTTGTGCATCCGGGCGACGGTCTTGAGTTCGCCGACCAGCGTCTTCGCGAAATGGGTCGAAAAGGTCCGGGTTTCACGCTGCGCCAGGTCGATCAGGATGTCGGCGACGTCGCCGGGTTCGTGGCTCAGGTCGATGCCGGAGATCACGTCGGCCCGGTTCTCGGCCTCTGCAAGCCGTGCGGCCTCCCCGTCCGATGCGTCGTCGGACAGCGTGTAGATCGTCGCGCCATGGGCATCGCCCTCGGCGCGGCGCAGCGCGTCGGCATGGATGGAGATGAACAGCGCCGCCTGACGTTGCCGCGCCAGTTGCACCCGCTCGCCCAGCGCCACGAACGTGTCATCGGTGCGCGTCATCACCACCCGGTAGCGGCCGGTCTTCTCGATCTGGTCGCGCAGCAGCAGCGAGAACTCCAGCACCAGCGCCTTTTCGGTGATGTCGCCGCCGGCCGCGCGGGTGCCGTGGTCGATGCCGCCGTGGCCCGGGTCGATCACGATCAGCGGGCGCGGATCGCCCTTGGCTGACGGGTCGGGCGCGAACTTGCGCGGCGCCTGCAGCGCCGGCGGCGCGCTGTTGAGCGCCAGCGAGCGCATGAAGGTGTCGCGATCGACGGCCACCAGGTCCAGCACCAGGCGGGCCGGCTGGCCTGAGGCCGCCTCGAGCACGAAAGCCTTCTCGATCCTGGCCGGTTTGTTGAGGTCGAACACGAGGCGGGAGCCGCCCTGCATCACCAGACCGAACCGGTAGGCCTTGACCAGGCCCCGGCCCGACTCGCCGGTCCGGGCCGGCAGCTTGAAGATCACCTGGGGGATGTCCACGACCACCCGGTAGGGATCGGCCAGCGTAAACGCCCGCAGCTCGATCTTCCGGCTCAGATCGAGCACGAAGCGGACCTGATTCTCGTCACCGCCGAGCCGGGAATCGGTGGCGACCGGATATCGCTCGGCGCCGCCGGCGCGCGCCGCCCGCTCGGCGGACGCGGGAAGCACCGCCGCCAGCAGAATAAGTGCAGCGCCAACGCGTTTCAGCATGCCGAATGTCACGAATCCTTGGCCGTCCGGCCTGATTACACCCTGGGACGCCTATCGTGAATCGGAACTTAACCGGCTCCCTGCCCGCACCGTATCAAGCCCGTATTGTGTGGTTTTTCAGCGACTGGTGGTCTGATTCCACCATTCGCATGCCGTTTCGGCAGCAGAATTGCGAATGTTGGAATGAAAGGACACTGGCAAGTATAAGCTGCTGGTAGGCCTTTGGATTTGACATTCGCCTGCGAATTCACGGTTCGGTGGGTAGCGAATGTCAAATCCGCTCCACCAGCTTGCCATCGGGCCGGGGGACCCGTAAGTAAAGGACGTGCTTCACGGTTGAGTACCCGGCTGTGCCGCGTTCGGGCCTCCGGCCCATCCGCCAAAAATCCGCTCCCAAGCGACCGGTATGGTGGATGCCAGCAGCCCTTCCTGCCTGCGCCACGGCGCGACGGGAACGGTCATCGGAGCCCTTGTTGGACAGCAGGGCGGCGGCGCGACAGCGCTCTTTCGCCGCGGCTGTGAAGACGTACGACCGGCAGCGCCAGTCGCGGCCGTCCACCAACGGGTCGAGGTCAATGCCCGAGCAAGTTTGCAGCCCGAGCCGGTTCCCAGCCATCGCGATGGCTGACGCCGCCGTGCTCCGGGCTGTCACGCCGCAACGCATGGCCCTGCGACCCATTCTTTCCACTTCAGTTCAGGCAAGCCAGGAACCGCGCCGCCCACAGACGGCGGGCGCGCCCCGGCGAGCCATAAAGAGACAGGTCAATGGCCAACAAGATGCTTATCGATGCGGCGCATCCGGAGGAGACCCGGGTCGTCGTTCTGCGCGGCAATCGAGTCGAAGAATTTGATTTCGAGACGGCGCAAAGAAAACAGCTCCGCGGAAACATCTATCTCGCCAAGGTCACGCGCGTCGAACCGTCGCTGCAGGCGGCGTTCGTCGAGTACGGCGGCAACCGTCACGGCTTCCTGGCGTTCTCGGAAATCCATCCCGACTACTACCAGATCCCGGTCGCGGACCGGCAGGCGCTGATCGACGCCGAGGCGCGCGCCGACCGCGACTATGAAGAGGATGAGGAGCGCAGCAGCCGCGGGCGCAGCCGCCGTCGCGGGCGGGAGCACCGCCGCCGCGACCGTCACGACGATACGCTGCGCAGCGATCCGGTCGCCGAGGCCGCCGGGCCGGAGAGCGGTGAGCACGCCGCCGAATCCGAGCCGGCCGATTCCTTCGCCGCAGAGCCAGGTGTCGAGCCGAATGCCGAGCCGGTGGCCGGGCATGAGCCCGCATATGAGCCGGACCGGGGCGCGGACGAACCCGCCGCCGCACCGGCGGAGGCTTCAGCCGAAGCGCGGGATTCCGAGCCGCAACCCGAGGCCGACGCCGGGCACAACGCCGCGACCGAGGCGGCGCCTCCGGTCGGCGCTGCGGAGACGGTCTATTCCACCGAACCGGTGATCGCGGAACCGGTGATCGCCGAGTCGGCGAATCCTCCGGTGCCGGCCGAAATCGCGACCGAAGCGATGGCCGCGGGCGAGCCTGCCGCCGACACCGCGGCGGACGCGGCATCCGCGGAACCGGCCGCGGACGGAGACGACAACAACGGTCACGGCCCCGACGACGCCAACGGCGACGAGGAAGAGGAGGTCGTTGAATCGGTCGGCGGCGCGGACGCGCTCGAAGAAGTCCCCGACCGCGCACCGCGGCACCACCGCCGTTCCTACAAGATCCAGGAGGTCATCAAGCGCCGCCAGGTGATGCTGGTGCAGGTGGTGAAGGAAGAGCGCGGCACCAAGGGCGCGGCGCTGACGACCTACCTTTCGCTTGCCGGCCGCTACTGCGTGCTGATGCCGAACACCGCGCGTGGCGGCGGCATCAGCCGCAAGATCACCAGCGCCGAGGACCGCAAGAAGCTGCGCGAGATCGCCGAGGAGCTCGACGTGCCGGACGGCATGGGCGTGATCCTGCGCACCGCCGGCGCCGCCCGCACCAAGCAGGAGGTCAAGCGCGACTTCGAGTACCTGCTGCGCCTCTGGGAGCAGGTCCGCGACCTCACGCTGAAGTCGACCGCGCCCGAACTCGTGTACGAGGAAGGCTCGCTCGCCAAGCGGTCGATCCGCGACCTCTACACCCGCGACATCGAGGAGATCGTGGTCGCCGGCGAAAGCGGCTACCGCGACGCCAAGGACTTCATGCGCATGCTCATGCCGAGCCACGCGCAGAACGTGAAGCTCTACAACGACACCCAGCCGGTCTTCACCCGCTACGGCATCGAAAGCCAGCTCGACGCGATGTTCTCGCCGACGGTGCAGCTCAAGTCCGGCGGCTACATCGTCATCAACCAGACCGAGGCGCTGGTGGCGATCGACGTGAACTCGGGCCGCTCGACGCGCGAGCATCACATCGAGGACACCGCGCTCAAGACCAATTGCGAGGCGGCGGAGGAAATCGCCCGCCAGCTCCGGCTGCGCGACCTTGCGGGGCTGATCGTCATCGACTTCATCGACATGGACGAGAAGCGCAACAACCGCACCGTCGAGCGTCGCATGAAGGACGCGTTGCGCAACGACCGCGCGCGCATCCAGGTCGGGCGCATCTCGCACTTCGGCCTGCTGGAGATGTCGCGCCAGCGCATCCGCACCTCGGTGCTGGAGAGTTCGACCGACAAGTGCCCGCACTGCGGCGGCACCGGCCACATGCGCTCGGTGTCGTCGGTGGCGCTGCAACTGCTGCGCGCGGTCGAGGAGACGCTGCTCAAGGGCGCGACCCACAACCAGACCGTCCGCACCCGGCCCGAGATCGCGCTCTACGTGCTCAACCACAAGCGCGCGCATCTGATGATGCTGGAGGACCGCTTCCGCGTCTCCATCACGATCGACTCCGATACGGAGATCGGCGGCCAGCCGGGCTTCGCAGTCGAGCGCGGCGAACAGGTCATGTCGGCCGAGCAGGCCCGCACGGTCGCGGCTCAGGCGCAGGCCGCCCTGCCCGCACCGGCCATCGAGGAAGAGCCCGCCGCCGCCTTTGCCGACGACGAGCCGGCCGACGAAGCCCCCGACGGGGCCGGGTTCGCCTCGGGCGAGGAACAGGAACACGCCGCCGACCCGTCCCACGACGGCGAGTCGCGTGACGACGGCCGCCGCCGGCGCAGACGCCGCGGACGCGGCCGTGGCGGCGAGCGCCGCGAGCCGGCCGAGCATCGCGCCGAGCCCGACTTGCCGTCCGGCGATGGCGAGCCTGCAACGGCGGAAGACGCGCAGGACGAGCACGGCGATCACGTGCAGTCCGCCGACGCCGAAGCCGATCATGAAGCCGGCGATCACAACGGCAACGGCAACGGCGAAGCCCGGCGCCGCCGGCGCGGGCGCCGCGGCGGCCGCCGCAACCGCCGCAGCCGCGACGACGCTCCTGCCGCCAACGGCGGCGAACAGCCGCACGCCGACTTCTCCGATTTCGAGAGCACCGGCCTGCTTCCCCACGACGCCACGCCCCATGGCGGCAACGGCTCGGCCGCGCACGACGAACCGGCCCCACGCGCGGAGACATCCGATCAGCCGGTTCATGGTGCCGATCCGGAGCCCGCACCGCAGCCGTCGGCGGCAGCCTCGCAGCCGGCAGCCGAGGCTCCCGCGGAGCCGCCGCGGCGGCGCTCCACCGTGCGCGAACCGGCGCCGGTGTTTGCCGCCGGCGCCTCGCCCGCACCGGTGACGCCGCCCGCTTCGCCTCCGCCGCCGTCTGATCCGGCACCGGCGACGGCCGCGCCGCCGGACGACACCGCCGCCGGCGACAGCAAGCCGCGGCGGACCGGCTGGTGGGCCAAGCGGCTGCTGGGCGGCGACCAGAGCTGACCCGATGCAGAGCCGCTGGGTCGACCGCGACGCGCAGGCGGCTGTCGATCGCTACGGCCACGAGGACGTCCCGCGCGACCTTGCGCTCTGCGTCTATGCCACACGGCTCATCGGCGGCGACCCGAGGCTGGTGCTGCACGGCGGCGGCAACACCTCGGTCAAGACGCGCATGGCCGATCTCGCCGGCGACGAGGTCGACGTGCTGTGCGTCAAGGGCTCCGGCGCCGACATGGCGAGGATCGAGCCGGCCGGGATGCCGGCGCTGCGGCTCGACGCGCTGCTGCGGCTGCGTTCGCGCAACGGCATTGCCGACGAGCAGATGGTGCGGCTCCTGCGCGCGGCGCTGATCGATCCGTCCGCGCCCAATCCCTCGGTCGAGACGCTGCTGCACGCATTCGTGCCGCACCGGTTCGTAAATCACACTCACGCGACCGCGCTGCTCAGCCTGATCGACCAGCGCGACGGCGAAAGGCGCGCGCGGGATGCGTTCGGCAGCCGCGCCGGGATCGTTCCGTACTGCCGCCCGGGCTTCGGCCTCGCGCTGTCGGCGGCATCGGTGTTCGAGGCCGATCAAGACGTCGAGGCGCTGATCCTGCACAAGCACGGCATCTTCACGTTCGGGGCCGACGCGCGCGAGGCCTACGAGCGCATGATCGAGCTGGTGACAGTCGCCGAACGCATCGTCGCGAAGGGGCGCAGCCCCGTGTTCGCCGCCACGGCCCTGCCGCAACGCCCTGCCCCGCTCGACGAGGCGGCGCCGGTGCTGCGCGGCGCGGTCGCGCGCAAGGACGAGGCGGAGGAAGGCGCGAGGCACCGCATGGTGCTGGAGTTCCGCAACGGACCGGGCGTGCTGGCGTTCGTCAACGGCAGGGACGTGGCGCGCTATTCGCAGGCCGGCGTCATCACGCCGGATCACACCATCCGCACCCGCAACTGGCCGCTGATCCTGCCCGCGCCCGAGTCCGGCAACCTCGATGCGTTCAGGCGCGCCACTCAGGCCGCCGTCGCGGACTATGCCGCGCGCTACCGGCGCTACTTCGAGGTCAACAACGCGCGCACCGGCAACGCGCACAGCATGGCGGATCCCCTGCCCCGCGTGGCGCTGGTGCCGGGACTCGGCCTGTTCGGCATGGGCGGGACCGCGCGCGAGGCGAGGATCGCGGCCGACCTCGCCGAGAACGCCGTCGAGGCCATCACAGGCGCCGAGGCGATCGGCGCGTTCGAGTCGATCGGCGAAGCCGACATGTTCGACTGCGAATACTGGCCGCAGGAGCGCGCCAAGCTCGGCACGGCGAAACGCAGGCCGCTCGACGGGCAGGTCGCCGCGATCACCGGCGCGGCCGGCACCATCGGCCGAGCGGTCGCGAAGGCATTCGCGGCCGCGGGCGCGGAGATCGCGCTGCTCGACATCGACGCCGATGCCGTCGCGGATGCGGCGCGCTCGATCGGCCCGCACGCGCTGGCCGTGCGCTGCGACGTGACCGACCCGGGATCGGTGACCGCCGCATTCAGCCGGATCGCGGAGACGTTCGGCGGCGTCGACATCGCCGTCTCCAACGCGGGCGCGGCGTGGCAGGGCCGCATCGGCGAGGTCGACGAGGCGACGCTGCGCCAGAGCTTCGAGCTGAATTTCTTCGGCCACCAGCGCGTGGCGCAGGCCGCGGTGCGGATCATGCTGGCGCAGGGCACCGGCGGCTGCCTCCTGTTCAACGTGTCCAAGCAGGCAGTGAACCCGGGCCCGAACTTCGGCCCCTACGGACTGCCGAAGGCGGCGACGCTGTTCCTGGTCCGGCAGTATGCGGTGGACTACGGCGCCGACGGCATCCGCGCCAACGCGGTGAACGCCGACCGTATCCGTTCCGGCCTCCTCACCGACGACTTCGTGAAGGAGCGGTCGCAGGCGCGCGGCGTCTCCGAGAAGGACTACATGAGCGGCAACCTGCTCGGCCGCGAGGTGACGGCGCAGGACGTGGCGCAGGCTTTTCTCGCGCAGGCGCTGGCGCTGAAGACCACCGCCGACGTCACCACCGTCGACGGCGGCAACATCGCGGCGGCGCTGCGCTGACCGTGGCGGCGCGTCAGGACCGGACGATCTCCGCCCGCGTCAGCAGCGAGGCCGGAACCTTGAAGCCGCCGGCCGCCGCAACGTCGATGTTGATGACCAGCTCGAACCGCGTCGGCAGTTGCACCGGGATGTCCGCCGGGCTTTCGCCGTTGAGGATGCGCGCGGCCAGTTCGCCAACCTGCCGGTAGGCTTCGGTGAGGCTCGGGCCGAAGCTCATGTATCCGCCGGCTTCCGCGAATTCGCGCCACTGGTAGATCGCCGGCATGCCGCCGGCGAACGTCACCACATCCTTGCGATGATTGTTGAACATCGCGTCCGCGGTGATGAGCAGTCCGTCGACATTGCCCTTGAGGGCCTTGATCGCCGTCTCGATCCCGCTCGCATCGCTCACGTCCTGACGCACCAGCGTGACCTTCAGGCGGTTCGCCTCGGCCTGCAGGTCGCCGAACTGCTTCTCCAGCATCGGCCGCCGGGCGTTGTTGAGCACGCCGATCCGCGCGCCGCCCTTCGCCAGCAGCTCGTTCAGCAGCTGCAGCCGCGCGATGTCGAGTTCGGACGTCAGCCCGGCGACGCCGGTCATGTTGCCGCCCGGCCTCTTGAGGGTTTGCACGAGCCCGAGGCCGACCGGGTCGGCGACGCTGGTGAAGACCACCGGCGTCTGGCTCTTTGCGGTCGCGGCCTTGGCGGCCACCGCCGCCGGCGGACCGCCGGCCGCGATCAGCACCACCGGCTTCTGCGCAACCAGATCGTCCAGATGTTGATCGGTACTTTTGCTGCGCTCGTCCGCGGCAAAGCGCGACTGTACCGAGGCGTCCTTCTGCCGCGCGAGGTTGTTCATTTCGTCCGTCAGCGTGGTGAAGCAACTGTCGAACGTTCCCTGCGAGCCGTTGTGAAAAAATCCCACTGTACGAGCCATGCTGTCGCCCTCCCGACAAATGAAATTGACGAACGGACCAGGGCCGCGGCGGCGCCACAGCGCATTGGCAGCCCGGAAAACGGCTTCACTCGATCATCACCTCGGCGGTGGCCTGCAATACCTGCGGTATTTCCAGCCCGAGCGACCTCGCGGTCCTGGGGTTGACGACAAGCTCGAACCTGCTCGGCTGCGTCACCGGCAGTTCGGCGGGCGTGGCACCGCGCAGGATGCGGCCCGCATAGACACCGGCCTGCTGATAGGCGTCGGAGATGCTCGGCCCGTAGCTCATCAGACCGCCGTCGGCGACGAACTCCCGCCACTGGTAAACCGCCGGCATTGCGAATTTCGCGGCAAGCGCGACGACCTGCCGGCGGCGGAAGTTGAAGAACGGATCGGCGGTGACGACCAGCGCGTCGACCTTCCGCCCCGCAAGCTGCGCAAACGCCGCATCGAGCGGATGGTCGCTTCCGGCCTTCTCGAACACCAGTTCGCGCTTCAGCTTGCGCGCCGCGGCTTCCATCTCCCTGGAGTTCGCCTCGACGCCGGGCCGGTTCGGATTGATCAGAACGCCGATGCGGCGTGCGGACGGCTTGATCTGCAGCAGCAGCTCCAGACGCTTCACATCGAGTTCGGACGTCAGGCCTGCCATACCGGTCGCGTTGCCGCCGGGCCGGTTGAGACTTTCGACCAGCCCGCTCTTCACCGGATCGGCGATGGTGGTGAACACGATCGGGATCGTCGTGGTCACCTTTCTCGCCGCAAGCGCCGTCACCGGGCCGCCGGCTGCGACAATGACGCTGGCGTTATCACGCACCAGCTCGGCGGCAAGTTCCGGCAGCCGGTCGTAGCGATCGTCTGCGGCGCGGAACTCGATGCGGACGTTGCGCCCCTGCACGTAACCGGATTCGGCGAGGCCGCGATGGAAGCCGTCGACCCACAGCTTGTTCAGCGCTTTCATCGAGCCGCTGGTGAGAAAGCCGACGACCGGCTGCTTCTGCTCCTGCGCGGTCAGCGGCAGCGAGCAGACAAGGGCCGAGGCAACAAGCAGCGACGCCAAACGAAGACCCGTCATCGATCTTCTCATCGCACGCGCGAGCGGACACGCTCGCATGTACCACGCAGTCCGGCCGGCTATTCCCGCAGCGAGATTGTGACGATAAGAAACATTCTACGCTGAACAGCCGGTTTGCGGCTAGTGTCCCGATTCCGAAGTTCGCCCATTGTGTGCGGCACCCTCGTTTGCGAACTTCGGAATCGAAGGACACTAGCAACTTATTGATCTGGTGTGGCTTTTGGTTCAGAAGTCCGCATGGCGAACTTGCAGCAGGAATGATGCGGACTTCTGAACCGCCACACCAGTCCCCAACCGAACGTTAACCAGGGCCGCGCCCCGCGCTGCTGCATCACCGGACAGCATGGCCGTTCCACCGAACCTTGCCGCAGCGGAAAATCGATGCTCCCTCAATTGCTTGCGGCGCAAGATACTGCTCATTCCGGTCCCGCCCCTTTTGCCGGCATGCGATCGGCCATAACTTGATACCGACGGGTTCGCAGATGCGAACCGCACCATTCAGCAGGGAGCCTCGCCATGTCACAGGTGCTCGAACGCCGGACCGCGCCCGAAGCGATCGACAGCGTGGAGGCGACGCTCAACTACGTCGCCAACGACGGCAGCAAGATCTTCACCGTGACCGCCAACCCGGGCGGCACCGACGTGCGCTCCGGCGGCACACCGGACCCGCGCCGCATGACCGTGCTCAACGGCCGCCAGCACGCGAAGGACTTCGAGCTGGAGAACAACGGCTTCCGGTTCGTGCGGCACGACACGCAGATGAAGGACTTCTACGATCCGGACGAGATCACGCGGGTCTACTACCCGGAGATGGTCGAGCTGATCAAAAAGGAAAGCGGCGCGAAGCGCGTCGTGGTGTTCGACCACACGCTGCGCACCGCCGACGATGCGCTTCGCGAGTCGAAGCAGATCCGCGAGGTGGTGCGCCGCGTGCACAACGACTACACCGAGTGGTCCGGCCCGCAGCGGCTGCGCGACATCCTGCCCGGCGAGGCCGACGCGCTGCTCAAGGGCCGGTTCGCCATCATCCAGGTGTGGCGGCCGATCCGCCATCCGGTCGAGACCCATCCGCTGGCGATGGCCGACGCGAAGAGCCTGTCCGACGACGATTTCATCATCTCGGAGCGTCGCTATCCGGATCGCGTCGGGCAGACCTACGCGATCGCCCACAACCCGGCGCACAGGTGGTTCTGGTTCCCGCGCCAGCGCCGCGAGGAGGCGATCGTGTTCAAGGTGTACGACTCCATGAAGGACGGCCGCGCGCGCTGGACCGCACACACCGCGTTCGACGATCCGACCACGCCGGCCGATGCGCGCCCGCGCGAGAGCATCGAGATCCGGACGCTGGCGTTGTTCTGAAAGGGTGGCGGTGGCGCTCTCCGCTGTCATTCCGGACGCCGCGCAGCGGCGATCCGGAATCCAGGGCCGCGCGGCAGGATGGCAACTGTGGTCCTGGATTCCGGGTCTCGCCGCTTTTTTTGCAGTTCGCCCGGAACGGCCGGGTGAGATTGCCGCTCCCGACGATATGGCGTGGCGCGCGGGGTTGACTTCAATCCTATAGGATTTTATACATATTCGGTCCCGCTCATTCGAGGGCGTCGTCGATCGCGGTGCTTGATGACGGAGCGGGGCCGGCCTTCCTCATATCGAAGGCCGTATGGAGCGCCGGGAGGCGCAGCGGCCTGCGTCATTGGCCGCGCGCATCCCGAAAG
>CAZGSW010000100.1:0-15818 GCA_964528635.1 uncultured Rhodoplanes sp. | reverse complement strand
AGCGCAACGCGGAGGAACTGGCCGGCCGCGGCGCAGGCATCAGCACCCATCCGCAACTGCACGACGTGATGAAGCGGCTCGGCATCCCGTTCGACGATACGATGGGGATTTCGGTGAGGTCCGTGGTGTTCATCGACCGCAGCGGCCGGATCTACGAGGAGCGCGACACCGTGCGCGTCATGAGTTCCTGGGGCCGGGTGTACCGCTCGCTGCGCGACCGCGTGCCGGACGAGGGTTACCGGCTCGGCATGACGCTGACGCACGTCGAGCAGGATGCCGACGGCGTGACCGCGGTTTTCTCCGACGGGTCGCGCGAGCGCGGCGACCTTCTGGTCGGGGCCGATGGCGGCCGCTCCACCGTTCGCGAGCAGTATCTCCCGGGCGAACAGCCCGTGTATGCCGGCTATGTGGCGTGGCGGGCCATGATGGACGAAAGCCAGATCCGGCCCGACATCCGCGCGCAGGTGGCCCACCGCTACACATACTGCCTGCCGCCGGGCGAGTTGTTCCTCGCCTACCCGGTTCCCAGCCGCAACAACGAAACCGAGCCCGGCAAGCGCGCCTACAACATCGTCTGGTACCGGCCGACCACGCCGGAACGGCTCGCGGACTTCTGCACCGATGTGACGGGCAAATGTCACGGAACGTCGATCGCCCCACCCCTGATCCGTCCGGACGTCGTCGAGTGGGCGAGACAGCAGGCGCGCGATCTGGTCGCGCCGCAGATGTCGTGGATTTTCGAGAACGACCCGCGTCCGTTCTTTCAGGCCATCTTCGACATGGACACGTCGCGGATCGCGTTCGGCCGTGTGGCGCTGCTCGGCGATGCGGCGTTTCCGGTGCGGCCGCACCCGGGTGCCGGCACCACCAAGGCTGCGGTCGATGCCGCCTACCTGGCCGACGCCGTAACGGCCCATGGGGTGATCGAGGGCCTGCGGCGTTACCAGCAGGTCCAGGGCACGTTCGGCAGCGGCATCGTCCGGCAGGGGCGCAGCGACGGCTCCTACCTGACCGACCAGCACAAGCCACTGTCGGAGCGCGGCAATCAGGACCCCGTGTGGGGAATCGATGACCTGATGCGCGATCACGAGGGCCGAAGCCCCGCGGTGCTGCGGCTGTTCGACGAAAGCCGCCGCGCCGGGTGACCGAGGCGGGCGGTCCGGCCCGCCTCCCTACTCCGCGGCCGCCCGCTTGCCGTCGCCGGGGATGCCATATCCCGACATCACGTCGTCCACGGTCTTGTTGAACTCGGCCCAGTTCGTCTCGCGGTAGCTGTGGTTGCGGATGATGAACGACGCCCCGGCGTAGAACTTCTCGTACTGCAGGTGGCGCCCGGCGAATTCGGAGCCGACCATGTCCCAGGCGAGCTTGAACAGCTTCATCCGGGTCACGCTGTCGGCCTGCGGGGTCTGCCAGTAGGTCTCGAACTGCTGCTTCAACGCGGGATCGTCCATCACCGAAATGTCGGCCGGCATCTGGAACACGCCGCCACCGCACAGCGTGCGCAGCTCGTCGATGAACATGGAGTAGTTCTGGGTGCACCACTCGAGTCCCGCATACATGAAGCGGCGGTTGAAGCAGGCGTAGCCCTCCGGCCAGCTCTCGAATGCGTTGATCTGCCCGTTCACAAGGCCGCCGATGGTGGCCTCTATCGCCGCCATCTTGCCGAGCGTCTCGCGCACCGCGGGGACCTGATCGGCGCCGGTGGCGTTGGCGATCCGGCTGCACAGCCCGAGCAGCAGCCGCATCTTCGACCAGTAGCGCACGTTGGACTGGTGGTTGCCGAAACAATGACTCGGCGTCTTGATGTAGATGTCGCGCGACAGGAGCGCGTCGTCATGCACGAACACGCGCTCCCACGGCACCTCCACCTCGTCGCACATCAGCATGCTGTCGCTTTCGTCGTAGCGCCAGGCCAGCGGAGAATCGAACTCCGACGTGAGACCGACCGCGGCCGGCTTGCGCGACCACAGCGTCAGCCCCTTTGCGTTGCAGGGGATGGCGCAGGTGATCGCCTCCTTCTTCTGGTCCGGCGCGAGCGGGATGACGTTGCCGATCCAGATCTCGTTGGCGTAGAGCGCGCCGGTCGCCAGCATCTTCATGCCGGAGATGACCACGCCCCTGTCGGTCTCCTTCACCACGCGCAGCGTCGGAACCGGAATGTTCTGCTTGTGATAGAACTCGGGATTGCGCGCCGCCTGTGGAGGCACCACCGCGTAAACGACGTAGGTGTCGTTGTCGCGGATGGTCCGATGATACTTCAGCAGGTTGTCGGCGTAGGCATGCGGCGCTGGCAGTGCGTCCGGCTTCATCGCCATCCCGGTGACGAACGACGCGACATGGTCCGGGGAACGGCCGAACATCCCGAAGGTCAGATCGGCGATCTTCCGGTGGGCGTTGCTGCGCTTCTGCAGATCGTCACGGGTCCGCGCCTTCAGGAAATAGATCGAGTGGCGGCCGCCGTCCTCCTCGAACGTCATGGTGTCGCGGTTGGCCGGATCCGCCTTCATGTCGTAGATCGCCGCGACCGTCTTTGCGGCCTCGCGAAACGCCGGATGGCGCGTCACGTCATCGACGCGCTCGCTGCCGACGTATACGACGCGGCCGTCGCGCAGCGTTTCCAGATGTTCTTTGCCGGTTCGCAGCATGAAAATTCCCTCGCGATCGAGAGAACTCTAGCATGCACCGCGCAATCCGCGAATCCGCCAGTCCGCGCGGCGGAACCAGGCCGGCGGAGGCCGGCCCGCATCGTCCCTGCGAGACGCGCCCGGACCATCGTCCGGGCCGAGGTCAGCGGCTTGCCGCGCGCCGCTGCACCGTCACCTTCATGATCCGGTTGGTGCTGCTCTGGTGGATCAGCAGGCTGCCGTCGCTGGCTGCGCGCATGTGACGGATGATGCCGGCATAGATATTTCCGGACGGCACGGCCCAGCTCTGGAAGGTTTCCGTCCTGGGATCGAACCGCACCAGCGGATCGGGGCGCATGCCGGATTCGTTGTACCAGACGATGCCGTCCACCACGACGATGGCATAGGGATGCGAGCGCGGCCCGCTCGGCGACGGCCATTCCTTGATCTCGCCGGTCTTCGGATTGTACCGGCCGAGCCGGCCGAGACCCGAGTTGACGTACCAGATCATGCCGTCTCCGGCGATATCGAGACGGCGCACGGTGGTGCCTGCCAGCGGCAGCTTGATTTCCGTCAGCGCCATGGTTGAAGCGTCGACCTTGTACAGACACGGACGGCCGTTGCAGGAGAACCAGGGATTGCCGTCCGCATCGATCTTGATGCCGTACGGCTTCGATCCCGGCGTATCGAGCTTGACCAGCCTGATGTCGCCCGTCTCCGGATCGAGCCGTCCGACCATGTTGCTGTGCTGCAAGGTGAACCAGGCAACGCCCTTGCGATCGAACACGAGCGTGTGCGGATCCCTGGCATTGGGGTCCGGCATCTTGAAGACCCTGACCTGTCCGCTCTTCGGGTCGACGTAGCCGACCGTGCCGTTCTTGTTGCCCGTGTACCAGGCGTTGCCCTTCGGATCGAGTTCGACCGTATGCGGATAGGCTCCGGCCGGGAGCTGGTATTCCTTCATTTCCCCGGTCACCGGGTCGAGCTGGCCGATCAGATTGCCGAACTGTCCCGCCCACCAGATCTTTCCGTCCGGCGCCTGCACCGGATCGCGGGAGCGCTGGCCGAGCTGCGGGTTCACCCATTCCTTCCAGGCGATATTGACGGGGCCGGATACCAGTTTCGGCGACCTGCGGGTGTTCGGAGGATAATGCGCCGCCAGATAGCCGGTCAGCTTGTCCAGCATGTCGGGGTTACCCGACATGTCGATCATCGTGCCGATCAGCTCCTTCCAGTGATCGCGCGTGTACCCCATGCTGTTGGTGATCATGTTGGTGCGATGGCATGTCACGCACAGCCCCTCGACGAGCAGCTTGCCATCACCTTCAGGCATGGCGGACTGCTGTTGCGCCTGGGCATGTGAGACCGAAGGCGCAAACGCAAGAACCGCCGCCGCAGCCAGAACTGCCGCATGCAATTTGCGCATGAAACGTCTCCCCCGCGCTGAATCTGCGCGTCCAAATTGTAGCCGGTTGCGGCGCACCACGCTATGGTCCCCGCTGCTGAACAAGTTCACCCGACGGTACCTCCCGCATGACCGACTCCCTCGGATTCCGCCGCAAGTTCGCGGTGATCGCTCCGTCCACTAACACCGCAGTACAGCCGGAATTCGACGCCATGCGGCCGCGAGGCGTCACAAACCATTTCGGCCGGATCATGATTCCAAACGACCCGGTCAGGAATGACGACGATTTCAATCAATTAATGGACAACATCCGCAAGGAGATGATGAACACGATCGACCAGGTCATGACCTGCGAACCGGACTATCTGATCATGGGGATGTCTTCGGAGACCTTCTGGGACGGGCTGGAAGGCAGCAAGCGGCTGATGGAGCGGGTGGAGCAGCGCTCGGGCATCAAGGTGGCGATGGGCTCCGACGCGTCCCAGGAGGCGCTGAAGCGGTATGGAGCGAAGCGGATCTCGGTCATTACGCCCTACATGCCGGCCGGTGACGCCCAGGTCCGGCGCTTCTTCACCGACTGCGGCTTCGAGATCGTCCATCTCAAGGGGCTGCGCGGCACAAGTCCGGTGCAATACGCCCACATTTCCGAGAAGGAGCTTCGCGACGCCATCAACGAGGTGAACGGCCCCGACGTCGACGCCATCGTCCAGGTCGGCACCAATCTCGCGATGGCCCGTCTCGCCGGTGTCGCGGAGTTCTGGCTCGACAAGCCGGTGCTGGCGATCAACACCTGCATCTACTGGTGGGCGTTGCGGCAAAACGGCATCGGCGACAAGGTCGATGGGTTCGGATCGCTTCTGATCGAGCACTGAAGAGGACAGAGATGGCACAGTTGCCGAAGGAAATGCCAAACCTGCAGGAACTGCTGGTCGATACCGACAAGATCCCGTGGCGGGAGAAATCGCTCAAGGGCATTTCGGAAAAGATGCTGTGGCGCAACGATGAGACCGGCGCGTCGATTGCGCTGATCCGGTTTGCGAAGGGCGCGGGAATTCCCTCGCCGCACTACCACTCGTCGAACCAGTTCATGTTCTGCCTGAGCGGCAAGTACGAGTACACCTCGACGGGCGTCACGCTGACCGCGGGCAGCTTCTACTGCAACCCCAAGGGCAATGTGCATGGCCCGGCGATCGCCCATGAAGATACGGTGGTTGTCGAAGTCTACGATGGCCCGCATTATCCGGAGAAGCCGTCGTGGTACACCGACGAGCGCGACGCGCACTGAGTTTGCAACAACGAGGAAAGACATGCCGAGACAAGTGATCCAATCCGACAAGATCAGCAAGCCAAACGGCCATTTCGCTCAGGCCAACATGGTCGAGGCGCGCGGCCGGCTGGTCTTCATCTCCGGCATGACGTCGCGGCGGCCGGACGGCACCATCGCGGGCATCGGCGACGTCGAGGCGCAGACCAAGCAGGTTTGCGAAAACCTCAAGGCGGCCGTCGAGGCCGCCGGCGGCACCATGGACGACATCTGCCGGGTGGACGTCTATATCCGCAACATGGAGCACTTCGAGAGGATCCACAAAGTACGCCGCGAGTATTTCAAGTCACCGCCGCCGGCCTCCACCATGGTCGAGATCGTGAAGATGACCTCGCCGGAGTATCTGATCGAGATCAACGCCATCGCGGTGATCCAGGACTAGGCTCGCGCAGAGGCAGCACATGGCATCGGGGGTGGGTTCCCTCCCCCGTTGCCCCTGCTTACGATGGCGATCCAGCAAACCCTGGCGCCGAGGCACTCCAGCTCACGCCGCCCGTTCGCCCTGGCTCCGCTGCGGTCGGTGCAACAGCTCCATCAGGCGTCGCGCCGATCCAAGCTCTTCCAGCTTCGACACGATTCCGACCGCCTCGTCGGTGGCCGCCTTGCCCAGAATGTCGGTGGCGTAGGTGCGGAACTTTCGCTCGATATCCTCGCGCGACAGCGGGTTCTCGAACGAACCACGCGGATGGATGCAGCGCTCGACCAGCTTGCGGCCATCATCCATCTCCAGTTCGACCGCCGCCTCGACGCCGTTGAGCGACGGATCGGCAATCACCTCGACCTGCTCTGCCGCCGCCTTGCGCAGCACAGGATCGTCAAAGCGTTGAGCCTCGAACTGGGTGAGCGTCAGGGCCCGGTCGTGAAGGATCGCTGCAGCAACGTAGTGCGCCGAAATGAGCGCGTCGAAGCTGCCCTTGTAGTGCGCAAGATGGCCGTGCAGATCGTGCACGGTCTGGCTCAGTGACACCCGGAGCTTCCGGACTTTGGCCGGATCCGGCTTGTGTTTCCCGATCACGTCGAACAGGGCGGTGTTCATGCCCTGCGTCGACGAGGCGGAGGGCCACAGCCGAAGCGCGATCTGCTCGAATTCCCAGCGGTCGCCGAGACCGGCCGTTACCTCTCCGGGCTTGCCGCCGTTGGAATAGGCGTTGTAGAGGCCGCCATCCCTGGCCGTCAGGAATTCCCGCGTGGCGAGAAAGTTCTGCTCGGCAAGCAGCGCCGCCATCAGGCCGGACAACGCACCGCGACACTGATGGAACTTCACCGTCGGGGTCTGCCATGCGGCGAATGTGCCGCCAGCCTGGCTGCCGGCGAGCCCGAAGGCGCGCGCCATCGTCTCTGCGTCGAACCCGCGCAACCGGCCGACCGCCGCAGCGGCGCCGAACGGGCCGATAACGCCCGGACCGTGGAAGCCTCGCGCCCGGAACGCAGGGTAATCCAGTCCGATCCCGACGCGGGTTGCCGTTTCAAGCCCCGCGACCAGCGCCACGAGCAGGTCGCGTCCGGACAGCCCGTCACGCTCCGCGATTGCAAGCGCCGGCGGCACCACTTCCGGCGTGATGTGGGTGAGTGTGGAGCGATGGGTGTCGCACATCGTCACTGCGGTGATGAGAAAGCCGTTGAGCAGCGTCGCTCCCGTGAGCGACAGCGCATCGGATCCGATCACGCTCGACTCGCGGGACTGGGCCATGGCGGCGGCGAACGCCGCCACCTGCGCCGTCTCCGCCGCGCGATGCCCGGCCACCGCGCAGGCCAGCGCGTCGAGCAGGAGGTTGCGGGCGCTCTCGCGAACCCTCTCCGGGATATCCTCGAATTTCAGCCCGGCGGCAAACTGCGCCAATGCCTGGGTCGGCTCGCGGTCACCCATCACGTTTTTCTCCGATCTTCGCACCCGATTGTCCGACGGCACCGGCGGCGGATCAATCGCATCAGCCGCCGGACTCGGTCAGCACCGCCATCAGAAGCTCCAGTGCCGCAACCGAAAAGGTACGCATATTGGCCTGGCGGTCGATCATGCCGGTTTCGAGCGTCATCGCGCGTTCCTGCACGCCGGCCACCGCAATGCAGGTGTGACCGGGCGCATCGCCGTAGCGGTTTCCGGTTGGACCCGCAGCGCCGGTTTCCGCCAGTCCCCAGACAGCGCCCAGCCGCTCGCGGGCCACCCGTGCGGCGTGCAAGGCGTAGGCCTCGGTGGAGGCGCGCATGCCACGCGGCATCTCAGTGATGCCCAGCAGAGCTCCACGTGCCGCCTGGGTATAGACCACCGCTCCGCCGAGAAAATATGCCGACGCACCCGGCTGCGCGAGAAGCGCCGCCGAGATCAATCCTCCTGTCGAGGATTCGGCAACCGCAAGTGTCGCCTTCCGCTCGCTGAGTAGCCGCGCCAGTTTTTCCGCCCGCGGCAGCAGTTCCTGCATTGCTTGCTCCTGTGAACACCCCCCGCCTAAGATGCCGGAAAATTCAGCCCAAGGGGAAAGAAATGGCGAGAAAGCCCAAGGCCGCCCGCCGCGGCATCAGTGACGGCAAGAATTACACCGACATCCTGTTCGAAGTGAAGGATCAGGTCGCCTGGATCACCATCAACCGCCCCCGGGTCATGAACGCATTCCGCGAACAATCGCTGGACGAGATGATCGACGCTGTCAAATCGACGCGCGAGGACCCCTCGATCGCCTGCATTGTGTTCCGCGGCGCCGGTGACAAGGCATTCTCAGCAGGCGGCGATTTCTACGCCATGAAGCGGCTGAACTGGGTCAACGGCGCGATGTGGAACGACCGCATGCAGGGACTCGCCATGGCGATCCGCGGCGTGCCGATTCCGACCATTGCCATGGTCCACGGCTGGTGCATGGGCGGCGGCCACGAACTGGCGTTGTGGTGCGATCTGGTGATCGCCTCCGACGACGCCATGCTGGGCCAGACCGGCGCCAAGGTCGGCGCCTGCCCGACGGTCGGGGCCACGCAGTATCTGCCGCGCATCATCGGCGAGCGGCTGGCGCGCGAGATGATCTTCTGCGCGCGGCGGTTCTCCGGGAGAGAGGCCGAGCAGGTCGGGCTGATCAACAAGTGCGTCAAGAAGAAGGACCTGCTGGCCGAGACGCTGAAGTGGTGCGAGACCATCAAGGGCCACAGTGCGCAGACCATCCGCATGACCAAGAAGAGCCTGAACTACGAGTCCGACACGCTTTACGCGTCATGGCAGCACGGCATGGAATTGCTCGCCCATGTCTGGGGTTCGGAGGAAAGCATCGAGGGCATGAATGCCTTCCTCAAGGGACGTCCGCCGAACTTCAACAAGTTCCGCATGCGCAACAAGCGTGAACTCGAACAATATCTCGACGGCTGCGAGAAGAACCTCAACGAACCGCCGTCGATGCGCAAGAAGCTGGCGGCGCGATGAGTTCCGAAACGACGGGCCCGATGACCGGAACCCGGGTCGTCGACCTGACGCGCATTCTGGCGGGGCCGTTCTGCACCATGATGCTCGGCGACATGGGCGCCGAGATCGTCAAGGTCGAGCCCCCCGGCACCGGCGACGATACCGCACCTGGGGACCGCCTTTCGCGGCTGGCGAGGCCGCGTATTTCCTCGGCGTCAATCGCAACAAGCGCTCCATCACACTCAATATGGCGTCGGCCGAGGGACAGGCCATCCTGCGCCGCCTGATCGAGAACGCCGACGTCCTGGTCGACAACTTCAAGACCGGGACGCTCGCGAAGTGGGGCTTCACCGACCAGTGGTTCGACGCGAACGCACCGCGCCTGGTCCGCTGCTCGATCACCGGCTACGGCTCAAGCGGACCGAAGTCCGCCCTGCCCGGCTACGACTTCATCCTGCAGGCGGAGTCGGGGCTGATGAGCATCACCGGCGCAGCCGACGGCGGCCCGACCAAGTACGGAGTCGCCATCGTCGACGTCTGCACCGGCATCCTGGCCTGCAACGCGATCCTCGCGGCCCTGAACGCCCGGAGCCGCATCGGGAAAGGCCAGAAGGTCGAGGTGTCGCTTTACGAATCGTCGCTCGCCATGCTGGTCAACGTCGCGTCGAATGTACTTGTCTCGGGCAAGGGCGGCGGCCGGTTCGGCAACGGCCATCCCAGCATTGTGCCTTACACAACGTATCAGGCTTCGGATGCGATGATCGCTCTCGCCGTCGGCAACGACGGCCAGTTTGCCCGCACCGCCGAGGTGCTCGGCCATCATGAATGGGCGGAGGATCCTCGGTTCAAGCAGAACCGCGCGCGGGTGGAAAACCGTGCCACGATCGACGGACTGATCGATGACGCCTTGAAGGCCGACACGGCCGACAACTGGCTGGGGAAACTCAAGGCCGCCGGCGTACCCTGCGGACGCATCAACACGGTCGCACAGGCGCTCGAAGACGAGCACACCAGGGCGCGGCGCATGGTCGAAACGGTCGAGCACCCGACTATCGGCGCGCTGAAGATGCTAGGCATCCCGTTCAAGTTCTCGGATACGCAATGCGCGGTCGGCCGCGCACCGCCCACGCTCGGACAGCACACCGATGAGGTGCTGCGGGAACTGGGGCACGATATTGCGTCGATCGAACGGCTCAGGGCAGACAAGATTGTCTGAAGCACGCAGACCCGCGCGTCCGCAGCGGTCATCAGCCGTCGGGAGGCAGTCCATGACGCCGGCTCGATCCGACAACAATACCGGGAGGAGGTTCCGGTGATTACCGGCCTGTCACACGTCTCCATCGTGGTGCCCGACCTCGAAGCTGCAGCAACGGCGCTTTCCCGCCGATACGGCCTCACTGCTGGCGGGCGGATGGTCAATGAGCAACAGGGCGTCCGCCTCGCCTACGTCGATCTGCCCGGCGCGAAGATCGAGCTGATGGAGCCGACGCGGCCGGATTCTCCGGTGGCGAAGTTTCTGGAGCGCAACCCGAAGGGTGGCATTCACCATTTCAGCCTCGCTGTCGACAGCGTGACTTCGACCATTGAAACACTGAACGACAGGGGCGTGCGCGTCCTCGGCGACGGCAGACCGCAACGCAATGTCGCGGGCGATTCGATCGCCTTTATCCACCCGGCGGACTTCCTCGGCGCGCTGGTGGAGCTCGAAGAGAACTCGCATTGACGCCGATTGCGCCGGGTCAGCCATTTCAATAGCTTTCCCGCAACACCCATGGATTGCGAGGTTGCGTGATGGACTTGGGACTAACCGGCAAGGTTGCCCTGGTGACGGGATCGAGCCGCGGCATCGGCGCCAGCATCGCGCTGGGACTGGCGGCCGAAGGCTGCGATGTCATGCTCACCGGCCGTGACGAGACGGCATTGAAGGAGGTGGCTGCGAGCGTCCGCAAGCTGGGCCGCAATGCCCAGTACTCGACATTCGATCTTAGCCAGCCGCAGGCCTCCGCCGCGCTGGTTGCCGAACATCGAAAGCACTTCGGCAAGCTCGACATCCTGGTTAACAACGCCGGCGCAACCAAGCGCGGCGACTTCCGTGAACTCACCGATACGGACTGGAAGGACGGTTTCGAGCTGAAATTCTTCGCCCACGTCCGGCTGTCCCGTGAGGCATGGCCGCTGCTGGTCGCCAGCAAGGGCTCGGTCATCGCAATCGCAGGGATCGGCGGCAAGGAGCCGGAGGCCGAATTCGGGATCGGCAGTTCGGTCAACGCCGCATGCATGGCGTGGTCGAAGGCGCTGGCCGACGTCGGCAAGAAGGAGGGCGTGCAGGTCAATGTCGTCAATCCGGGTCGCGTCGAAACCGAGCGGCTGTGGCGGCGCATCCGCGCAAGGGTCAAGGATACCGGCGAGACGGAAGCGGCGATCCGCTCGGAGTACCTGAAGGAATTCAACATCACGCGGTTCGGTGTCGTCGACGATATCGCCGGTCTGATCGCGTTCATGGTGTCACCGCACGGCCGCTGGCTGCACGGCGCCACCATCGACATGGACGGCGGCGAGGTTCGCGGGCTCTAGGGCAATGCACCCTCTCCGCCCGGGCGGTCCTCCTGACCGCGCACCGATGGACACAAAAGGACGGGATCGACAGGCTTCTCCATGAGCATTCTGCTCACCCCGGCCCGCATCGGATCAGTGGAGATCCGCAACCGTATTGTCATGCCGCCGATGACGACGCGGCTTTCAGACAGCGAAGGCCGCGTCACCGACGATTCGATCAACTACTATCTCGCTCGCGTACGCGGCGGCGTCGGCCTCGTCACCGTGGAAATGGCCTCGCCGGAGCGCGCCGGGCGTCACCGCCTGCGCGAACTCGGCATCTACGACGATCAATTTCTTCCCGGGCTTTCGCGCCTGGCTTCGGAAATCCACCGGGCGGGCGGCAAGTGCTCGATCCAGCTCGGCCACGGCGGCGGCCACACCCGCTTCGACATCTGCGGCGAGACGCCGGTGGCGCCATCGGCGATTCCTCACCCGGTCTACGAGGTGACCAACCAGACGGTCGTTCCACGCGCGATGACCGCCATGGACATCCAGAACACGGTGCAGGCTTTTGCCGCCGCAGCGGTTCGTGCCGAGAAGGCCGGCTTCGACATGGTCGAGATTCACGCCGCGCACGGCTACCTGATCTCGCAGTTCCTCACTCCGTTCGAGAACCGCCGGACCGACCAGTACGGTGGCCCGATCGAGAACCGCGCGCGCATGGGCCTCGAGGTGCTGCAGGCGGTGAAGGCCGCGGTCAGGATCCCGGTGATCTTCCGGCTTTCGGTCGACGACTATTTTCCCGAAGGGCTGCAGTACCCGGACGGCAAGCAGGTCGCGGTGTGGGCGGCCAAAGCCGGAGCGGATGCCCTGCATATTGCCGCCGGCCATTACCGCTCGCTGCCCTCGGCGGCACGCATGATCCCGCCCATGAACTATCCGGACGCGACGTTTCTCGCCTATGCAGCGGCCGTGAGGAAGGAAACCGGCGTCCCTGTGATCGCGGTCGGGCGGCTGGGTGATCCGGAGGTCGCTGCCGAGGCGGTCGAGACCGGCAAGGCCGACTTCATCGCGCTGGGCCGCACGTCGATCGCCGAGCCCGAATGGGTCGAGAAGCTCAGGCGTGGCGAGCCGGCGCGGCGATGTCTCGCCTGCAACACCTGCGTGAACGAGATGAGGGGCGGTTTGCAGCTTCGCTGCGTTGTGAATGCTCGCGCCGGCCGCGAGACTGAGTTCGTCGGCGCGAAGCCTCCGCAAGGCGAGCGGATTGCGGTGATCGGCGCGGGACCGGCCGGACTCACCTACGCCTCTCTGGCCGCCGACGGCAACTCCGTGACCGTGTTCGAGCGCGAGGCAGCGCCGGGCGGCGCGTTTCGCTACACCGGAAAGGCGCCGCTGTTCCAGGAGGTCATCGCAGTCGAGAGCGCGTTCGACCGCTACATCGCCGCGCAAGTTGCTGCATGCGTCCGCAAAGGCGTGACGTTCCGGTTCGGCACGGATGTATCAAAATCGGGAGACGTGCTGGAGCCATTCGACAGGGTGGTGATCGCGAGCGGCGCGGAGTACCGGCTCGGACTCGGCCCGCTTGTCCGGCTGATGCTCGACTGGGGCGCCGCACGCTGGCCCGGTGTCGCACAGATTTTCAAGAACGAGGCGGTGCGCGACTGGTTCTACCATCGCGCGCGCGCAGGCACCGGCGAGAGGCTCCGGCAGTTCACAAAACCGGATCAGACCGTCGTGGTGATCGGGGATGCGCTGCGCGCCGGCAAGAGCCGTCCGGCCATCGCAAGCGCATTCGAGGCGGCCCTGCTCGGCGCGCCACTGCCGGACCGGAGCTAGGCGCTTCCAACTTCTGCCGGACCATGCTGCAATGATATCGCAGGCGGCGTTAGCAATAAGCCTGGACCACGTCGAAATCGAAACCAGGCCTACGAAATGCTGGAAGCCAACCTCACGCCGCCATTCAACACCACACGCGCCAGCCATGCGGTGATGACCGCACGCGATCTGGACAAGACGCGGTCCTTCTATTGCGACGTTCTCGGGTTGATCTGCAGCGCACAGGATCCCGACGCGCTCTACCTTCGCGCGCTGGAGGAACGTTCGCACCACAGCCTGGTGTTCAGAAAGTCCTCATCGGATCCGCGCTGCGAACGGGTAGGCCTCCGCGTGCTGACGGAGGACGATCTCGACCGGGCGCATCACCATTTCACCAAATCGGGGCTGAAGCCGCAGTGGGCGGAATGCCCCCATCAGGGCCGCACCCTTCACGTCGACGATCCGATCGGAACGCCGCTCGAATTCTGCACGACGATGGACGATCTGCCCACCAACCTGCAGCGCTTCGAACTCTACAGAGGCGCGAGCCCGATGCGGCTCGACCACTTCCAGATCGTGGCCCACGACGTGATGAAGGCGACGGAGTTCTATCTCTCGCTCGGCTTCAGGCTCACCGAGTACACCGCGACCGACGGCAAGGACGAATACTGGGCCACATGGCTGCAGCGCAAAGGCAATCCCCACGACGTGGTGTTCTCCTCCGGGCGCGGCCCGCGGCTGCACCACTTCGCCTACGGAGTGCCGGAAATCCGCGATGTGGTGCACGTCTGCGATGTGGCCGGCAGTCTCGGCTTCGGTGATCACTTCGAACGCGGCCCCGGCCGCCACGGCATTGGCAACGCGTTCTTCGTGTATTTCCGCGATCCCGACGGCCACCGCATCGAATTGTTCAACGCCCACTACCAGGCCATCGACATCAACCACACGCCGCTGCGCTGGGATCTCTCGAACACGCGGCGGTCGCAGCTCTGGGGATTGCCTGCACAGGCGCGCTGGTTCTACGAAGCCAGCGAATTCACCGGCAAAGCGCTGCACGAGCCACTGCTCAAGGCCGATCCGGTGACGCTCGAGACCTTCCTGGCCAAGCAGTTCTGACCGGACCACTCCGCCCCATGCCCGGCCTGATCGACGTCCATCACCACTTCATGTCGCAGGCGTATCTCGACGCGGTCGGCGTCGAGCGCGCCGCGTCGCCGGGCTCGTCTGGCCACGTCGAGCCATGGAGCGCGGACCGCTCGCTCGAATTCATGGACATGGCCGGCATCGAGGCCGCGGTCGTTTCGGTCTCGGCGCCCGGCATCGACATGGACTCCGCCGACGCCACCGCGCGGCTGGCCCGCGAATGCAACGAAGCGCAGGCGGACATGGTGCGAAGCCATCCAAAGCGCTTCGGCTCGCTTGCCATTTTACCGCTGCCGGATATCGACCTCAGCCTGCACGAGATCGCCTACACGTTCGACGTCCTGAACGCGGACGGTGTCGTCCTGCTGAGCAATTACAGTGGTGAGTACATCGGCGCACCATCATTCTGGCCGGTGTTCGAGGAGCTCGACCGGCGCAGCGCGGTGGCGTTCTTTCACCCGGTGGCGCCGGAGGGCTATCGCGGGTTTTCCGGTGTGTCGCTATCCACCATGGAGTTCCCGTTCGACACCACCCGGGCAATCATGAGCATGTTGCATGCCGGCACGCCGGAGAGGTTTCCGCGCGTGAAGATGATCTTCTCGCACGCCGGCGGCGCGATGCCCTACATCGCCGGCCGCACCGCAGTGCTGTCGCGGCGCAACAACGCGTTCCAACTCAGCGGCGACCGGCTCGCCCCGGCACTGGGCGGCCTCTACTTCGACATGACGCAATCGCTCAACCCAGCGACCTTTGCTGCGATCCGCGCGCTTGTGCCCATGGACCACCTGCTGTTCGGCTCCGATTGCCCATTCGCCAGGGAGCCCCAGGTCCGGGCCGTCCTCACGGAACTCGACGGCCTCGGCCTGCCCCCCGCCGAGCGGGCGAAGCTCGAGCGGAGCAATGCGCTGACCCTGTTTCCCCGGCTTGGCTGAGCGGTCCGCCGGAAAACGAAGGAATGTGACCCCGGTCACATCCCGTCCGGCCGAACCTGCGTATGGTGATTGCATTGTCGGAGAGGCCCATGCAGAGAAACCAGCCATCCGGAACGACCCATGGCGCTCGAGCCCACGCCTGTCGGGCTGGCGCGTTCGGCTTCCAGACCGCTCACAGGGGCGAAACTGCAGCCGCCTGGCTGGTGTCCTGTGCCCTGGTCGCAGCGATTTCCCTGTTCGCAGCGGAGGTTCTGTTCCAGGGCCGTGTGCTGTTCTGAATAATCTCCCCTGACGCGTTTCCCAGCAGACGCGATGCTTGTCGTATTGCGGAGACGGCATGTGTCCCGACTGCTCGGCCGGACGTGCGCCCGGCGACAGGGTATCGCCACGATCGGCTAAGCACCCGCTCGTTACGGATTTTGAACTACGAGCCCCACACTTCGTCTGCGGCTTCTGCAATCAGCGATAGCTTCGCTTCTTCTTCAACGCTCATGCGACTTTGTCTCGGAGCCCGAAGCGAAGCCGCATTGTGGACACAGAGCGAATTGATTCAGCGACACGTAGCGCGCTGCCTCTTCGATCCGACGCTTGAGGGCGTCAGCCGATTCCATTTCGCGCGTCTTGGTTCTCACCACCCGTGAACAACCGCCTA
>CAZGSW010000099.1:0-15962 GCA_964528635.1 uncultured Rhodoplanes sp. | reverse complement strand
GCTTCATGTGGTTCAACATGGTCCACATGACCAACTGGGTGGTGAACGGCCTGCCCGAGCGCTTTCCCCAACTCAAGGTGATGTGGATCGAGAGCGGGCTGACCTGGGCCTATGCGCTGATGCAGCGGCTCGACCACTCCTACATGATGCGCACATCAGACTGCCCGCAGCTCAAGCGCAAGCCGAGCGAATACATGCGCGAGATGTACTACTCCACGCAGCCGATGGAGATGCCGGAGGACAAGTCGCTGCTCGAGGCGACGTTCAAGCAGATCAAGGCCGACACGCAGTTGCTGTGGTCGTCGGACTACCCGCACTGGGACTTCGACCTGCCGTCGACGATCTACGACCTGCCGTTCCTGGACGAGAAGGCCAAGCGCAACATCCTCGGCGGCACCGCGGCCAAGCTGTTCAACCTCGATCCGCGGCCGGTGAAGAAAATCCCGTAGCCGGGAGCGAGACGAACCACGCTCGCCCCCGGCGGAGCGGAGGTCGGGGAGATTCCTCCGCGAAATCCCGGGAGTTCGCGGCGCACAGGCCGGCCCAACTAGCGGGCGTTGGGATCGGGCTCCTGGACCTTGTAACCAGCCCGCACGATCAGCGCCTCGGTGATCCGCACGGCGACCGGCCAGGCGAAACCGTAAGCAGCAAGGAACAGCAACAGGAACGTCAGCAGGCTGGCACCCGGCCAGTACTGCGCGACGATCCGGCTGATGCCGAAGCCGAACGCCTGGAAGATAACGACGATCAGAAGATACATGAGGATCAGAGCGGCCGCTTGCATGGTCGGAACCTCGCGACGATGAATTCGGTCGCAAGCATCACCGGACCGCACATGCGGCAATAGCTGTCAGCGTTAACAGCCTGTCAGGTCTTACAGGGCCGAGCCAGCGATCAGAGGCGGATCAGCCCAAGCATGGCGCATTTCACGGCAGCCTGAATGCGCGAGTTGACCCCCATCTTCCGCATCAGGTTGTCGAGATGGAAGTTCACGGTGCGCTCGCTGATGCCGAGAATCACCGCGATGTCCGCCGACGACTTGCCGCGCGCCACCCATGTCACCGCCTCGATCTCGCGGTCCGTCATGCGGAATTCGGGCATGCCCTGCCGCAGATCGTTCCGGGACGAGAGGCGATGCCGGATGATCGCGACAAGAAGCTCGAAATCGATCGGCTTGGTGAGGTAGTCGTCGCAGCCGAGCCGGCGGGCGTTCATCTGGTGACTGCGCTGCGCGAACGCGGTGACGAAGATGAACGGCGCCGCGCAGGGCCGCAACTTGCCGCTGCGAAAGCGTTCAAGCACCTCGAATCCCGACATGTCCGGCAGGTCGATGTCGCACAGGATAAGATCGGGCGACTCGTCCAGTCCGGATATGCCGGCAAGGCCCGACGCGGCGATGGTGACATCGAAGCCCTCGTCGGTCAGGACCTCCTCGATCAGCTCGGCCGCGTCCGGATCGTCCTCGATGCAGAGAATGCGGGCGGTCACGACGCACCTCCGCTCGCGATCGGGATCCGCATCGTCACGGAGGTGCCCTGCTCCGGTACGCTCTGAATGTCGAGACTGCCGTTGTGGGATGCGACGAAACGGCGGGAGACGTAGAGACCGATGCCGGTGCCGTGCACGCCCTGACTGTTGCGCCCCCGGAAATAGGGCTGCCCCAGCTTTTCCATCTCGTCCGGTGCGATTCCCCGGCCGCTGTCCGAGACGATCAGGACCGCGTGTCCGTCCTCGGTCAGCCCCCGGACCCCGATCGGGCTTCCGCTTGCGGAATACTTGATCGCATTCGACACCAGGTTCTCGACGATCTGCCGTATCAGACCGGGGTCCGCGTGGACGGTCGGCGGAAGCGACGACAGATCCGCCGCGATCGGGTGCGTGTCTCCGGCGTCCAGCAGTACGTCGTCGATCAGTTCGGCAAGCGACATCGGTTGCGGCCGGCACTGGATCGCCCCCTCGCCGACCTCCGACCCGAGCTGCACCTGGCGCACCACCGACTCGACGTGACGGACCGCCTTGCGAATCTTGTCGGCCCGGGCGGACTGGTCGCCGTCATCGCGATCGGCCGCCAGCTTGCGCAGCCTGAAGGCATGACCGTCGATGGTGGTGAGCGACGCACCGATCTCGTGCGACAGGACGTCGATGAAGCGCCGGCTTATCTCTGCTTTGGTCCGCGCGATCTCGAAGTCCGCATGCATCCTCGCTTCTCTCTGCTTGCGCATGGTGATCAGGAACGCGACCAGCCATTGCGAGGCGATCGCGATCGACCGGTTGGTCATGAACACCAGGTCTGCGCCATTGCGCGGCGGCTGGACGAAGCCGCCGATCACCGACAGCAGCATCGTGCCCGCCGCGCAGTAGTACGGCAGCCGATAGGACGAGAACAGGGTGACGAAAATCGGAATGCAGTAGAGGAACGGGATCGAGACGTCGTCCGGCGGCGTCAGCAGATCGAACACGAACACCGACATCGCCAGGATGACGACGATCGCAACCACCGCCATTTCGGGCAGCGCCACGGCTGCAGCCGGCGGCGCCACGCGGTAATCCGGCCGGGGCACGGGGACACCCGGATCGGTCTCTGCAATCGGTTCCGGTGCATGAAGCGGCATCGTCATCCGCTAGCACACTCATCCCGCAATTTTCAGTGTTTCCGCGCTCGCCGGAGGAAAGGTGGTCCCCCCTCCCGGGCTGGTCGTGAGACCATGCGATCGGTGTTGGGGCACTCCGGTGGGGGACCGGAGCCGACTATGCCGAGGGCCGCCGGTGCCCGCGCCTGTCAACCCTGACAGGTCTCGCAATCCGGAACTCCGGAGCAGGCGATTGGCCAGCTAGCGCATCATCGCGTCGAACGAGTAGCGGCCGGGACCGGTCAGCATCAGCAGTATGAAGCCGCCACAGATCGCGAGATGCTCCAGCGCGATGGTGATCTGCATGCGGCGCGCCGGACCCTGATGGTCCTGCGGACGGTGCGCGAGCAGGGTTGCGACCGCCGTGAACGCGAGCAGCATCGCCGCACCCAGCGCGGTGTGAGACCCGAGCAGCACCATCAGTCCGCCGACCAGTTGAACCGCGATGACCGCGTAGCGCAGGATCGCCGGTTGCGGCAGGCCAACGGCGTTGAGTTCCGCAATCGAGTCGGCGCGATGGATGAGCTTGTCGATTCCGCTGAACAGATAGACCGCGGCGAGGCAGACGCGCGCGGCGAGAAGCCCAAGGTCGGAAACGTCGGTCATAAGGCCCCCGCGTGCTGGTTCGTTCGGGGCCCGGCCTGGATCGATGGTAGCGGGGAGAGGACTTGAACCTCCGACCTACGGATTATGATTCCGCCGCTCTAACCAGCTGAGCTACCCCGCCACACCAGGCCGCCGGAGATCGTCCGGCGCGGCACGTATCTAGGGCATCTGGCCTGCCTTTCCAAGCCGAAATCTCCGCGCCGTTGAACCCCGCGGCGAGGTCCGGCGTTGGCTTTTCGACACAACCCGCAGACAGGCCCAGACCATGAGCACCGTACCCGTCATGCAGATCAGGCGCACCGAAACCGGCGAATGGCTGGTGGCGGCGAAATGGCCGGATGGCACCGTGGAAGACATCCGCGGGTTCTCGACTGAGACCGACGCAAACGAATGGATCGCGAACGAATTGCAGGCATGGCTCGACAGCCGCAAGGCGCAGGAGCGATCCGGCGCCACGTCGGTCGGAAAAGACACGCCGGAACCGCGAATGCCGAGGTCGATCGGCTGAGGCGGAACGGCGTCGGGACTGCCACGTTGACGCGTCGGCGGCCGTTCCGTCGCCACACACGTCACATGGAGCATTGCGATGGCAAAGAAGAAGCGCAGGAAGCGGAAATATTCGCGCAGCGCAGGCCGCGACGTCGAGAAGGAGGTACGCGCTTACAAGCGCGGCAAGGCGCGCAGCGGGCCCGGCGGCAAGGGCGGACGTGTGAAGAGCCGCAAGCAGGCAATCGCAATCGGACTGTCAAAGGCGCGCAAGAAAGGCAAGAAGGTTCCACGCAAGCGCTCGTCCTGAGCGTCCCGCCAACAGCTCCCTAAAAAACGGACCGCCGCTATTTCGGCTGTACCGGGTCGCTGTCAGACGTCCCGGGCGGCGGGATCACCGGCGTCCGGCCCGAGCCGGGCGCGGGCGCCCGGATGTCGGGGTCGACATTGGGCGGACAAAGCACTCCGTCGGTGCGAGCCAGCCGGTCGGACAGATGCTCCCCGGTGGTCTCCCGCGGCGGTTGAACGGACCGGTCGGCAGCGTCCGGCTTGAGCCGCTCACCAGGTGCGCATGCTTTCGAATCAACCGCCGCCGGCGGCAGTTGCTCGGCGAGCACAGGACCCGCCGCCAGACCGGCAAGCAGAACAGATACGATGACGCTGCGGACGGTCGCTGTGCGCTTGCCCGTGGCCGTCTTGCGGCGTGCCCTGATCGCCATGATGCAACTCCGCTGTTTGCAGATAAACCAACGGCCGAACGGCGACGCTGGTTCCGCAGCTAGCGCGGCTTGCCGAAACGGATCAGGGAGAAATGCCCCATCGGCGGCATCGGACGGCGCTCGATCAGCCGCGCGCCATAGCGATCGGCCCATGCGGCAAGCCGCGCCCACGGAAACTCGGGCCGCCAGCCGAGCCGCCTCGCGACCGGCGAGAAGCATCGCTCGAACAGACGGCGCGGACCGCCTTCCGCGCCGATGTGATTGACCAGCACGATCTCGCCGCCCGGCTTGAGCACGCGCGCGAACTCGTCGAGCGTCGCCTCCGGCTCCGGCACGGCCGTGATGACGTATTGCGCCACCACGACGTCGAACCGGTCGCTCGGGAAGCCGAGATGCTTGGCGTCCATCACCGCCACCGCTTCGACGTTGTCGAGCCCATGCTCGATCACGCGCTGCATCGCCTTGCGCAGCATCGGCTCGGAATAGTCCACCGCCGCGATTCGATTGGTCCGCCTGTAGTCGGGCAGCGAGATGCCGGTGCCGACGCCGACGTCCAGGATGCGGCCGCCCGGCGGGCAGGCCTTCTCGGCCGCCTCGATCGAGGCCTTTCGACCGACCTCGAACACCGTGCCGAACACGCGGTCATAGACCGGCGCCCAGCGCGCGTAGGCTTTCGCCATGCGCTCTTTGTCGAAATCGTCCGCCATCGCCCCCACCCTGCCATGCCCGGCGCTCCGCCGGACATCCGCGCCTGTTTCCTTATCGCCTGACACCTTGTCGCGAAGTGAAGAATCGCGAGGTGAAAGGCGTGGGCGGCCCGGATATGCCGGCCTGACGTGGCGAGATCGTTACGCCGCGCGCGCCGCGGCCTCCGCACTGCGGATGAAGCCGCCGCCGAGCACCCGCGACTGTCCCTGGGCGGCATCGTAGAACACGCAGGCCTGTCCCGGCGATACCCCGTCCTCGCCTTCGATCAGCTCGATCTCGTAGCCGGATCCCGCGGCGAACAGGCGGGCCGGCGCCGGCGCCCGCGTCGAGCGAACCTTGACGAACACGTCGAGGCCGCCGGTCTCCAGCACGCCGTCGAGCGTCCCCTCCCCGATCCAGTTCACGTCGCGCAACTGGATGCGCCGCATGGTCAGCGCCTCGCGCGGCCCGACCACGACGCGCCGGGAGGCGGCATCGAGCTTGACGACGTACAGCGGCGCGGTGCCGGCGATCTTCAGTCCCCGGCGCTGTCCGATGGTGAAGTGGATGATGCCGTCATGGCGGCCCAGCACGCGGCCGTCGAGGTCGACGATCTCGCCGGCTTCCGAAGCCCCCGGCTTGAGCCGCTCGATCACGTCGGTGTAGCGGCCGGTCGGCACGAAGCAGATATCCTGGCTGTCGTGCTTGTCGGCGATGGCAAGACCGAACCGGCGCGCCAGCTCCCGGGTTTCCGTCTTGGTCCGCTCGCCGAGCGGGAAGCGCAGCATGCCGAGCTGCTCGCGAGTGGTGGCGAACAGGAAATAACTCTGGTCGCGATCCTCGTCCCTGGCGCGGTGGAGCGCACGCATCGCGCCGCTCTGCCGCGACGCGACGTAATGGCCGGTGGCGAGCACCTTCGCTCCCAGTTCGCGCGCGGTGCCGAGCAGTTCGGTGAACTTGATCGCCATGTTGCAGTCGATGCACGGCACCGGCGTCTCTCCGGCGACGTAGCTGTCGGCAAATCGGTCAATGACCGACTCCTTGAAGCGCCGCTCGTAATCGAGAACATAGTGCGGAATGCCGATCCGGTCGGCCACTGACCTGGCGTCGTTGATGTCCTGACCCGCGCAGCAGGCGCCCTTGCGGTGGGTCGCTGCACCATGGTCGTAGAGCTGCAGCGTGATGCCGATCACGTCGTAACCCTCGGCCTTGAGCAGCGCAGCCGTCACCGACGAATCCACGCCGCCCGACATCGCGACGACGACGC
Source organism: uncultured Rhodoplanes sp. (assembly GCA_964528635.1). Taxonomy (GTDB): domain Bacteria; phylum Pseudomonadota; class Alphaproteobacteria; order Rhizobiales; family Xanthobacteraceae; genus Z2-YC6860. The sequence goes on along the minus strand of CAZGSW010000099.1, from coordinate 9,567 downwards.
GGGTGTCCTGCGGCGCTCCTTCGATGTCGAGGCTGTTGAGCATCGCTGCCGCGGCGGGTGCGCCGCGCTCCTTTACTGTCATGGCTCAGACGGAGCCCTTACTATAGGTGCGCGCGGGGGTCGCGCAATGCAGCGCCGCGTGCGCCCGAGCCGTGTCCCTGCGAACGATTCCAGTCTGGAAACCGGCAGATTTTGCCGGACCGGAGCAGGCGATGCCGGGACCGCCCATACCTGCTGCACGCCGCCGCGATCTAAATAACTGATTTCGTTCATGCAATTTCGCGGCCCCGATGGCCCGCCGCTTGCTAACCGGTTGGCGTTGAATGTCGTTTCGAGAGGTCGTCAGCCGTGTCGAGTGTCGCATCCCAGGCCAACAGCATTTTCCCGGCGACGCGGCCGCAGCCCGGTTCGCGCGGACCGGCGCAGGAGCCGGCTGCCGAAGGGAACGACGCGTTCTCCGCACTGCTCGACAATGAACCGGCGGCGCCACGCGCCCGTGAATCCGGCAACCGGCGGCGCGACGACGCCGCACCGGCGGACCGCAGCCGCGAAACCCAAAACACGAAACAGTCGCGGCGTGCCGACGACGGCAAAGACACCCGGCAGGCGCAGGCCGAGCCGGCAGCCGATGCGCCGGAGCAGCCCGCCGTGAAGGCGGACGACGCTGGCGACGGCAAGCCGGTCAAGGTGGCGCAAGGCGAACCGGCCAAGCCTGCGCAGGGCGGCACGGTCGAAACCGAAGTTGCGGCAACGGATACGGTCCAGCCCGAGACCGCCGATGTCCAGGTGGCGGCATTTGTCACGCCCGCCGTGGCTCCGCAGCAGACATCCGCCATTGCGCCGGCACCGGCTGCGCCCACCGGGGACGAAGCCCCTGCGCCGGAAATTCCTGCGGACGCACCCGCACCCGCACCCGAATCGGATGCAGCGCCTCAGCCTGCGTCCACCGCCCCGCAGGACGCGGCCGGTCTTGCGGCTGCCGCCGCGAATGTAACGAAGCCGGCACAGAGCCCCGCGGACGGCGAACAACCGGCACCCGGCGGCATTGCTGCCGATGCACCGGAAGCGGAAGCCGCTCCGCCGGCAGCCAGGCCCGCGTTGCCGCCAGCCGCGCCGGCTGTGCCGGATGCTCCGCAGCCCGAAACTCCCGCCGCAGCCCGTGCGCAAGCACCCGCTCCGGCGATCCCGGTTGCCGCTCCGGCCGCCAAGCCGGAAGCCGGCGCCGACGCGGCCACTGCCGACAGTTCAGACGCGCTCAAGAGCGCCACCGACGCCATCCAGACTCTCGGCGCCAACGGTTCGGCGACGCATCCCGCGGCACACACGGGCGTCACCCCGGTGCAGAGCACGGCAGCGGCCCACGCCGCTGCCGCGGCGGCTCCCGCACAGCCCAATCCCGCAGCCATTCCGGTGGCGGGCATCGCGGTGGAGATCGCAACGCAGGCCGGCGCCGGCAAGCAGCGTTTCGAGATCCGTCTCGATCCGCCCGAACTCGGCCGCATCGACGTCAGGCTCGAGATCGACCGCGACGGCAACGTCAGCTCCAGGCTGGTGGTGGAACGGGTGGAGACCCTCGACATGCTGCGCCGCGACGCACCTCAACTGGAGCGCGCCCTGCAGCAGGCCGGTCTGAAGACCTCGGACAACGCACTCGAATTCTCGCTGCGCCAGCAGAATCCGGAGCACGACCAGAACGAGACCTCGCGCGGCGGATCGCGCACGGCGGACGACGACACGATCGCGGTCGATACCGCGCACAGCAACTACGGACGCCGCCTCAATTTCGGCGGCGGCGTCGATATCCGGGTCTAAGGACGAAACATGAGCATCATCCCGGCAACCACCACGCAGGTCAGCTCAGCGGTCTCCAACACCGGAACCGCTTCCAATGCGGTCGACCAGAGCACGCTGCAGCAGAACTTCAGCCAGTTCCTGCAGCTCCTGACCACGCAGCTCAAGAACCAGAACCCGCTCGACCCGCTCGACACCAACCAGTTCACCCAGCAGCTCGTGCAGTTCGCCCAGGTCGAACAGCAGCTCAAGCAGAACGACCAGCTCTCCACCCTCGTGTCATTGCAGAAGACCGCGCAGTCCACGGCGGCGCTGGGCTTCGTCGGTGAGACCGTCGTGGTCGATGGCTCCACCGCGAGCCTTGCCAGCGGCATGGCGAACTGGAGCCTGAACGTGCCCAAGCCCGCGACCGTCACCATCAACATCCGCAACGCCAGCGGCCAGAACGTGTTCAGCGGCAGCTACACCATGCAGGCCGGCATCAATGACTTCACCTGGGACGGCAAGAGCAGCAACGGCACGCAATGGCCGGACGGCAGCTACACCATGACCGTCACGGCAAAGGACACCAGCGGCCAGAGCGTGGCGGTTCCGACGGAGGTCGAAGGCCTGGTCGAAAGCGCCGACCTGACGCAGAGCCCGCCGGTGCTGTCGGTCGCGGGCCAGCAGTTCACCCTCGAGAAGATCAAGCGCGTGATCCGGCGCTGACGCGGTAACACTTCGTTCATTTCCGGCGGACTCGCGCACGTGAATTTACCGCTCGCCACCGCGGCCAATTCTGCTCTAATTTATTCGAGGCAAGTCCTGCCTATTTGCGCGTTCCGCTTAGCCAAATTTTAAGCCGGGGCGTCTAGGTTCATGCTCAAGTCAATCAGTGCCAGTCAGTAGTTTGTGAGTATGTCGATGACCGAGCCCCACCGCCCGAGGGCAAAATATGTGATCGGGCCCGACGGAAGTCCGCTGACGATCGCGGACTTGCCCGCTCCGGGAACCAAGCGCTGGGTGATCCGCCGCAAGGCGGAAGTCGTCGCCGCCGTGCGCGGCGGACTTCTGTCGCTCGAAGAAGCGTGCTCGCGCTACACGCTGACCGTCGAGGAGTTCCTGTCCTGGCAGGCCTCGATCGAGCAGCATGGTCTTGCCGGTCTGCGCACCACGCGCATCCAGCAGTACCGGCAGTAAGCCGCAAACAACGAATTCACAACCGCCGGCCACAGAGGCCGGCGGTTTCATTTTTGGCGCTCCCCTGCCGGCGTTGTTGTTCCGGCGGATCGAAACCTATATTATAGCCATAAATTCTAGCTAGATTTGGAGCCGTCATGCGCCGCTCGTCATGGTCCGTCCAGGACGCCAAGAACAGCTTCAGTTCGGTCGTGGACGCCGCGCGACGCGAACCCCAGACCGTAACCAAGCATGGCAAGCCTGCGGTCGTGATCGTCGCGGCGGAAGAATACGAAAGGCTGCGGCGGCAGCAGCGGAGCGGCGCCAGTTCGTTCAAGCAGCACCTGCTGACTATTCCGAAGGGCGATATCAACTTCCCCCGGCTCGAAGGAAAGCCACGCGAGATCGCGTTGTAATGTACCTGCTGGACACCGTCGTCATTTCGGAGCTGCGCCGCAGAACACCCAACCGCGGCGTCGTAGCCTGGATCGAGTCGGTCAGCGAGTCAGACCTCTATCTCAGCGTCATCACGTGCGCGGAGATCGTGAGCGGCATCGAGCGTCAGAGGCTGGCAAACACGGCATTTGCCCAAGAGCTCGAATCCTGGCTGGAGACGATGCTGCGGCTCTACGGCGACCGGATCCTGCCCGTCGATGTCGCAGTGGCGCGCCGATGGGGCGAACTCAACGCAACGCTTGGCAACCGCTCGCTCGACCTTGCGATCGCGGCCACCGCCCTCGAGCATCGTCTCACCGTCGTTACCCGCAACGTCGCCGATTTCGCGCCGACCGAAGCGAAAACCCTGAACCCGTTCGGCTGACCTGTGTCGGCGCGCGGCCTCAAGCGCCGCCGTTAACCGCGCAGTAACCATAAACCGGGCAATTCTTGCCGGGTCCGGTGCACCGCCGGCCAAGGGAATTGCCGTGCAGGCCTTCACTGCGTTCTTCAAAAATCTCGGACCGTCCCGGATCATCGCCATGGGCGCGGTGACCGTCGTGCTGATCGGGTTTTTCGCCTACCTGATCATGCGGGTGACCGCGCCGCAGATGACGGTCCTGTTCACCGACCTGTCGTTCGAGGACTCCTCCGCCATCATCAAGGACCTCGAGCGCCAGGCCATCCCCTACGAGATGCGCAACGACGGCGCCATCCTGCTGGTGCCGAAGGATCGCGTGCCGCGGCTGCGCATGAAGCTGGCGGAGTCCGGCCTGCCGAAGGGTGGCGGCGTCGGCTACGAGATCTTCGACAAGTCGGATGCGCTCGGCGCCACCAGCTTCATCCAGAACATCAATCACCTGCGCGCGCTGGAGGGCGAACTCGCCCGCACCATCCGCGCCATCGATCGCGTCCAGCAGGCGCGGGTGCACCTGGTGCTGCCGGAGCGGCCGCTGTTCTCGCGCGACAAGGCCGAGCCGTCGGCCTCGATCGTGCTCAAGGTGCGCGGCAGCCTCGATGCGGCACAGGTGCGGGCGGTCCGCCATCTCGTTGCGTCGGCCGTCAATGGGCTCAAGCCGCAGCGCGTCTCGATCGTCGACGAGACCGGCCGGCTGCTCGCGGACGGCAGCGCCGACCAGACTCCCGGCGGCGTGACCGCCGACGAACGCAAAGTGGCGTACGAGAAGCGGCTGCGCGATCAGATCGAAGCAATCGTCACGTCAGTGGTCGGGCCGGGCCGCGCCCGCGTCCAGCTCACCGCGGATTTCGACTTCAACCGCATCACCCAGACATCGGACCGCTACGATCCGGAAAGCCGGGTGGTCCGCTCCAGCCAGACCCGCGAGGAGATCCTGGCGGCCGAAGGCAACCGCGAGGGTCAGGTCTCGGTCGCCAATCAACTGCCCGGCGGCGGCGCCGATCAGGAAGCTGCCGGCGGCGGTCAGCAGCGGGATCAGAACCGCAAGACCGAGGAAATCGTCAATTACGAAATCTCCCGCACCACGCGCACCGAAGTGATCGAAGGCGGACGCATCAACCGCATCTCCGTCGCGGTCGTGGTCGACGGCACCTACACCAAGAACGACAAAAACGAGCTGGTCTACGCGCCGCGCAGCAAGGAGGATATCGACCGCATCGCGGCGCTGGTCCGGACCGCCATCGGCTTCGACCAGAAGCGCGGCGACCAGGTTGAGGTCGCCAACCTGCGGCTCGCCGAAACTCCGGAAATCCCCGTCGCCGAACCGCAGGGCTGGATGAGCCTCCTGCAGTTCACCAAGGACGACCTCATGCACAGCATCGAGCTTGCCGTGATGGCGCTGCTCGGCCTGCTGGTGCTGTTCTTCGGCGTCCGCCCGATGATCCGCCGCATCTTCGGCGAGCAGCATAGCGCCGGCAACGCGCCCGGCACGATGGCCCTGGCCGGCGGCGTGGTCGCCAGCATCTCCGGCGGCGCAACTGCGGGAGCCGCGGCGCCCGGGCTTCCCGGCTCCGGCGTCAACGTCAAGGGCAGCGGCAACGGCAGCATCACCTCGTCGGGCGGGCCCAACGTATCGCTGGTGGGCGGCGACGCCAGCGTGAACATCTCCAATCGCACCTCCGCCATGATCGACATTGCGCAGGTGCAGGGCCAGGTCCACGCCGAATCGGTGAAGAAGGTCGGCGAACTGGCCGAGCGCAATCCGAACGAGACCGTCGCCATCATCCGCACCTGGCTGCACGAAACCGCAGCCTGAGGAACCCTGAACCGCAATGGCCGCACCAGCCCGCAGGCAACCCTCCGCCGAGATCGAGAGCCTCGTCGCCTCGCTGGCGAGCCGGCAGTCCGAGCACCGCAGCGCGCGCCAGCTCACCGGGCCGGAGCGGGCGGCGGTGCTGATGCTGTCGCTGGGCGACCAGTACGGCGGCAAGATCTGGAGCCTGCTCGACGACGACGACCTGCGCCAGCTCTCGATCGTGATGTCGACGCTCGGCACCATCAGCTCCGATCTGGTCGAGAACCTGCTGCTCGAATTCGTCGGCAAGCTGTCGGCGTCGGGCGCGCTGATGGGCAACTACGACCACACCGAGCGGCTGCTGCAGCAGTATCTGCCGCCGGAGCGCGTCGGCGGCATCATGGACGAGATCCGCGGCCCCGCCGGCCGCAACATGTGGGAGAAGCTCTCCAACGTGCAGGAGGAGGTGCTCGCCAACTACCTGAAGAACGAGTACCCGCAGACCGTCGCCGTGGTGATGTCGAAGCTGCGCCCCGAGCACGCCGCCAGGGTGCTGGCGATCCTGCCGGAAGAGCTCTCGCTCGACGTCATCAACCGCATGCTGAAGATGGAGTCGGTGCAGAAGGAGGTGCTGGAGCGCGTGGAGAACACGCTGCGCACCGAGTTCATGTCGAACATCTCGCAGACCCGCCGCCGCGACGCCCATGAGATCATGGCGGAAATCTTCAACAGCTTCGACCGCCAGACCGAAACCCGGTTCATGACCTCGCTTGAGGAGGAGAACCGCGAAAGCGCCGAGCGCATCAAGGCGCTGATGTTCACCTTCGACGACCTGGTGAAGCTCGACGCCGGCTCCGCCCAGACGCTGATGCGCCACATCGACAAGGACAAGCTCGCCATCGCGCTCAAGGGCGCCAGCGAAGCGGTGCGCCAGTTCTTCCTCACCAACATGTCGACCCGCGCCGCCAAGATGCTGGTCGACGACATGCAGGCGATGGGCCCGGTGCGGCTGCGCGAGGTCGACGAGGCGCAGGTGATGCTGGTGAACCTCGCCAAGGACCTCGCGGGCAAGGGCGAGATCATCATCGCCAAGCAGCGCGACGACGAGATGGTGTACTGAAATGTCCGCGGCCAAGAAATTCCTGTTCGAATCGGACTTCTCGCCGCAGGCGATGGAGCGCGAGCGGCCGATCCCGGCGTCGGAGCACGCCATGCAGCTCGCCAGCGCCGAGAGCAAGGGCTTCGCCGACGGCTTCGCCGCGGCCGAGCGCGAGCGCGTGGCGGAGGCCAACCGCCGCACCGCCGCGGCGTTCGAGCAGATCGCCGACGGCCTCGACCGGCTTGTCCGCGGCCTGACCGCGGTCGAGACCCGGCTGGAGGTCGAGGCCGTCGAGGTCGCGGCCGCCGTGGCGCGCAAACTCGCCGGCGAGCTGATCGTCCGCGAACCCTTTGCGGAGATCGCCGCGCTCGCCACCGAATGCTTCCGGCAGCTCGTCACCGCGCCGCACGTCGTGGTTCGCGTCAACGACGCCCTGCTTGCCACCGCGAAGGAGCGGCTCGGCGAGGCCGCCCGTTCCCGCGGCTTCGAAGGCCGGCTCGTCGTCATTGCCGAACCTGACATCGCGCTCGGCGACTGTCGCATCGAGTGGGCCGACGGCGGGGTCATCCGCGACAGCGGCAAGACCGAGGCCACGGTCGTCGAGATGGTGAAACGCTACATGGCCGCGCGCATGCCGGATGAGCCCGTGCAGCAGCGCGGCCCGATACTGCCGGATCTTGGGGAGTTCATAAAATGAGCGACAACGACAAGGTTCCTCTGCCGGACCTGGAGAGCAACGGTGCAATGCCGCCGGTCGATCCGGCCGCCGCGGTGCCGGACGACGATTCTCCGCAAGGCCGCTCCGCCGCCGACCTCGAGGCCGTGTTCGACGTGCCGGTGCAGGTCTCCGCCGTGCTGGGCCGCGCCCGCATGGACGTCGGCGAACTGCTGCGGCTCGGCCCCGGCAGCGTGCTGGAGCTCGATCGCAAGGTCGGCGAGGCGATCGACATTTACGTCAACAACCGCCTGGTCGCGCGCGGCGAAGTCGTGCTGGTCGAGGACAAGCTCGGCGTGACCATGACCGAAGTCATCAAGGCCCAGAAGAACTGAGCGGCAGCTCGGCGAACCACGAAGGAACAACATCATGCGCCTCCTCATCGTCGGCACGCTGAAGGGCCAGTTGACCACCGCGACCAAGATCGCGATGGACCGCGGCGCCACCGTGACCCATGCCGAAAGCATCGAACAGGCGCTCGCCGTGCTGCGGTCGGGCCGCGGCGCCGACCTGCTGCTGGTCGAGGTGGTGCTGGATATCGCCGACCTCACGGCGAAGCTCGAGCTCGAGCACATCCATGTGCCGATCGTCGCCTGCGGCATCGAGAACAACGCGCGCGCGGCGGTGGCCGCGATCCGCGCCGGCGCCAAGGAGTACATCCCGCTGCCGCCCGATCCGGAGCTGATCGCCGCGGTGCTTTCGGCGGTGGCCGACGACAGCCGCGAGATGATCTATCGCGACGACGCCATGGCCCATGTCGTGAAGCTCGCCCAGCAGGTGGCCGGCTCGGATGCGTCGGTGCTGATCACCGGCGAGTCCGGCACCGGCAAGGAGGTGCTGGCGCGATTCGTCCACGCGCGCTCCAACCGCAGCAAAAAACCTTTCATCTCGATCAACTGCGCCGCCATTCCGGAGCACCTTCTGGACTCCGAGCTGTTCGGCCACGAGAAGGGCTCGTTCACCGGCGCGGTGGCGCGCCGCATCGGAAAGTTCGAGGAGGCCACCGGCGGCACGCTGCTGCTCGACGAGATTTCGGAAATGGACGTGCGGCTGCAGGCCAAGCTCCTGCGCGCCATCCAGGAGCGCGTCATCGACCGGGTCGGCGGCACCCGTCCGGTGCCGGTCGATATCCGCATTGTCGCGACCTCGAACCGCAACCTGGCCGAGGCGGCGCGCGAGGGAAAATTCCGCGAGGACCTGCTGTTCCGCCTCAACGTGGTCAACCTGAAGCTGCCGCCGCTGCGCGAGCGGCCGGCCGACGTGCTGGAGCTTGCGCAGTTCTTCGCGAAAAAATACGCCGAGGCGAACGGCGTGCCGGTGCGCCCGATCTCTGCCGAGGCCCGCAGGGCGCTGACCGTGCACCGCTGGCCCGGCAACGTGCGCGAGCTGGAGAACACCATCCACCGCGCGGTGCTGCTGGCGACCGGCGCCGAGATCGGCGTCGACGGCATCCTCACGCCGGAGGGCACGCGGCTCGATCAGGCCGCGCCGGGCGTGGTGGCTCACGCCGCGATGGCCGCCGAGCAGGTGACCCGCAACCTGGTCGGACGCACCGTCGCCGACGTGGAGCGCGACCTGATCCTGGAGACGCTCAAGCACTGCCTCGGCAACCGCACCCACGCCTCCAACATCCTCGGCATCTCGATCCGCACGCTGCGCAACAAGCTCAACGAATACGCCGCCGACGGCGTGCCGATCCCGCCGCCAAACGGCGGCGGCGGCGAGGTGCGAGGGGCGGCGTAGGTTTTTGATCGGCGCATAATTCCCGGTTGTCATGCCCCGCGATGACAACGGAGCGACAGCTTGCCCACCATCTACAAGATCTGCACCGAATCCGAATGGCGCAACGCCGAGCGCGACGGCGCCTACCGCGGATCGTCCGTGGACCGCGCCGACGGCTTCATCCATTTCTCCACCGCCACGCAGGCGCCCGAGACGGCGTCGAAGTGGTTCGCCGGGCAGCAGGACCTGGTGCTGGTCGCGGTCGACGGCGATTCGCTCGGCGACGCGCTGAGGTGGGAGCCGTCGCGGGGCGGCGCGCTGTTTCCCCATCTGTACGGCGACCTGTCGCTTTCGGCGGTGCGCAGCGTGGTGCGGCTGTCGCTCGATGCCGCCGGCCGGCACGTGTTTCCGCCGATGCCTGCCGCTTAGCTACT
>CAZGSW010000098.1:8465-16051 GCA_964528635.1 uncultured Rhodoplanes sp. | reverse complement strand
TGGGCTGCCTGCAAAATGGAACCGGATCAACCGCCAAAAGCCGCGACGTTTGGCTGCCTGTACCTGCACGGATATGCTTGAATAATTCACATAACGAAGGTTCCGGCATGCACCGGACCGGCAACAGGGCGGGAATTCATGGCGCATATCCAGGGCCGCAACGTCAATCTGACCTTTCGGCCGCCGAACCGGGCTCCAGTGCGGGCACTCAGCAACTTCGATATCGACGTCACCTCGGGTGAATTCCTCTCCATCGTCGGGCCTTCGGGTTGCGGCAAAAGCACCTTCCTCAACGCACTGCTTGGTTTGGTGAAGATCGACTCGGGCGACCTCAAGCTGGCCGGCAAGACCGTGGCCGGCCCTGGTACCGACCGTGCCATGGTCTTTCAGGAGTTCGGCCTGCTGCCGTGGCGAACGGTGCTCAACAACGTCGAGCTGGGGCTCGAACTCAAAGGGGTCCCGTCCCAGACGCGGCGTAACGCCAGCGCAAAACTCATCGACATGGTCGGGCTTTCCGGCTTCGAGGGCCACTATCCGCATGAGCTGTCCGGCGGCATGAAGCAGCGCGTCGGCCTCGCCCGCGCACTTGCCACCGACCCGGACGTGCTGCTGATGGACGAGCCATTTGCCGCGCTGGACGCGCAGACGCGCGACATCATGCAGGTGGAACTCCTCCGCATCTGGCAGGAGGCGAAAAAGACCGTCCTGTTCGTCACACACCAGATCGACGAGGCGATCTACCTGTCGGACCGCGTGATGGTGATGACCAAGCGTCCAGGGCGAGCGAAGAAAATATTCGAAATCCCGCTGCCGCGCCCGCGCGACTACGAGATGCGGGTAACCCCGGAATTCAACGAACTGAAGCTCCATATCTGGAACGAACTCAAGGACGAGATCACGGTCTGACCATGACAACCGATACGCTTGTCCCTGCGGACGATGTGGCTCCGCCCATTGGGTTCGTCGAAGAGCACCGCAATCTGCTGCTGGGGCTCCTCTCGGTCGCTCTGTTTCTGGCCGCCTGGCAGGCGGTGTTCCTGTTTGTGCCGTTCAATCCGCTGTTCATCTCCAAGCCTTCGCTGATCGGCGCGGCACTTTACGAAATGGTCATGAGCGGGGAACTCTTCAATGATCTCGCCGTCAGCTCGATTCCGTTCTTCTACGGATTCACCGCTGCCGTCGTTGTCGGCGTGGCACTCGGCATCCTGATGGGCTGGCGCGTGCGCGTCGGCTATGCGCTCGATCCTATCACGACGGTGTTCTATGCCAGCCCGCTGGTGGCATTGGCTCCCCTGGTGATCGTTTTCTTCGGCGTCGGCGTGTCCGGCAAGGCCATCATCATCTTCCTTCTGTCGGTCTTCCCGTTCATTTTCAACGCACAGGCCGGCGTCAAGGCGGTCGACCGTCTGCTGATCAACGTGGTGCGATCGCTCGGCGGTTCGGAAAAGGACCTCTATCTCAAGGTCATCATACCGAGCGTGCTGCCATACATTGTGGCCGGCGCACGCATTGCCATCGGCCGCGGCCTGATCGGCGTGCTTGTGGCGGAATTTTTCGCCGCCTCCGAAGGCATCGGTTATGCCATCGCCCGCTACGGCGATCTCTTCGCGCTGGACCGCATGTTCGCATGCATCATCGCGATCATGATCATTGCGGTGGTTTTTACCGAGGGTATCCGCTGGGCCGAGCGCAGCGCATTCCCCTGGCGGGTGGGACGGTAGGTCATGAGCGAACAGACTCTGCGCACCTCCCTCGCTGCGGACGACGAAGCGCCGCGGAAGTCCATATATCAGCGGCTCGAGCCGACAATTCTGGGCACGCTCAGCGTCATGGCGCTGCTGGCGTTCTGGGAGATGCTGCCGCGTCTCTTTACGATGTCGGCCGGCACCAAGTTGTTTTTCACGACGCCGAGTCAGATCGGCGGCACGCTTTGGACAATGTTCGCGACCGGCTCGGTGTGGGAGCCGCTGGCCGTAAGCGCCTCCGGCTTTGCCATCGGACTGGGGCTTGCCATTGTCATCGGCCTGCCGCTCGGCGTGCTGATCGGGCGATCCCGAACGCTTAACGCGATGCTCGATCCCTTCATCACGGCATTCAATGCGACGCCGCGACTTGTCTTTCTGCCGATCCTGATGCTGTGGTTCGGCCTCGGACTGGAGGCCAAGGTCGTGATCGTCTTCATCGGGGCGCTGTTCCCGATCCTGATCAACACCTACGAGGGGGTCCGCAACTCCGACAAGCTGCTGATCAACGTGGTGCGCTCGTTCGGAGCCGGAGAATGGGACGTTGCCCGCCTTGTCGTCGTCCCCAATGCCATGCCTTACATCGTCGCTGGACTACGGCTGGCAATCGGCCGCGCCGTGCTCGGCGTTGTTGTGGCGGAGTTCTTCGGATCCGAATCCGGTCTCGGCGTCATGATGGTCCAGGCCGCCGGCCGCTATCAGGTCGACATCGTGTTTGCCGGTCTCATCATCTTCGCGGCGCTGTCGCTCGCCATGACCGCCGCGGTGCAGATGCTGGAGAAAAGACTCAACCGGTGGCGCCCGCAGCAACACGGCGGCGAATAGAGTTTTCTCTCTGACGGGAGGGACATCGGGACAAAAAGATGCCCGGCCGGAGCCGGGCATCGAGAGGTTGAACTGCCGAACGGTCAGTTCGTCGCGCCCATTTTGGTCGGGACGTATTTCATGTCCTTCAGGGTCTTTTCCAGAACATCGCGCATCAGCCACTGCTCCGGATCCGGCAACGGCTTGTCCGCTGGCCACTGCTTCGCAGCGATCATGGTCTTGAGGCGCGACTCGAAGATTTCACGGAACAGTTCCTTGGGCAGTTCTGCACCAAACGCATTGTGCGTCTGATCCCACACGACGCCGGCATCCTTGTCGTTGTCGATGCCGAGATGGTTCTTCAGGATCGGAATCGAGCCGGCCTTGTCGGTGCGATAGAACATCACCCCCTTGGCGATGGCGCGGATCAGCTTGGGTACCACTTCCGGATTCTGGTCGATGTACGCCTTGCGTCCCCAGATCGAACCGCCGGCACGCTGGATGTAGTCACCGGTACGGACCAGGATTTTCATTCCGGCGTTGAGGGCCTTGGGAGCGTGCGGCACCGAGATCAGTCCAGCCTGGATGTCCCCGTTGATCAGGGCGGCAATCCGTTCTGTCTCGCCCTGGAACGAGATCACCTTGTAGTCCTTGCCGACGGCCATGTTGAAGCCGCGCAGCATCACTGCCGCACCTTCGTCGTAGTCGGCCGCGCCGACGCGACCGTAACCGATGATCTTGCCCTTGAGATCCTCGGCCTTGTTGATCTCGGGCCGGGCCACGATCAGCCATTGCGACTTGAGCGATTCGCCGACCACGTAGCGGATATCGGCGCCGCTCAATGCGGCCTGGGCACCGCCGGAGGGAATCGGGATGAAGTCCACAGCACCGGTGAGGGCTGCCTTGACCAGAGCGCCGCCGGTCAGCATCACGAAGCGGGCGTCGAGGCCCTCCTCCTTGTAGAAGCCGCGATCCATCGCAACATAAGTCGGGATGTGAAACCCGTTGCCGCTGAGCACCTTGCCGATCGCAACCTTGGTCTGCGCCTGGGCTGCCAAGGGCAGCGAAGCAAGCACCGCGACGGCCGCGATGTGCCGAACAATTCGCATGTCATCCTCCCTGTTGATCGTTGTTGACGTTATTCGATAATCAACTTGCGACGGCGTCAACCGGGGGAACGCCCCGGGGCAAGCTCAAAAAGGCGGCAAACCGCCGCGTATGCCGGATCACTCGTGCCCGGCCCGCTGGGTCTGAGCCAGCACACCCTGCTGGCGTCGCGACCGCAGATATGGCAGCGCGAGCGCCGCCACGACCATCACCCACAGGACATTGCCAAGCGGAGACGAGAACAGAATCATCGGATCGCCCTGGCCAACGCGCAGCGAACGAAGGAAATACTGCTCGAACAACGGTCCCATCAGAACACCGATCAGAATGGCGGTGATCTCGTACCCGGTCTTGCGCGCGATGTATCCAACCACGCCGAATCCGAGCGCCAGTCCCATGTCGAAGACGTATTCCCGCTCCGAGAACGCGGCGATCACGACCAGCGACAGGATCAGCGGCACCAGGAAGCGGGTGGGGATCCATACGACGCGGCTCATGTAGCGCGCCAGCGGGAGGATCATGAGAGCCATCAGCAGATAGCAGACCAGCATCTGCATGTAGACGCCGTACACAAAGCCCGGGTTCTCGATGAACAGCCGCGGCCCCAGCACGATGCCATGATACGTCAGCACGATGGTCATGATCGCGCCGGTGGCGCCACCGGGTATTCCAAGCGCGAACACCGGGACCAGCGTACCGGAGGTCACGCCGTTATTGGCAGATTCCGGAGCGATGACGCCCGGCGGGTGTCCGGTGCCGTAGAGTTCCGGCGTTTTCGATAGCAGCTTCGAATATTGATATGCGAGGAACGCGGCGACGGTCGCGCCCGCCCCGGGCAGGATGCCGATGAACAGGCCGATCACCGAGGTCCAGATTGTCTGCCACCAGTAGCGGGCGGTCATGCGCAGACCTTCCAGCGTGTCGTCCCATCGCGCCGCCCTGGCGCGCGCCAGGTCGTCCTGCCGGACGATGGTCTCGCTCTCCAGCATCACGAACGCCTCGGAAATGGCGAACAGACCGATCAGCGCCGGGATCAGAGGCACGCCATCATAAAGCTCCAGCAGGCCGAACGTCGCGCGTGGCGTTCCAAACACCGGGTCGACGCCAATGGTGCCGATCATCAGACCGAAGGCGCCCGCAATAACGCCCTTGAGCAGATCCTGCGCCGCGATCGCCGCGATCAGGGTGAGCCCGAACACGATGACCACCACCATCTCGACACTGCGGAAATAGAGGCCGATCTGCGCAAGGAGCGGCAGCGTTAGCATGGTCATGGCGGTCGTTATCAGCCCGCCGAATGCCGACGCCGCAAAGCACAGCACCAGCGCCTGCTGTGCCTGTCCCTTCTTGGTCATCGGGTAGCCGTCGAGGGTGGTGGCAACCGCTCCCCCCTCACCCGGCATGTTGAACAGAATGGCAGGAATTCCGCCGCCAAGCTGCGTCGTGCAGTACAGCGCGATCATGAACGCCATACCGGTCTCGATATCCACGTAGAGCGTGAGCGGCAGCAGGATGATCAGCGTGTTCTGTGCGGAAAACCCGGGCAGGATGCCGACCAACGTGCCGAGCAGCATACCCGGCAGGATGACCCACCACAGGGCCAGCGAACGCATGAACAATTCGAGCAGCGCCGCGTCTCTCATTTCTTCCCGCTCGCCGGTTCGCTTGCCGGAGAAGGCGCGAACTGATCGATGATCCAGCCGCGCGGCAGCCTGCTGTCGAGCAGGACAACGAGGCAAAGGTGCACAAAGACGGCTGAGGCCAGCGCCACGCCGATCAGCGCCCTCCAGTTCCGAACGCCGAGCATCCACATGCACACGATCAGCAGCAGGAACAGCCCGATGGTGGCGCCGACCCAGTAGATCGTGACGATGTAGACCGCCACCGCAACGGCGAGCCCGGCCCTCTGCCGGTTGAACGTGGTGTCCTCGAACAATTCGCCGGTGCCGAGGCTAGCCTTACCGGCCGCAATCCGCAGCCCAATCCGGACGAAGTGCGCGGCACACAGGGCCAACAGTGCCAGACCGATAAACGTGCCCGTCGCCCTCGCCTCCCAGACCAGGTCGGTGGTCGAGGCGAAGTAATAGATCGCAAGCCCGCAGCCGAGCAGCGGAATGATCAGGTCACCGCCCAGCGGCGCCCGTGCCGACGGATCTGGCGGCGCCGGTTCCGTGCTGCTCATGCCGGTCGCCGCCGCGCCCGCTACTTCTTCTTGCCCCGCGCGGTGAGTTGCTTCTCGTAGCGCTGCGCCAGCTTCACCATGCTCTCGGCGTACTCATGACAGGCCGCGCGGTCGCCCCATACCAGCGCTTCGGGAGGATTCCTCATCTTGATCCAGGCCTCGCGGAACGCCGGCGATGCATGCGCTTCCTTGGCGGTGCGCTGAAGGATCTCGAACTGCTTTGGATTGGCGTTGGCCCACTGGGCGTGCACGGCCCAGGAGCGCGACGACGAAAGCTCGGGAATACTGGTGCCGAACACCGAATTGACAGTCGGTGCGTTCTCGGTCTGGCCCGCAAACATGTTGGTCTTGTTGAACACGCCCAGCACCTTGAACTTGTCTTGCAGGGCGAGAACGTTGGCGATCGGAAGCGCACCCACATCGGTCTCGCCCGACAGCATCGCGGTGAAGGTCGGATTGCCGCCGCCATAGGGGATGTAGTTGAATTGCGCGCCGGTTGCTTCGGCCAGCGCCATCATGCCGATGGTGGCGGGATGTGGAATCCGACTGAGCGCGACGTTGACCGGCTTCTTCTTGGCAGCCTCAACCAGGGACTTGACGTCCTTGTATGGCGCCTCGCGGCGCACGAACACGCAGGAATCATCGATATCAGTGCGGCAGAAGTAGATGAAATCATCGGGATATTTGTATGCCGGCTTCTGGGTGGCATACATGATCATCTCAGGGCCCATATTGCCGAACAGCAGATGGTGGCCGTCCTTGGGGCGCTTCTGCACGAACAGCGTATAGCCGACCTGGCCGGCCGCACCGGGATGGAATTCGTATTCGAACGGCTGACTCAGAATCTTCGACCAGGCTGCATCAAATGAGCGCGCGAGCCGTTCGGCTCCACCGCCCTGTCCGGTAGGAATGACGACGCGGAGCGCGCGCGATGGATAGGCCTCCTGGGCCTCGGCATGGCGCAGCAACGAAGGTGCGCCCAGCATGCCGGCGGCGGCAATCAGCCCGCCGTTGAACGCCCGCCTCGTCAGCTTTGGCGACTTGAACTCCATGGTGTCCTCCCGGGATCGTCTTGTTGTGCGTTTTCAATAACACATAAGCGCGCGAAATTATTCGATCTTAACAACAGCCATTCACGGGTTCTATCGCCGTCGGGAGCCGGGCCGGCCTGTCCGGCGACCTGTTCACGCGATTGCCGGTCTGAACTAGATGCCCATACCCTTGAGCTGGAATTCCGGATAGCGCAGCCCGGCGGCGGCCTTTCCAACCGGGAAGGCGCCCTCAAGCGTCTCGACCCAGTCGTCGTCCAGTTCGACCTGCGCAGCCGCGATGTTCTGTTCCAGATAGGTCCGCCGCTTGGTACCTGGTATCGGCACGATGTCTCCGCCGCGCGCCAGCAACCACGCAAGCGCCACCTGCGCCATCGAGAGACCGGTCGCCTTCGCAACCTTCTCGACCGCAGGCAACAGCCGCAGGTTCTGCTCGAAGTTACCCTCCTGAAACCGGGGATGGGCGTGCCGCCGGTCGCTCTGGATAAGGTCGTCGCGCTTCTGGAACGAGCCGGACAGGAAGCCCCGGCCGAGCGGGCTATAGGCCACGAGTCCGATGCCAAGCTGGCGGATCGCGGGTAGGATTCCGGTTTCGATGTCGCGGGTCCAGAGCGAATATTCGGTTTCGAGCGCCGTGATCGGATGGGTCTTGTGCGCCCGCCGGATCGTATCCACGCCGGCCTCGCAAAGTCCGAGGTAGCG
>CAZGSW010000098.1:4782-8365 GCA_964528635.1 uncultured Rhodoplanes sp. | reverse complement strand
TCCTTGATGCCCTCTCCAACCAAGCGCTCGTTCTTTCCGGCGCTGTAGGCATCCGACGTGTCGAACAGATCGAGCCCGAGCTCGATGGCCCGATGCATGGTCCGGATCGACTCAGCGTCGTCCGGCACGCCGTAGTCGCCGCTCATGCCAGAGCAGCCGAGCCCTATGGCCGACACCTCCAGCCCCTGCGAGCCGAGCTTCCTCCGTTTCATCATGGCCGCGCGCCTGACTTGTTTGTTATGTCAGGCGGCATCTCACACTGCTGCGATGGCTTCAATCTCCAGAAGGAAATTCGGGTTGGCGAGACCGCGCAGGATGCAGAGCGTGCTGCCGGGCGCATGGCCGTCAAAGTACGTCTTCAGGATCCCCCGAGCCTTCGGCACGTCATGCGGATTGCAGATGTAGATCGTGACCTTGGTTACGTCGGAAAGCTTCGCGCCGCCTGCAGCGAGCGCGTTGGTGAGATTCTGCATCACCATCCTTGCCTGCGCGTCGAAGTCGTCCGGTGGCAGAACATTGCCGTCCACATCGGCCGCCACCTGACCGGCAGCGAACACCAGTTTCGTCGCGCCCTCCGCCGTAACCACATGGGAATAATTCGTGAACGGCTTCGAGATGTTGTCCGGATTGATGCGGGTGATCTTGGCCATGTCGTTCTCTGTCCTCACTTTTGCGTCGGCTTGGCAGATGCAGCAGAAAGCTTGGCCAGTTCGCGCTGACGTTCGGTGGACGCGGCCATGAACGCCTTGAATTTGGCCGGGGTGTTCTCCGCCGCCGGCACCACGGTCATGCCGAGCAAGCCCATGCGGGTCTTGAACAGGTCAGTGTGGATCGCATCGTTGAGCGCCTTGCTGAGGAACGCAATGACCTGCGGCGGGGTTTTCCCGGGCGCAGCAAGGCCGACGAAACCGTTGTGATTGAAGCCCTTGAACCCGGCCTCCTCCATGGTCGGTACGTTGGCCCAGTCGGGGATGCGTCGCGGACCGGCCACGGCGAGGGCGCGCACCTGGCCTGCATCCACCAGAGGCTTGGCGCTCGAATAGAAGGTGAAAGTGCCCTGGATGGCGCCGGTGACCACGGCGGCCGCAGCCTGCCCAGAGCCGCGATACGGCACATCCTGAATCTTGATGCCTGCTGCCGCATTGAGCTGATTGAGCGCGATCACCGGCGAACTGGCAGGCCCCGATGAACCGAAGCTGTACTTCTCCGGATTGGCTTTCACGCCGGCGATCAGCTCGGCAAGGGTCTTGTGCGGCAGCTTGGCGTCAATGATCAGCACCAGCGGCGGGCCTTCGACGATCTTGCCGATGTGCGCGAAGTCCTCGACCGCGTTGTAGGGAATCTTGATGTAATGCAAGTTCTGGGTGTCGGCGACCGCGTTGGCGTGCAGCGTATAGCCGTCCGGCTCCGACCGCAGGACGTGCGTGGCGCCGACCGATCCCGATCCGCCGGTCTTGTTCTCGATCACGACCGGATTGCCGGTCTTCTCCTGCATGATCGTTGCAAACATGCGGACCGGAACGTCGGTCAGGCCGCCTTGGGCAAACGGCACCACGATGGTGATGGTCCGGTTGGGATAGTTTTGCGCGGCCGTGGGCGAAGCCGCGGTCAGAGCCAGTGCTGCGGATGCGGCAAGGATGGGCTTCAGGCTGATCATTGCATGACCTCCGGCGAAGAACCTGCGGTTTGCGTCATACCAGATTAGCACCAGACCCATGCAGCGCCAGCGGCTTTCGATGCGTAGCATCGAGTTTCGCTCCCGCACGGAGTATGCAACCATCGCACCCTCAACAACGCGGCGACCACATGGAAATCATCGTTTCCGGCGGAGGCATTGCGGGTCTGACGCTCGCGCTCGCAATCCAGCAGCAGGGCGGGGGACACCGCATCCGGGTGTTCGAGGCGGCTCCGGAAATCCATCCTCTCGGCGTCGGCATCAATCTCGGGCCCCATGCGATCAAGGAATTGAGCGCACTTGGGTTGCAGGACGAGTTGTGCGCGCGCGGCTGCCTGCCGCAGGACTATGCGTTCTTCACCCAGCATGGCCAGTTCGTCTATCGCGAGCCCTGGGGCACCGCCGCCGGTCACCAGTGGCCCCATCTATCGATCCTCCGAGCCGAACTGCATGACGTGCTGCTGAGCGCCGTCCGTCAGCGCGTCGGTGCGGACAATTTCATCACCGGGCACCGCTGCGTCCGCGTCGAACAGGATGAAACCGGCGTCACGGCCCACTTCGTTGGACCGGACGGCCGGCCGTTGCCGCCCCAGCGCGGCGATATCCTGCTGGCCTGCGACGGCATCCATTCCGCGGTGCGGGCGCAGTTCTATCCGGCCGAAGGCGTCCCGGTGTTTCGGGGCATCAACCTGTGGCGCGGCGTCACCAGGATGCAACCTTTCCTGACCGGCCGGAGCATCGCCCGCGTCGGCGCGCGGCACCGCACGCTGATTATCTATCCCATCCGCAACAACATCGACGCCGCCGGCAACCAGCTCATCAATTGGGTCGGCGAGATCGAGGGTGATGTCGCGGCGCCAATCGACTGGAGCAAGCCCGGGCGGCTTGAGGACTACTACCCACAATACAAGGACTGGACTTTCGACTGGCTCGACGTTGCCGCGATGGTCCGTAATGCCGATATCGTCCTGTCCTACCCGATGGTGGACCGCGATCCGCTGCCGCGCTGGACATTCGGGCGCGTCACGCTGGTCGGGGACGCCGCGCATCCAATGTATCCGCAGGGTGGCAACGGCGGCGCGCAGGCGATCATCGACGCGGCGACGCTGGGCCGGCTGCTCAAAAGCGAGACCGATCCGGTGGCGGCACTGGCCGCCTACGAGGCCAGCCGACTGCCAGTCACCACCAGAATTGTCCTGCAGAACCGGACCGCGCCGCCCAACGTGATCGTCGACGAGGTCGAAAAGCGCACCGGCGGCAAGCGGTTCGACAAGCTGGACGATATCATTACCCAGGACGAGATGCGGGCGATTTTCGAGAATTATCAGAAGACTGCGGGCTATCATGTCCAGCAAACGTCGCAACCGCGTGCATGATGCTCACCGTGAAATTGGCTGCGAACTGTGCTTACTGGACAGTTGCCCCGGCAGGCACAATCGGATTTGAAGCAACACCTTCGACCAGAACGAGGACTTGAAATGGCCGACACTGCCGCTTCGCTGAAGCTGACCATCGACGGGGCGATGAAGCTCCTCAACGCCGCAATCGCGAAGGCGCGTGACATGAAGGTGCCCGAATGCATCGCCGTGGTGGACGCCGGCGGGCACCTGGTGGCCTTCGCGCGAATGGACGGCGCGTTCTCGCTGTCGTTCGACACCGCGCTGGTCAAGGCGATGACGGCTGCATCCTATGGCATTCCGACCGGTGAAATCCCGGCGGGCATCGACATCAAGCTCGCCATCGCGACGCAGGGCAAACGGGTCAACCTGCCCGGCGGTCTGCCGATCATCGTCGATGGCCACATCATTGGCGGCATCGGCGTAGGCTCCGGGACCGGCGAGGAGGACCGTCAGGTGGCAAACGCGGCACTCGGCGCTTTCCCGGGCGCAAAGACGTTCTAGCCAGCGC
>CAZGSW010000098.1:0-4682 GCA_964528635.1 uncultured Rhodoplanes sp. | reverse complement strand
GTCGATCCGGCTGGCAAGCCCCGATGTCAGACGACGCTGCGGTGACGTTCCAGGCAAACGCGCAAAACCTCATCGGGATCGCGCTTCCACCAGTCCAACGTCGAAAAAATCTCTACGTCGATATGCCCCGAGTAGCCGGTCGCTTCGACCATTTCGCGGATATGCCTGAGATCGATCACGCCATCGCCCGGCATGCCGCGGTCGAACACAAGGTCGCGGGTTGGAACCAGCCAGTCGCAGACGTGATAGGTGATGATCCGGCGGCCCGCCTGCTCGATCTGGCGCGGCAGGTCCGGATCCCACCACACATGATAGACGTCGAGCGCGATGCCGAGACCTTCGCCCAGTTCATCGCAAAGGTCGTTGGCGTGCCCCATGGTGTTGACGCAGGCGCGGTCGGCCGCGGTCATGGGGTGCAGTGGCTCGATGGCGAGCAGCATGTTGGCCGCACGCGCATAAGGCAGCAGCGCGGCGATCCCGTCGCGCACCTGGGCATGGGCGCCGGCGAGATCCTTCGATCCCTTTGGCAGACCGCCGGCGATGAGAACCAGACATCTGGCTCCGATGCCGGCCGCTTCGTCCACCGCGCGCCTGTTGTCGTCCAGCGCAGCGCGGCGGCCCGCCTCGTCAGCCGCAGGAAACATTCCGCCCCGGCACAGGCAGGACACCTCAAGGCCTGCGTTGCGGATCATCCTGCCGGCGCTCTCAATGCCGGCTGCCTGCACGATATCGCGCCACGGCGCGATCGCCCGGATACCGGCGCGCTGGCAGCCTTCGACGAGCTGCTCGAGCGACCATGCCTTGACGGTCGCCGAATTTATGGCGAGCAGTGCAGTATCGTCCGACAGATCGCGCATGCGATAGCCGCGTTAGGCCACCACGCCGCGCATCGCCATGACGAGGCGCATGCGCGCGGCGGCGCGGTCGGGGTCGGCCAGCAGTCCGGCAGCATCGGCGAGGCGGAACAGCTCGGCAAGGTGCAAAGCCGAGCGCGTGCTTTCCTGACCGCCGACCATGATGAAATGGTTCTGCAAGCCGTTCAGATAGGCCATGAAAACCACGCCGGTCTTGTAGAAACGGGTCGGCGCCTTGAAGATGTGACGAGACAGCGGCACCGTCGGCGAGAGAATTTCGTTGTACGAACCAGTGTCGCCGCGCGACAGCGCACCCAGCGCAGCGGAGGCCGCCGGCGCGATGGCATCGAAAATTCCGAGCAAGGCGTCGGAATAGCCCTGAGCATCGCCGGCGATCAGCTCCGGGTAATTGAAGTCGTCGCCGGTGTACATCCGCACGCCCTGCGGCAGGCGGCGGCGCATGACGATTTCCTTGTTCTTGTCGAGCAGTGAGATCTTTACGCCGTCCACCTTGGACGGATTGGACGCGATCACATCGACGGCGACCTTCATCGCCTCCATGTGGTTCGGGTGACCCCAGTAGCCTTCGAGAGCGGGGTCGAACATCTCGCCCAGCCAGTGGATGATCACCGGATGCTGCACCTGGGAGAGGATACGGTCGTAGACCTTGATGTAGTCATCGGGTGACGTGGCGGCCTTCACCAGCGCGCGGCTGGCCATCAGGATGATGCGGCCACCGAGCTTCTCGATCGCCGAACATTGCTCCTCGTAGGCGCGGATCACGTCGTCGATCGTCACATCCGCCGACGGCTGCAGATGGTCGGTGCCGGCGCCCGAGCCGACCAGCGCGCCAGGATAATCCTGCGCCGCCTCAAGCGTGCGCTGGATCAGCTCCAGCGAGGTCGGCCAGTCCATTCCCATGCCACGCTGCGCGGTGTCCATCGCCTCCGCGACCCCCAGCCCGAGCGACCAGACGTGCCGACGAAAATCCATCGTGGTGTCCCAGTCGATCGAGGACTCCAACCATGGATCCCGATCGGCCAGAGGGTCCGGCACGACATGGGCGGCAGCGTAGGCTACGCGGTTGAACGGTGCGTCCGCGGCCGGGAATTGCCTCGGCGGCTGCATCGTGTAGGGGACAAGCTCACCACCGGCTACGGGAAGGTTCAGTGTGGGCATCTATCCTCGCGTGAAATCCAACCGACCTCTTGCCGGGATCGCGCAGCAATCCGCCCCGAAACATGAAGTCCCATCCTTCGAGACGGCGCTCCGCACCTCCTCAGAAGGGCGCGCGGCCAAACGCCGTGCCGCCATCTTCACACTTTCAGCGCCGGAATGTCGATCCAGCGGCGATCTTTCCAGCTCTTGTGCGCGGCTTCCACAAGCTGGAGCCCCTTGGCGCCCTCCAGCAGGGTCCATTTGAAGGGCGCGTCGTCGTAGAGGTGGCGGATGAACATTTCCCACTGGGTCTTGAAGCCGTTGTCATAGGCGCCGAGCCCCGGGACCTCGGACCAGGTCTCATAGAAATCGATGGGCTGCGGCACGTCGGGGTTCCAGACCGGGCGCGGCGTATTGACCCTCTGCTGGCTCCAGCACTTCTGCAGCCCTGCGACCGCCGAACCGTGCGTGCCATCGACATGGAAAACCGCAAGGTCGTCCCTGCGCACCCGCGTGCACCAAGACATGTTGATGTGGGCCACCACCCCGCCCTTGAGCTGGAAGGTGGCGTAAGCCGCGTCGTCGACGTCGTTGGTATAGGTCTTGCCATTCTCGTCGACGCGCCTGGGGATGTGGGTCGCGCCAAGACATGTCACGCTCTCCACGTCGCCGAACAGGTTGTCGAGCACGTAGCGCCAGTGGCACACCATGTCGAGAATGATGCCGCCGCCCTCCTTCTTCTTGTAGTTCCAGGATGGCCGCTGCGCCGGTTGCCAGTCGCCTTCGAACACCCAGTAACCGAACTCGCCGCGCACCGACAGCATGCGGCCGAAAAACCCGGAATCGATCAGCACCTTGAGCTTGAGCAGGCCGGGCAGGAACAGCTTGTCCTGCACCACACCGTGCTTGATGCCGGCCTTCTTCGCGGCGCGGGCCAGGTCGAGCGCGTCCTTCAGGGTGTCGGACACTGGCTTCTCGCAGTAGATATGCTTGCCGGCCTTCATCGCCTTCTTAAGCAGGCTGGCGCGAAGCTGGGTCGTCGCTGCGTCGAAGAACAGCGTGTCCCTGTCGTCCTTGAGCGCCTTGTCGAGGTCGGTGGTCCAGCGCAGGTTGCCGTGCGCCTTCGCGAGCGCCGCCACCTTGTCGGCGTTCCGCCCGACCAAGATCGGATCGGGCATCACGCGGTCGCCGTTCTTCAACGCGACGCCGCCCTGCGCCCGGATCGCAACGATCGACCGGATCAGGTGCTGGTTCATGCCCATGCGTCCGGTGACGCCGTTCATGATGATGCCGAGACGCTGCTGGGCCATTTGATCTCCTCCCCGGTATGCGCAGCCTTAGTAGTAACCGTTTAGTTACAAACTGTCGTTCCTGTCAAGGTTTCTCCGGCCGCAGATAGCCGAGAATGGTCGCGGCGATATGTGCGCCCCAGGCGCGCAGTTCCGTCCGTGCGGTCAGGTCGCGGGCAAAAATCGTCGACAGCGTCCACCGGTTCGACAGATAGAAAATGCCCAGCGACGCAATCGAAATATAGACGTAGACCGGATCGGCATCGCGCCGGAACACTCCCCGTTCAGCACCACGCTTGAGCACATCCGAGATCATCGACACCAGCGGCGAGTGCAGCTTGAGCACGCGCTTCGACGTCTTCAGAAACCTGGCCTTGTGCAGATTTTCGGTGGCCAGCAGGCTGAGGAATTCCGGATGCGCGATGAAATAGTCCCAGGTAAACGCCACCAGTCGCTCGATAGCCGCAACCGGCTCCAGGTCCGTCAGCTTCAGCTCCGCCTCCGACGTGCGGATGTTCACATAGGCGCTCTCCAGAACCGCCAGATACAGCCCGTCCTTGTCGCCAAAGTAGTGGTAGATCATCCGTTTGTTGGCACCGGATGTCCTGGCGATGGAGTCGATGCGGGCGCCGGCATAGCCCTTGTCGGTGAACTCGGTCACCGCAGCGGCGAGTATCGACGCACTGGTGCGCTCCGGATCGCGCGGACCAGCGCCGCGCACCTTGCGAGCGGCACGAGACTTTGCCTGGCTGCGGGGCGCCGCCATCCGGTCAGACCTGCTGGCCCTCGCTCAGCGGAATATCGCGCATGGTCGACGGCGCGAACAATTCCTCGAGCTTGATGCGCCGGCTGGTAAGACCCTGCTCGTACGTGTATTGAAGCAGCGCCTCGATGGTCGGCCGGCTCTGCTCGATGCCGTATGGATACCAATCCTCTCCGATGATCGTCTTCTCCTCCTCGATCATCGGCTGCAGCCAGGCAAACGACGCCTTCGGCGATCCGGTCTCGGTGATGTTCTGATAGCACCAATCCTTGGAGCGGCAGAACGCCTTGTACAGATTGAGCGCCACCCAAGGATCGCGATCGTAGATGTCGCGGCGGATCACCACCGTGTGCATGATCGGATAGATCCTGGTGCGCTTGTAGTATTCCTTCTCCACCTCTGCATAGTTCGGAAACAAGCGGCGTACGTTCTTTGCGCCACGACGGAATGACAGCGGGTTGTTCGCGGTGATAATGAAATCCAGTTCGCCACGCTCCAGCATGTCGCCGAGCTCGGTTCCATGCGGCGCCTGTGTCAGCCTCACGTCGGATGGGAGCTTGCGACCGAGCCGGTCGGTGCGGCCCTGCACCCACTCGACATCGGATGGCTTCACCCCGA
>CAZGSW010000097.1:0-16070 GCA_964528635.1 uncultured Rhodoplanes sp. | reverse complement strand
ATGAACTGGATCTCCAACGTCGTCCGGCCGAAGATTCGAAACTTCCTGAGCCGCCGCGAGTCGCCGGAAAACCTCTGGATCAAATGCCCGGAGAGCGGCCAGCTCGTGTTCTTCAAGGACGTGGAGTTTAACTCGTTCGTCATTCCCGGATCGAACTACCACATGCGCATGGGCGCCGTGGCGCGTCTGAAATCGATGTTCGACGGCCAGAGCTGGGAGGATATTCCGGTTCCGGAGGTGGCCGCTGACCCGCTGAAATTCCGCGACGAACGCCGTTACACAGACCGGCTCAAGGACGCTCGCGCCAAAACCGATCTGTCGGATGCGATCAAGGTCGGCTCCGGCACGCTGGACGGTCTGCCCGTGGTCATCGGTGTGCAGGACTTCGATTTCATGGGCGGCTCGCTTGGCATGGCCGCCGGCGAAGCCGTGATCGCCGGACTGGAGGCCGCGGCCGCGCGCAAGACCCCGTTCATCATGTTCGCCGCATCGGGCGGCGCACGCATGCAGGAAGGCATCCTCGCGCTGATGCAGATGCCGCGCACCACAGTGGCGATCCAGAAGCTGCGCGAGGCCCGGCTTCCCTACATCGTGGTGCTCACCAATCCCACCACCGGTGGCGTTACCGCGTCTTACGCCATGCTCGGCGACGTCCATATCGCCGAGCCTGGTGCTCTGATCGGCTTCGCCGGTCCGCGCGTGATCGAGCAGACCATCCGCGAGAAGCTGCCGGAGGGGTTCCAGAAATCGGAATATCTGCGCGACCACGGCATGGTGGACATGGTGGTGCATCGGCACGAGCTGCGGCCGACGCTCGCCAACCTGTGCCGGTTGCTGACCAGGGCGCCCGCAGGCGCCGTCAGGCAGGACCTGCCGCCCCCGCCCCCGGACGTGGCGGTTCCCGCCGAGGTGTGATTCTCTCGCCTCATCGGCGTTAAAATCCGCAAACAGGATTCGCGCCGGCTCGGCCGCAGACCATGACCGCCTACGACACCATTATTACGCGTCTGCTGACGCTTCATCCCAAGCGGATCGATCTTTCGCTCGACCGCGTGTGGCGGGTTCTCGATGCGCTGGGACATCCGGAGCGTCGCGTCCCGCCGGTCATTCATGTCGCCGGCACCAATGGCAAGGGCTCCGTCATCGCGTTCATGCGGGCGATGCTGGAGGCAGCGGGCCGAAGCGTACACGTCTATACATCCCCCCACCTGGTCCGTTTCAACGAACGGTTCCGGATTGCCGGAACGCTGGTCTCCGACGAAGAGCTCGCCGGTGTGCTTACCGAATGCGAACGCGCCAACGGCGGCGAGCCCATCACTGTTTTCGAAATCGAAACCGCAGCGGCGTTTCTCCTGTTCTCACGTCATCCCGCCGATGTGCTGCTGCTGGAGGTTGGGCTTGGTGGGAGGTTGGATGCCACCAACGTGGTCGAGAAGCCGGTCGCCAGTGTCATCATGCCGGTGTCGATGGACCATCTGGAATTCCTCGGCGACACCATCGAGCAGATCGTGGCGGAGAAGGCGGCAATCCTGCGCCGCGGTGTGCCGGGCATTGTGGCGCGGCAGTCCGAAGTCGCCATGATGGTGATCGAACGCCATGCACGCACCGTGCGCGCGCCACTGTTTGCGGCGGGCGAGCACTGGAATGTGCATGAGGAGCACGGGCGGCTTGTCTATCAGGACGAAGACGGTCTGCTCGATCTGCCGGTGCCGAAGCTGCCGGGACGCCATCAGTTCGACAACGCGGGAGCTGCGATCGCGGCGCTGCGCGCAGCCGCACTCAAGCTTCCGAATGCTGCATTTGAAAGCGGGATTGTCGCGGCAGACTGGCCGGCGCGCTTGCAAAAGCTTTCACACGGAACACTGAAAGACTTGACGCCGCCTGGCAGCGAGTTGTGGCTGGACGGCGGCCACAATGCCGATGGCGGGCGCGTGGTGGCGGCCGCGATCGGCGGCTTCGAGGAGCGTGTGCCCAGGCCGCTGATCCTGATCGTCGGTATGCTGGCGACGAAGGACAGCGAAGGCTATCTGCGGAATTTTTCCGGGCTGGCGCGGCGCGTCTATGCCATCCCGATTCCGAATCAGGAAAAGACGCTGCCCGCCGAGGCCGTGGCCCAGGCTGCGCGCAATGTGGGCATTCCGGCGGAACGCTACGCGACGATCGAGGAGGCGCTTGTTGCGGCGGGCCGGCTCGATCTCGATCCTGCGCCGCGCATCCTGATCGGTGGATCGCTCTATCTCGCCGGCGACGTGCTGGAGAAGAACGGCACGCCGCCGACGTAGCCAGAACCTTCCACGTGGCGAATACGTAGAAGCCGGCAGCATGACCTCAAAAGAAAATGGCCGGCGTTGCGCCGGCCATTTGATTTCGTTTTTGCCGCGCGTTCACACCGCGGTGTTGATCCACTGCTCCAGCTTCTGCTTCGGCGCGGCGCCGACCTGACGGGAGGCAAGCTCGCCGTTCTTGAAGATCATCAGCGTGGGGATCGACATGATGCCGTACTTCGACGCGGTTCCCGGGTTCTCGTCGACGTTCAGTTTGACAATCTTGACCTTGTCGCCCATGGCGCCCGCGATTTCCTCCAGCGCCGGCGCGATCATGCGGCACGGTCCGCACCATTCAGCCCAGAAGTCGACCACAACCGGTCCATCGGCCTTGAGCACCTGGGCTTCGAAGTCCGCGTCGGAAACCTTGCCAACGGCCATGTGATACCTCGTTCGGATCGGAGGAAAGAAAGGCGGCGTGAGCAGCAAAGCTATGAATGCCCGCCTATAGCGTCAAGGCAGGGCCGCGTCGAGGTCCGAAGCCGGAACTTCCATCAGATTCGATGTGTCCGTCCACAATAGGGCGGCCCGCACCGGACGCTCGGGATACAGTTGCGCCAGGACCGCCCGGTACAGCGCCAGTTGCCGGATGTAGCCAGGGTGCTTCGCTTTGGCTTCGGCTACGTCTCCGGGCGCCGGACGGTTCGACTTGTAGTCCGCGATCAGAACATGGTCTTCGGCGACGACCAATCGGTCGATCTGGCCGGACACGTATTTGTCGCCGACCTTGCCGACAATCGACACCTCGGCCCGGCTGCCGGGCAGAAACAGCCTGTCGAACTGCAGGTCTCCGAGCAGGCGCAGGGCGCTGGCTGCGATTTCCTCGCGCTCGGAATGCTCCAGGTCTTTCTGGCGCGCCATGTAGTTTCGCGCGGCCTCCACGCGTTGCGCCGTCGGAATGTCGGGCAGCGATTGCATGAGACGATGGATGTGGGTGCCACGCGCGAGTGCGCGGCGGCGGTCGGTGCCCGCCGCGATTGCTGGCAGAGCCCGTTGCTCCGACTCGAGGTCCGACGGACGGATGAACTGCAATTTACGTTCGTCGACCGGAGCTTCGCGCTGCAGCCAGTCCGGCAGTGCGTCCGGCCTTTCTGGTCCGCGCTGATCCGGTGCCGCCGCGGTTTCATTTTCGAACTTCCGGAACCGGCGCACGGTCTCGCCTTCGATATCGCCCGGCTCCGCCACCAGAGCGCCGCTGGCATCAAGTCCGTGCTCGATCAACTCGTACCAGCAGCCCGGCGGAATCCCCCGCTTCCCGGCTGCGCCGCAGACGATGAGCCGGTCGGCCGCGCGTGTCATCGCCACGTACAGCAGGCGGCGATATTCGTTCTCGCTGGCAAGGATCATCTGTGCGCGTGCGTTTTCGGTGATCGTGATGGCTTGCCGCTGGTTCGGCATCCAAGCGATGCGGTCCGGCGCACCGGGAACAGGGCGCTCGGCCGGCAGCGCGAACAGCTTGGGCTGGTAAACCGGCGGGCCGGCCGGTTCGGTCGTGGTATCGGCCAGCACGACCACAGGCGCTTCCAGTCCCTTGGCGCCGTGCACCGTCATCACCCGCACCTCGTTACGCGCGATCTCCATATCGCGCTTGACCTCGGTGGAGGCGGTGCGGAGCCAGTGCACGAAGCCCTGCAGCGACGGCGTCTGGCGGCTTTCGTAGGCAAGGGCGAGATTGAGGAATTCGTCGAGCGCATCGTTGGCTTCGGCGCCGAGCCGCGCCAGGAATGCCTTGCGGCCTCCGCTTCCGAGCAGCTTTGCGTAGAACGCAAACGGTGACAGCGCGGTGGCGTCTTCGGCCAGTTCGTCGATCCGCTTGCCGTGTTCCGGCACGGTGGCGCGCACGGCGGCGCGCAGCGGTCGCCGCCCGTCGCGGGCGAGGTCGAACAGCTCCTCCTCCGAGACACCGAACAGCGGGCTTTTGAGAACGGTCGCGAGCGCCAGATCGTCACGCGGATGCAGCAGCGCGTCGCCCAGCGCGAGCAGGTCCATGACGGCGATATGATCGACGAGTTGCAGCCGGTCGGCGCCCGCCACGGCGATGTCGGCGGACTTCAGCGCGCGGATGATCGCCTCGAACAGCGGACCGCGCTGGCGCACCAGGATGAGAATGTCGCCGGCCTGCAGCGGATGGCGCCGGTCACCCTCGCCGACCAGGTCGCCGCGCTCCAGCCACAGGCCCACCGCCCGGCAGATCTTGTTCGCCAGAACGACCTTGGGACTGGTCTCCGATGAAGTGTCGAACGGCTGGTCCCAGGCCTCTTTTTCCTCCGCCTTCTCGGGCTGCACCAGGTCCCACAGTTCGACCAGACCGGGAGCGGCTGCGCGCACCGCGGCGTGTTCGGTGCGGACCGGATCGGAGGTCAGGCCCTTGTAGGCTTCGGGCAGCCTGAAAACGGTGTCCACCGCATCGAGCACCAGCGGGACCGAACGGAACGAGTAATGGAAGGGCAGGGTGCGGAATTCGAGGTTCGCACTCACGTGGCCGCTCTCGAAGTGTCTGCGCGCTTCTTCGAAGGCGTCGGGCTCGGCCCCCTGGAACGAGAAGATCGACTGCTTGTCGTCGCCGACTGCGAACATGGTGCGCTTGAGGGCGCCTCTTGCGCCGGCTCCCGCCGTGAACTCCGAAACAAAACTCTTGATGATGTCCCATTGCACCGGACTGGTGTCCTGCGCCTCGTCGATCAGCAGATGGTCGATGCCGAGATCGAGCTTGAAATGCACCCAGCCGACGCCGACCTTGCTCAGCAGATCGCGGGTGCGCGCGATCAGGTCGTCGTAGTCGAGCAGGCCGCCGCGGTTCTTGTCGCGCCGATAGCGTTCGATCACTTCATTGGCGAGTGTGAGCAGCGCCATGGTGCGATCGCGGATCATCGCCGCGTTTCGGCGGTCGCAGAGCGCGGGCAGGCGCTCGTCCCTTTCGCTGTCCAGGCCGCGGGCGAGATCGGGATTCTGTTTCCTGAGGTTGCCCGTAAGGATTGCTTTTCGCGGGCCTTTGTCGGTGAAAAAGATTTCCAGGTAGAGATCGATCCGCGTGCGTCCGGTTGCGGCAACGGCCTCCTGCAGGCGGCGCGACTGGGCGTGATCGTTCGACGTGCCGGTCCGGCAGATACCCTCGACCTCCATCCATCGCTCAAGCGGCAGGTGCGGCCCGTTTACGATTTCGGTCTCGATGGCGTTCAGCGTTTCGCCGGGTTCGATTCCGAGCCTGCGGGAAAGCTGCGCCGCTGCCTCGTCCAGCCCGCCGGCATCGGACAGCCAGGCCTGAACCGGCTCCCGCTCCTGGATGGCTTCGTTCAATCCTTCCTGGAAGACGAAATCCGAAACCGCGGAGATGATCGCGGTCAGGGCCTGGCCGGTTGTGCTGTCCGCGTTGTTCGAGGCTTCGAACAGGACCGAGCGGCGGATCTGCTCCAGAAGCTGTCGTTGCTCCATATCCTCCAGTACGCGGAAGCGTGCGGGTACATTCGCTTCGAACGGGAACTGTTGCAGGAGCCGCGTGCAGAACGCGTGGATGGTCTGCACCTTCAGCCCGCCGGGTGTCTCGAGCGCGGCGGCGAACAGGCGGCGTGCCTGCCGGCGTTGTTTGGCTCCGCCGGTCTTTGCGCCGGTCTCCGCGATGGCGGCGTCGAGCTGGCCGTCGTCGAGAGCGATCCACTCGCGCAGCGTCACGAAGATGCGGTTGGCCATATTGGCCGCCGCCGCCTTGGTGAAGGTGAGGCAGAGGATCTTCGCGGGGTCGTTGCCCTCCAGCAGCAGCCGGATCACGCGCTGGGTCAGCACGTGGGTCTTGCCGGCACCGGCGTTGGCGGAGACCCAGGCCGACACGGTCGGATCGGATGCGGCGTGCTGGTTGGCGATGACCTGCCCCGGGATGTGGAGCGCGCTCATTCGGCGCCCCCTTCTTCTTCCTCGGCGCCGCCGGACAGCGACCACTCGCGGACCCGGGCCAGATGGTCGTAGTCGCCAGGATAGCGGCGCATGAACATCGGCCGCTCCTTGGAGAGGTACTCGCTGGCCGGATCGTCGAACTGCAACAGCACGGCGGTCAATTTCCCGATCGCGCGATCCGCCTGCGCATCGGACGACGTGTCTTTCCATTCGATAGATTTAATCTCGCCCGGCGGCTCCATGCCGCGGATCTGCACATAAGCGATCTCCGAAATGGAGGCCCCGCGGCCGAAATCGCCAAACCCGCCGGCGCGCAGGATCGCGGCCTCCAGCGTTAGCTGCGGCGCGAGGCCGGCGCGGACCTCCTTCGGCGTCGAAGCGCGTCCGGTCTTGTAGTCGAGAATGGCAAATGTGCCGTCGGCGAGCTGCTCGATCCGGTCGGCGCGCGTGCGAAGCGTAAACATGCCCTCGCGCAATGGAATCTCGATCTTGCCGTCGATCTCCGCATGCAGCTTCCCGATACGGCCGCGGCGGTCCGTTTCGAATTGCTGGAACCAGTGTGCGATGCGCTGGAATCGCGGCCACCAGAACGCCTTCGCATCGGGAAAATCCTGCAGCGGCGCGAAGTAGCCCTCACCGATCCCGATCAGGTGCCGTTCGATGTTGTCCGGCAGCGCATCGGCGAACCGCGCGGTGAAGTCGCCGATCGCACCGTGCATCACAGTGCCGCGGTCGCGCGCGCCGAGCGGCATATCCACAGCATCGAGTGGCCGCAGCCGCAGCACGTACTTGGCGTAGATCGAATAGGGATCGCGCAGCAGCGTTTCGATGTCTGTGACGTTGAGCGTGTTCGGGCGCGCCTCGCGCGGAGGCTTGGGCCGGGGTCGGGGGACCGGCCGGGCCGGCGTCTGCGGCCGGTCGAGCTGGCGCGCCCATCCCAGATATGTCTCACCGCGTGCAATCGCCTCGCGCCACAGCGTGTCTCCGGCCACCGCCGCCATGCGCTGCAGAAAGCGCGACGCGACCGTGGGCGCGCCGGCGGTGCGCGCCGCACGCGTCAGGATCACTTCGGGGGCGCCCAGCGCCTGGCTGAAATCGTGCGCCGACAGGCCTATCCGCCGCTCCGGCAGATCGAGACCGAGTGCGTGACGCATCGGCCGGCTGAGCCACGGGTCGGCGCGGGTCTCCGGCGGCCAGACGCCCTCGGTGAGGCCGCCCAGCACCATCAGATCGACGTGCTGCAACCGCGCTTCCAGCGGTCCGTAGATACGGACCCGCACGTTCTGCTCGCGCGGCCGCACCACGCCGCCGTCAGCAAGCGCCGCCTGAAACATGTCGGCGTATTCCGGGGGCGAAATCGCGATTCGGCCACCCTGCTCGATGGTATCGAACATCGTGTCGAGCGCGCGCGCGTCGGTGCTTTCGGAATCGAACCGCTTGGCATCGAGCAGCGCGCTCAGCGCCTGGCGATGGCGCCGCGCGATTTCGGAGAACGGTACGGATCCTGCGTGGAGCGTTTCCAGCGGCGCAAGCGCGGTCGCGAGCAGCGTCACCACGCCCGAGGCGGCGTCCACCTCCGCCTCTTTCATCTCGGCGCGCGGCTCGGCGCGATGCAGCGACGACGGCTCCTTTCG
The DNA here is from genome assembly GCA_964528635.1 of uncultured Rhodoplanes sp. GTDB lineage: Bacteria > Pseudomonadota > Alphaproteobacteria > Rhizobiales > Xanthobacteraceae > Z2-YC6860. The sequence goes on along the minus strand of CAZGSW010000097.1, from coordinate 8,224 downwards.
GCGTACCTTGCCAAGCTCTTCGCGGAACCGGTCGAGCGCTTGCCGCAAACCCATGGTGCCGGACTTTGGCCGCGGGCCACGCAGGATGGCGTGCTCCAGCGCGCCGACCGCCCATTTGTCCGCAGTGCATAGCGGATGCTTGAGCATCGCCAGCAGCGGTACGGGCTCCAGTCCGCCGAGCGCGGTTTCGGCGACCAGGCGCGCGAACACGCCCAACGGCGTTTCGGCCAGCGCATCACCGCCGGAATCGTCGACTGGCACCTTCCAGCGCGCCAGCGCTGCGATCACGCGGCGGGCCAGAGCCCGGTCTGGCGTAACCAGCGCCGCGGTCTTGCCGGGCGTGTCCATGGCCTTCCGCAGCGCAACGGAAATCGCCAGAGCCTCCTCCTCGGCGTTGGCGGCTTCGACGACTGCCACGTTCGCCATGGCCGATGGAGCGCGGTCGGCGAATTGCGGGTCGTCGAGGCGGGACCGCCACAGATCGGTGGCAGGAGCCGGCCGCATGGCTTCGGATACCAGTGGTTCGCGGCCGTGGCCTGCGGGTAACGCGAGGGCCGTTACCGAGTCGCGCTGGATTCCGATTTTCTTCAGCAGCGCATGGAGCGCAAACTGCGGGTGTCCGGAGTCGCCGCTTTCGATCCGGTTCCACGATTCCTCATCGAGTTCGGTATCGAGGCCCGGCAGCACCGCCGCGCCTTGTGGCAGCCGCGCGATTGTTGCGATGAACTCTGCGGTGGCGGGCATCGAGCCGGTCGAACCCGCTGCGATGGCCGGTCCTGGATTTCGTTCGAGGCGCATCCGCTCGGCGGCGATCAGCTTGTCGCGGCGCTCGGCCGGTTCGGTACGATCGAGATCGCGGAGGATATCGGGCCAGTGCCGACGGACGAACTTCAGGAATTCGAATGAGATCTCCCAGTGCCGGTCCATGTCCGGGGGCACCAGTCCGTTCAGCTTGTCCCAGCCGACCTGGCGGGTCGTCATGTCGTCCATCAACCGGGCGAGATCGGACGCCAGCATCAAAGCTGAGGCGGGATTGGCGGCGACGAGCGACGCCTGGGCGGGATCGTCGGGCCGGACCTGCCGCGCCCATTTGAGGATCAGTTCCGCCAGCACCATCCGCCGCTCAAGGCCCCCGAGTGCTTCGCGCAGATCGAGGGCCTCCGCGGCGACGCGACCGGCCGCGGCGTCTGCGAAGCCGATGTCGTCGGGGTCGACGTCCCCGATCGATACGATACGCGGCAGGATCGCCGCATCCATTCCAGGTGCAGTGAGGAAGGCATCGCGTGCGGCCCGGCAGGCGCGGCGGGTCGGCAGATAGAGCGTGGCCTCGGCCAGCCCGAGCGGGTCACCGGACGCGGGAAAACCCGTGACCAGCCTGCCTTCCAGCAGCGCACGGATCAGCGTCGGCAGGAACGGAGCCGACGCCGGAATGGTGAAGACATGAGGCTCGGAACGCGCCATGGCTGCATTGTGTCATCGGCTCCACCGCCAAGCGAAGGGCTTGTCCACGGATTTGGGGCCGCAGGTAGTGGGAATCAGCCGATGTGTCGCTGGATGGCCGCTTCCGCAAGGCCGATGGCGTCGGGAGTGCCGACGTGCATCCAGAGCCCGTCAAGCGGCAGGCCGAACAGTCTGCCCGTTGTTTCGGCCTTGTCGAACAACCGCGTCAGCGAGAACGGCCCGTCCGGAGCTCCGGAGAACAGGCTGGGCGTCAGGACTGCTGCGCCAGCATAAACATAGGCAGCGGACGGCTGATCGCCACGCCGCGCCAGCCTGCCGTCTGCTGCCAGGTTGAAATCGCCACGGCCCGCGTAGCCGATGCTGCCTTCTCGTGGTGCCAGCAGCAACAGCGCATCCATCGCCGCCGCATCGAAGCGTCCGGCGAGCCGCCGGAGATTGGACTCTACGCCATCGAGCCAGAGGGTGTCGGCGTTGACATGGAAGAACGGCTCATCGCGCAGATGACCAAGCGCCTTGACCACCCCGCCGCCGGTGTCGAGCAACTGGCTGCGCTCGTCCGAGATCACGATGCGTGGTTTGTCGCGAGAGGCCACGTGCTGCTCGATCTGTCCGGCCAGATAGTGGACGTTGACCACGGCCGTTTCGACGCCGGCGTCGGCCAGCTTGTCGAGCATGTGATCGAGCATGGCGCGGCCTGCCACGCGCACCAGTGGCTTCGGCATTGTATCTGTGATCGGGCGCATTCGCTGGCCGAGGCCCGCGGCCAGCACCATTGCGCGACGCGGCGGAGAGTTCATGTCAATTGCCGGGCCTGGGCACATGGACGCTATACCAACCTTGTAGCGTGGCAAGCGAAGGCTGGGTCAGCGCGCGCTGGAGATAGGTCCAGACCCGCGGGATGTGGCGCAAATACTGGGGCTTGCCATCTCTGCGGTCGAGCCGCGCGAAAATGCCGAGCACCTTGGAGGCGCGTTGCGCGGCCATTGTTGCGTAGGCCTTGATGAAAGCGGTTGAATCGAACGCAGGATCGGCGGCGCGACGCTTCCGCACGTAGCGGCCGAGCAGCGTGACCTCGATCTGCTCGGGCACGTCGACGCGCGCGTCCTGTAGCAGCGATGCGAGGTCGTATGCGGCAGGGCCAATGACGGCGTCCTGGAAATCGAGCAACCCCACTTTGGCCACACCGTCGCGCTGCGGCAGCCACAACAGGTTCGGCGAATGGTAGTCGCGCAAGACCCAGCTCTGGTCGCTTTCGATCGCGGGCAGCAACACCTCCCGCCACATCGCGACATACACCGCACGTGCCGCGTCCGAGACGGTCTCCCCCAGCGACGGGAGGTACCAGTCGAGCAGCAGCTCGGCCTCCATCAGCATGGCGTTCATGTCGTAGGACGGCAGCCTGTGCTGGATATGCGGTGCGACCGGCAGCGTATCCGGGAGCCGCTGGGTGTGCAGTGTCACCAGAACATCGACCGCGGCCGCGTAGCGTTCTTCGATCGGGCCGGGCGGTTCGCCGCCGACCACAAGGTCGCCGCCCAGGTCCTCGATGATGAGCAGGCCCTGATCGAGATCGGCCTCGTGGATCTGCGGCGAGGACAGCCCGAGCTGGCCAAGTCCGTTTGCCATCGCCACGAACGGCTTCACATCCTCAGCGAGGTGGACGATCGCGCTGTACGTCTTGCCGTCCCGCACCGGCGGGCCGTCGGGCCGCCTGGGCGAGTTCATCAGGATGGTGTTAACGCCATCGAGTGTCAGCCGCTCGTACGAGCGGGTCGAGGCGTCGCCCTGGATGCGTGTTCGCTGTGCCAGCGCGTACCCGGTGGATTCCAGAAAGCGGCGGACCGCGGCGAGCCGTTCCGCACGCGGCGCAAATGTGCCGTAGCCGGTGATGCGCACGTTGCGATGCTCGGGTCCAAGCTGGGGCGCGAGCGTGAAGGCAATGTCGAGCCGGTCCGGCGGCAGGAATCCCGCGGCCCGGTCGGGCCACTCGATCATGACCATCGCGCCTTCAGGAAGGTCGTCAAACCCGAGCTCTGCGAGTTCGCCAGGCGCGTCGAGCCGGTAGAAATCCGCATGCACCACCGGAAACCGGGGCAATTCGTAGATCTGCATCAGCGTGAAGGTCGGGCTTGGCACTGCTATGGTCGGGTCGTTGGCGAGGTGGCGGATCATCGCACGCGCAAACGTCGACTTGCCGGCCCCGAGATCGCCGGAGAGTGTGACGACATCGCCTGGCACCAGCGCAGGGGCAATTTCAGTGACAAGGCGTCCCGTGTCCTGCTCGCTTTCGAGCGCCACCGCAAAGCTCGATCCGCCGGATGTGGTTAGCAGCATTGTCGGTCTGTTGGTGCGGTGGGCCTGCTCGGGCGGGACAAGAAGCGGGACTCCGGACCGGTCAGGCCGCAGCACGCCCGGTCCGGCGCTGGATCGGGAACATGCATACCACAGTGGTGCCTTCTCCCACCGTCGAGTCGAGCGTGACCCGGCCGCCGTGCAGTTCCACGAAGGACCGCACGATCGACAGCCCCAGCCCGGCACCGCGGTGATGTGAGCCATGGGAATGGCTCTCGAACCAGTCGAACACCCGGTCCTTCATCTCCGGCGGGATGCCCGGGCCGGAGTCGGACACCGAGAAGACCACCGCGTCGTCGCGGCGGTCGCAGGTCATCCGCACGGTTCCGCGCGCCGGTGAGAAGCCCACCGCGTTGGCGAGCAGGTTGAACAGGATTTGCCGCACGCGCCGCTCGTCGGCAACGAAATTGCCGACGTCCGGGACCGCTTCGATCACCAGCTTGATGTCGTCCTTGACCAGGCGGTCGCGCACGCCCTCGGCGGCGGCATTCATGGTCTTGCGGATGTCCACTTCGCCGAGATTGAGCGTCATGGCTCCGGCATCGATGGTCGCGAGATCCAGAATGTCGTTGATGATTGCGAGCAGCGCATTGGTCGATGCGGTGATGTAGCCGAGGTATTCCGATTGTTTCGCATTGAGCGGCCCGACTGTGGGTTCGCCCAGGAAGTGTGCGAAGCCGATGATATTCGTCAGCGGTGAGCGCAGCTCGTAGGACACGTGCTGGACGAAATCTACTTTCAGCACGTCGGCGGCCTCGAGCGCCTCGTTGCGCTCGATCAGCGCACGCTCGATGTTCACGGTGTCGGTCACGTCCTGGAATGTGACCAGCGTGGCGCCGTCCGGGAGCGGCTGGGTGCGCAGGTCGATTACGCTGCCTTGCCGGCGCTCGATGCGTTCGATCAGCGCCGGTCGATTGTCGAGCGCAGTAGCCGCCGTGCGGAGCCTGTTCCACAGCGCGTCGTCGTCATGTTGTCTGCGGCATGCTGCGATGATCGCCTCGATGTGGGGCTGGTCGGCAAGCGTGGCGTGATCGAGCTGCCACATCTGCTCGAACGCGGAATTGCACAGACGCAGCCGCCCGTCGCTTCCGAACACCGCAACGCCCTCGGCGAGGTGGTCGATAGTCTCGCCCTGCACGCGGTTGAGCGCGCCATAGCGGCGCATGAGTTCCAGCCGCTCGGTGGTGTCCTCGAACAGATAGGTCACCCCGCCCTCGGGATTGGGCGTGGTGACGACCCGCAGCGTGCGACCGTCTGGCAGGTGCCACAGGTGCTCGCGTGTTTCGGTCGCGCGATACGCCTCGTGCAGCGAGGCTTTCCACTCGCGGAAGTCCCTTTCCTCCGGCAGCTTGCGCTCCGCACGCAGGCGGTCGAGCAGTGCGGAGTCCGACGGGGCCTGGTCAAGCAGCGCAGGATCCAGATCCCAGAGCGAGCGATACGCGGCGTTGTAGAAGGCGAGCTTCTGATCGGGGCCGAAGGCGGCGACCCCGGTCGGCAGTTGATCGAGTGTCCGGCGGTGTGCCTCCAGCATGCGGCGGATCTCGCCGCGCATGGCATCGGCGTCGGTGACGTCGATACCGATGCCGGCGCTGCCCCTGCGGGTCGGCACGTCGAGCACATCGAGGGTGCGGCGCTGCCCCGATGCGACGGCCGCCACCCGCGCCGAGTAGGTCTTTCCGGCGGCGCGGCTGCGGCTGGCTTCATCGCGCGGCACGCGTCCGAGTATTTCGAGTCCGCGGCTGACGGCGTCGTCGGGATCGCTGGCGTCGACGGCACGTGCGAAGGCGGGATTGACTGTCAGCAGCGCGCCGGCGAGGTCGCGGACCCAAACCGGCGAGGGCAAGGCATCGATCAGGGCGCGCAGCGATTCGGTTTCCCCTGCGAGCCGGTCGTATCGTGCGATCAGCTCGCTGAGGTCCCGTGCAATTCCGGTGACACCACGCATGCGCAACACAGCGCGTCCGCCGATCACGCGGCCATCGGCCTCGATCGCATGGCCGGTCAACGTCATCAGCGACATCGCGAATGGCTCGCCGCTTCCGCGCAGCGCATCGACCGCATGCTCCATCGCCTGCGCCTTGTCCGGCTCGAGCCAGGAGCCGAACGCCAGTACGCGTTGCGGCGTGGAGGCTGCGGTTACCAGGGTGGCGTCGCCGACGATCTGCGGTTCGTTGTCGGACGCCGCCCACGCCACAAGGATTTGCGGCTCCGAGTTCAGCAGCGCGTTGCAGCGGTCGGATTCGACGCGCAGTTGGGCAATCTGGTCGCGCAGCGCGGCCTCGGTTGCGGCGGCGCGGACGCGTGTCCGGACCAGCATGATCGCGGTGGTCACCGCGAATCCCAGCACGCCGAGGGTGATCGCGAGCGCAGCGGCCTCCGGCTGGCCAAGACTTGTCATCGTCTCCAGAAGACCTGGTCCGGCGGTGGACGGCGCCTGACCGGCGGCATTGAATGCGCAGGCAGTGTGGGGGAGAAACGCGAGAGGCGCGCCGCTTGCGGCGGCGCCGATTGTCAGGAATCCGCTTCGTCGCGGTTGAGCCTTCCGGCCACCGCCCGCCGCCCGGATCGTCTCCGGCATGTCCCGAATGCCCCTTGCGTGGGCGAGAGCCGCCCTAACGCCCACGAATCATTGAGACTTTACCCAATTCTCGGCGGCGGTTGTAAGAGTCCAGACCGGGAACGGCTCAGAACCGTATCGAATGCGTAGCGTAACGGCCGCCCTGAATCGCTCAGTTGCTGCGAAACGGCTCGGCTTTTCGCACCAGTTCCTCGACGTCAATGTGCGACAGCGCGGTGGCAAACGCCTTCTCGGCATGCTCGACGGCCGGTCGGACAACGTGCTGGACGAGCGCTGAGGTGGTCCGACCCGGCTCGCCATCGTCTTCGATGGTGCCGGCGGCGCGCAGGATTTCGTCGGCTGTGATCTTCCGGGTCTCGCGTGCGAGTTCATAGCCCCCGCGTGGCCCGCGGACGCCTCTGAGGATCCCGTCACGAACCAGCGCCTGCAGGACGGGTTCCAGATGGCGAGCGGGAAGGGAGTGCCGGATCGCAAGGGCCTTTGCGGACATACGGCGGCCGCTCTGATGCATGGCGACATCAATCACGGCGGCGATGGCGAGAAGGCCCTTGCGGGAGAGCAACGTCATTCGGAATCCGACCAATAATTATACCACATAACGGTATTATATTACGGCCGAGGAGATCAGGATTTGTCAATCGCCTCGATGCCGGTCGATCCGAACCCGCCTGTACCCCGCCTTGTTTCACCGAGATTTTCAACCTCCGAAAGTTGTGCGCGAAGGATGGGCGTGATGACCAATTGGGCAATACGGCTGCCTCTTGTGACCGTGAAGGCTTCGCTTCCGTGGTTGATCAGGATGACTTTGATCTCGCCACGATAGTCGGAATCCACCGTCCCCGGCGAATTCAAAACGGTGAGGGCGTGGCGGGCGGCGAGTCCGGAGCGGCCGCGAACCTGACCCTCGGTCATGGACGGCAGCGCGATGGCGATGCCGGTCGGAATCGACGCCCACGCCCCCGGCGCGATCGAAACCGGCGCATCGGCGGGAACCGCGGCGACGAGATCGAGCCCGGCGGCGCCCTCGCTCTGATACGCCGGCAGCGGCAGGTCCGCGCCGTGCGGCAGCCGCATCACCTGCACCGACACCTTTCCCGCTCCGCTCTGCCCCGTTCCACTCCCCCCCGTCCCGCTCATTCCGGTCCCGCCCGTCGCCGCTCCGCTCATCGCCGCGCACCCCGTTTCGATCTGCCGCGTCCTGCCGCCAGCGCCAGCGCGATCCGTTCCACCAGCGCGGCGGCGACCGCATCCTTGCCCTGCGGCGGCCAGGACTCGACCCCCTGCGGCGTCACCAGATGCACCGTGTTGATGTCGCCGCCCATCACGCCGCTCTCCGCCGACACGTCGTTGGCGACGATCCAGTCGCAGCGCTTGCGCTGGAGTTTCGCCTTCGCATTCGCGATCACGTTCTCCGTTTCCGCCGCGAACCCGACCACCAGCGCCGGCCGCCCGCGCGTGCGTTGCGCGGTGGTGGCGAGAATATCCGGATTCTCCGTGAGCTCGAGTTTCGGCGGCCCGCCGGCGCCCTTCTTCAGCTTGTTCCGGCCGGCATCCCCGGTCCTCCAGTCCGCCACCGCCGCGGCGAACACCGCGGCATCGGCCGGCAGCGCCGCCTCCACCGCGCGCAGCATGTCGCGCGCGCTTTCGACCCGCACCACCGTCACGCCCGGCGGATCGGGAATGTTGACCGGCCCCGACACCAGCGTCACCGCCGCGCCCTGCGCCGCGGCGGCTGCGGCGATGGCGTGGCCCTGCTTGCCGGACGAGCGGTTGGCGATATAGCGCACCGGATCGATCGGCTCATGGGTCGGCCCCGACGTCACCAGCACGCGC
>CAZGSW010000096.1:0-16092 GCA_964528635.1 uncultured Rhodoplanes sp. | reverse complement strand
CGAGAACTGGTACACGCCCGCGCCCATAAAGATCGCGGCGGCAAGCCAGAGCGACGCGCGGCCGCTATCGAGCAAAGCCGCCTGCGTGAATGCGGACTGCAGCACCGCCGCGACAACGGCGAACCCCAGCCAGACCGTGGAATAGCCCGCGGCAAGATAGAACGGCGACGCCGCCGGCTCCCCCTTGGCCGCCGCCGTATCGGCGATCTCGGCATAGGTCAGGATCATCGGTGCGGCCGTCGGCAGCATCATGGCGAGCGTCATGGCCGACCACATGGCGAGCGCCAGCGCCGCCTCGCGCACCGTGTCGACACCCGCGGGCTGGCAGATCGCCTGCCAGATGTCGGTGTCCGCGGCCATCAGTCCAAGCGCGCCCCAGCCCAGCGCGGTCAACGCCGCCACGCAAAAGACGGCCAGCCGCCGTGGACGCGCCGCCACCGCGGCAAGGCGTGAAGCCTGCGGCGACAGATGGGTCAGGTCCTGAATCGGATCATGGGCCAGGTCGGTCACAGCCCCTTTGATACCGTATCGGCGGCGGGCCCGGAATTGTGGCAGGCCATCATGGTTGCTGCCGCTCGTCACGGCGGGAAATCGGGGCTAGGAACCCGCCATGGACCCCGCGACAGAACCGTTAACCGTGCAGGTGGCCATCGTCGGCGGCGGACCGGCCGGGCTGACCGCCGCGATCGCATTGTCGGCGGCGGGGGTGGAAACCGCCCTGATTTCGAGGCCCGCAGCGCCGGACCATCGCACCACGGCGCTGCTGGCCGGCTCCGTGACCGCGCTGGAGACACTGGAGGTCTGGCCGCTCTGCGAGCCCCATGCGGCGCCGCTGCGCACCATGCGGATCGCCGACGCGACGGCACGGCTGATCCGCGCGCCAGAGGTCAGTTTCTCGGCCCACGAGATCGGCCTCGAGGCCTTCGGGCACAACGTCGAGAACCGGCATCTCGTGGAGGCCCTTGAGGTAGCGGCAAGCAGGCAGAAGACGCTGGTGCGGATCGATGCCGAAGCAGTGGGCGTCGAGCCCGACGAAGACGGCATCACAATCCGTCTTGCCGGGGGCCGCAAGGTCGGAGCCCGGCTCGTCATCGGCGCGGACGGCAGACGCTCGCTGTGCCGCGATGCGGCCGGGATCGAAACCACGGCCGCACGCTATGAGCAGACCGCCCTCACCTTCAACCTGCGCCACACGCGGCCACACCACGACACGTCGACCGAATTCCACACCGAGCACGGACCGTTCACATTGGTGCCGCTACCGGGCCTGCGTTCCAGCCTAGTTTGCGTGACCGCGCCGCGCGACGCCGAACGGCTGCGCGCGCTGGACGACGCCGCACTCGCCGCCGAACTCGAACGGCGCTCCCATTCCATCCTCGGCAAGATGACGGTCGATCCGGGGCGCGGAGCGTTTCCGCTCACCGTCGAGACCGCACGCAAGTTCGCCGGAAGCCGCATCCTGCTGATCGGCGAAGCCGCCCACGCCATGCCGCCGATCGGCGCGCAGGGCCTCAACCTCGGTCTGCGCGATGCCGCCACCGCTTGCGAAATGGTGGTGCAGGCGCTACGTGCTGGCGCCGACCCGGGCGAAGCCACCCTTCTCGCACGCTACGACGCAGAGCGGCGCGCCGACGTGCAGAGCCGCACATTGGCCGTCGATCTGATCAACCGCTCGCTGCTGTCGGACTTCCTGCCGGTGCAGGGCGCGCGCGGGCTTGGGCTCTACCTGGTCGGCCGCATCGGTCCGCTGCGCCGTGCCGCCATGCGTGAGGGTGTCGGCCCGTCGCTGTCGCAGCCGCGGCTGATGCGGGGTCAGACACTGTGACCGACCACAGCCGGGCTGCAGCTATGGCGGCAGGCCGCTCTGCTGAACCAGCCACATCACGGTCGTCAGCGTGGCAACCGAGACCAGCGTGCCGAGCAGCACCGCGCCCGACGCCTGCGAAACCCAGGCGTTGTACTGCCGGCCCAGCACAAAGACATTGAGCGCCGGCGGCAGCGCGGCCATCAGCACGGCGGTCGCGACCCATTTCGGATCGAACGGACCGAGCGCGATCATGAGCAGCAGCATCACCGCGGGATGCACCAGCAGCTTGATCGCCACAAGGATCGGCACGTCCCACGGCACCCGCTCGAACGGGCGCAGCGCCACGGTGACACCCAGCGTGAACAGCGCGCATGGCGCCGCTGCGTTCTGCAGGAACTGCAGCAGCCGATCCAGCGCGACCGGCGGCTCGAACCCGGCGGCTGCGGAGGCAACACCGAGCGCGGTCGAAATCATCAACGGATGCAGGACGATCCGGCGCGCCACCTCGATGCCGGTGGCGACGAGGCCGCGGCTTCCCGGCCGCGCCAGCGCCATCATGAACGGCGTCAGCGAGAAGAACAGCAGCGTCTCGAAACAGAAGATCAGGGCAACCGGCGCGGCCGCTTGCGTGCCCAGCGTCGCAAGCGCCAGACCCGGCCCCATGTACCCGATGTTGCCGTAGGCCCCGGCCAGCGCGCCGATGGTGGACTCGTCAACGCCGCGCCGCATCGACAGCGCCACCACGAACGACAGCGCAAGCACGATGAACGTGGCCAGCGTCGCCGTGAGGATGAACGGCACGTTGTTGAGCTGTTCGAACGGCGTCTGCGCCAGGATGCGATAGAACAGCGCCGGCAACGCCACGTACAGGATGAAGAAATCCATCCACGCCAGCCCGCGGTCCGGAATGTCCTGCCAGCGGCCGCAGGCGTAGCCGAGAAAGATCAGCCCGAAGTACGGCAGCGCGAGGTTGAGGACGTCGATCATGGGACCGGCTGGCGGGTGACTGGGCGCCGCTTGGCGCGGCGCTTGCATTGCTCTAAACGGCACACCGGCGTTTTGAAAGGACGGCCATGAAGCCTCCCCGGCAGTTCTACCGGCCCCTCGCCATCGGTGCCCCCGCCCCCTTGCGCGAACTGCCCATCAAGCTGGAGCGGATGATCCATTTCATCCCTCCTCACGTGGAAAAGGTCACCGCCAAGGTGCCGGAGCTGGTCCGTCAGGTCGACGTGGTGCTCGGGAATCTGGAGGACGCGATCCCTTCCGATGCCAAAGTGGCCGCACGGCAGGGGTTCATCGCCATGGCGAAGGCGGTGGACTTCGGCGCCACCGGGCTGTGGACGCGCATCAATGCCCTGAACTCCCCGTGGGCGCTCGACGACATCGTCGAATGCGTTGCCGCAGTCGGCGACAAGCTCGACGTGATCATGCTGCCCAAGGTCGAGGGCGCGTGGGACATCCACTATCTCGACCAGTTGCTGGCCCAGCTCGAAGCTGCGCATGCGATCGCGCGGCCGATCCTCGTTCACGCCATCCTCGAGACTGCGCAGGGCGTCAACAACGTGGAGTCCATCGCGCTGGCCTCCCCTCGGATGCACGGCATCAGTCTCGGTCCCGCCGACCTCGCCGCCTCGCGCGGCATGAAGACCACGCGGGTCGGCGGCGGTCACCCCGATTACACGGTGCTGGCCGACGCCGCGGACGGCAAGACGCGCGCCTCGTTCCAGCAGGACCTCTGGCACTACACCATCGCGAAAATGGTCGACGCCTGCGCCGCAGCCGGCGTCAAGGCGTTCTACGGTCCGTTCGGCGACTTTTCCGATCCGGAGGCCTGCGAGGCGCAGTTTCGCAACGCGTTCCTGCTCGGCTGTGCCGGGGCATGGACGCTGCATCCCTCCCAGGTCGCCATCGCCAAGCGGGTGTTCTCTCCGGACGTCGCCGAAGTCGCCATGGCCAGGAAGATCCTCGCCGCCATGCCGGACGGCAGCGGCGCCGTGATGATCGACGGCAAGATGCAGGACGATGCAACCTGGAAGCAGGCCAAGGTGGTGGTCGATCTGGCCAGGCTGGTGGCTGACAAGGATCCCGGGATGGCCTCCCGCTATGGCTTTTAGGAAAGCCGCCCCCTAAATTCCCGCCGAAAGCTTCGACATGACCGATGAATTGAAATCCAGAATGCGAACCGCCAAGTATCAGCTTGGCTCGGTGGTCAAACACCGCGTGTTCCCGTTTCGGGGTGTGGTGTTCGACATCGATCCGGTCTTCAACAACACCGAGGAATGGTGGCTGTCGATCCCGGCCGAGGTGCGCCCGGACAAGGACCAGCCATTCTATCACCTCTACGCCGAGAACGCGGAAACCGAGTACGTGGCCTACGTGTCGGAGCAGAACCTGCTGCCGGACACTTCGGGCGATCCGGTGCGCCATCCGCAGGTTACGCAGACCTTCACCCGTGACCCGAAAGGCCGCTACCGGCTGCGCAACAGCGTGCTGAACTGAGCGCTCGCGCGGGGCTTGACCGGCCGCCAACTGTTTCCGGGCAAGCAGAGCCGCCCGGAAGCAGGCGGTCCCCGAACGCAGAGCGGCCCCGGCTGATGCCGGGGCCGCTGCCATCTGCACGATCTGCTGTTGCTACTTCTTCGGCTGCGGCTGCTGTTGCTGCTGGCTCTCCAGCCGGCGGCGCGCGTCCTCCGCCCGCTTCTGCAACTGCTCCTGCAGCTTCTTCTGCTGCTCCTCGAAAACCTTGGGATCGGTCGGCGGCCCATCGTAGGCCTTGGCGAAATCCTTCAGGTCGAGCTGCGGGCTCATCGGCTGACCGTTCATGTGAATGGCCTGCACGGTCAGCACCTGCCCCTTCTTCATGCGATTGACCAGATCGGTCGACGCTTCGTAATCGGAGATGCAGCCGCCCGGAGGCACCACCGGCGGCAGGCAGGTCACGAACGGCGCTGTGGCCGGCGTGCCCTGATCGACGATAAGGCGGGTGCCGTGCACCAGCGCCACGCCGTACGGCAGGCTCATGCGCAGCAGCTTCCGCTGCTCGCCGTCCATCTCGATGACCGCGACGCTGACCACCAGAAGACCGGACTCGACGCGACCGTCCTTCACGGTGACACACACCTGCTTGGCGTTCGGGTCGGAGTCCTTGTTGCAGAGCTTTACCCACGGAGAAAAGATCAGTTGCGGTGCGGCGGCCTGCGCAGGCTGACCCTGCTGGCCGGGCTGCTGAGCCGGTTGCTGGGCGGGCGCCGCGGGCTTTTGCGCGGGAGCAGCCTGACGACGCTGCTGGGGCTGCTGCTGCGCTCCTGCATCCGGAGCGGCGGCAAGCAGTGCGATCGCCGCAGCGACGCTCGCGGCGATCAGTCTGCCGGACGCGAGCGAGCTGGACGCGATCCTGTAGGTCATGAACTGGTTCCTCTCTTGCGCCGCTGCCTGCAATGCCGGAGGCCACGGCCGCGCCTGTCTCAGAGCCAAAAGCGGCAGGAGCGTGACACGAATGGCCCGCCTCTTAGCCGAATTCCCGGCCCCGATAAAGCCTGATGGGGATGGTACCGCGCCGGGCACTGGGCTTTTGCGACCTATGATAAACAGGCCAGGCTCGATTCGAACCGACTGCGAAACACGCCTGCAACCCGTGTCCACGCGCCACAAGCCGATGCCGCCCGGGCCTCACCAGACCACCTCGCTCACGCGTCGTGACGCGCTTGCGCTTGCGACCGCCGGCTTTGCCGCTGCCTGTTCCCGAACCGCCTGCGCCAGCGCGTCCGCACCCGGGACAGCCAGGCATGGCATCGCCATGCACGGCGAACCTGCGCTCCCGCCGGGCAAGGAGCGCGGCCGCTACGTCAATCCGTCGGCGCCGCAGGGCGGCCGTTTCACGCAAGGTGTTGTGGGGACCTTCGACAGCGTCAATCCCTTCATCGTCAAAGGCCTCGCACCGACCCAGATCCGCGGCTACGTGATCGAGAGCCTGATGGCTCGCGGCTATGACGAGCCGTTCACGCTGTATGGTCTGCTCGCACAATCCGTTGAAACGGACTCCGAGCGCAGCTACGTCACCTTCAATCTTCATCCGGCGGCAAAGTTCTCCGACGGCAAGCCGGTGACTACGGCCGATGTGATCTTCTCGTGGCAGATCCTGCGCGATAAGGGCCGACCGAATTTCCGCACCTACTACGGCAAGGTGACGAAGGCGGAAGCATTGACCGAGCGCACCGTGCGTTTCGATCTGGCCGGGGCCAACGACCGCGAGCTTCCGCTTATCCTCGGCCTGATGCCGGTGCTCGCCCGGCATGCAATCGATCCGGACACCTTTGAGGACACCACGCTCGACCCGATCCTCGGCAGCGGCCCCTACGTGATCGCCGAGGTCCGCGCTGGGACCAGCGTGACCCTCAAACGCGACCCCGGCTATTGGGGGCGCGACCTTCCGGTCAACCGCGGCTTCTGGAATTTCGACGAGGTCAGGACCGACTTCTTCCGTGACGCCAACACGCATTTCGAGGCCTTCGCGCGAGGACTGTACGACGTGCGGGCCGAGCACGATCCGGGGCGCTGGGAAACCGCCTACGACATTCCCCCGGTGCGCGACGGACGGATCGTCAAAGACCAGTTTCCAACCGGCATGCCCAAGGGCCTGTCCGCCTTCGTGTTCAACACGCGGCGCGAGGTGTTTTCCGACCTGCGCGTGCGCGAGGCGATCGGCCTGCTGTTCGATTCCGAATGGGTCAACCGGAGCTTCTTCTTTGGGCTCTACAAGCGAACCGCGAGCTATTTCGAAGGCTCCGAACTGTCCTTCCGCGGCCGCCCGGCCGATGCGCGCGAGCGCGCGCTGCTCGCCCCCTTCCCCGGAACGGTCCGCCCCGACGTCCTCGAAGGAACCTGGGCGCCGCCCGCGACCGACGGTTCGGGCCGCGACCGCGCCACGCTCAAGCGCGCCATCTCGCTGTTCGAGGCCGCCGGCTACGAGCTTGAGCGCACGGTGCTGCGCGACAGGAAGACCAGACGGCCGCTGACCTTCGAGTTTCTCGCCACCACCAAGGAGCAGGAAAGGCTGGCGCTCGCATTCGCCACACAGCTCAGACGGGCCGGTATCACCATGCGGATCCGCGTCGTTGACGCCGTGCAGTTCGACCGCCGGCGCATCGCCTACGACTATGACATGATCGAATACCGATGGGACCAGTCACTCTCGCCCGGCAACGAGCAGGCGTTCTACTGGGGATCGGCGGCAGCGGATGAACAGGGCACGCGCAACTACATGGGAGTGAAGAGCCCCGCCATCGACGCCATGATCGGAGCGTTGCTCAAGGCCAGGGAGCGCGACGAGTTCGTCTCGGCGGTGCGCGCGCTGGACCGGCTGCTGGTGTCCGGGTTCTACGTGGTGCCGCTATTCCATCTGCCTGAGCAATGGGTGGCGCGCTGGGCCACGCTTTCCCATCCGGCCGGGGTTTCGCTGTTCGGCTACCTGCCGGAAACCTGGTGGCGGGCAGCCCCATGAATCCCGGCGATCCGGATACGCTGCCCCCGGAGACCTCCGGCGCTGCAACGTTCGACCGGCTGATCCGGGCTGCCTGTGAGCGCGAGCCGGACGCGCTCGCATTATGCGATCCGGCAAACCGGTCTTCCATCGACGAGGTCGAGCCGCTTCGCCTCTCATGGGCGCAGACCGACCGCGCCATCGCCGCGGTCGCGGCCCGCTTGCGCCGGCTCGGGCTTGGCGCCGGCTCTGTCGTCGCTGTCCAGTTGCCCAATACGGTTGAGAGCATCGTCACGCTGCTCGGTGTTCTGCGCGCGGGCATGACCGCGGCGCCGCTGCCGATGCTGTGGCGGCGCCAGGAATGCGTGGAAGCGCTGTCCCTGGTCGGCGCCAAGGCCATCGTCACCACGTCCCGCATCTGCGGCGAGGCGCACGGCGAGATAGCCAGAGACATCGCCGCCGACGTGTTCGCGATCCGCTACGTCTGCTGCTTTGGCAGGAACGTGCCGGACGGAACCATTCCGCTGGCCGGTCTGCTGGCCTCCGATCCGTATCCGGAATCCCTGCCAGCCGAACGGGATCGGACTTTCCTCGCGCGCGCCGCGATCGCTACTTTCGACGTCTCGCCGCATGGGATCGCCGCGCTTGCCCGCAGTCAGCCCCAGCTCATCGCAGGCGGACAGGCGTTGGTCAGCGAAGCGGGCCTGCAGCCGCGCGAGCGAATTGTCGCCGGCTGTTCCGCAAACTCGCTGGCGGGCCTGACATCGGCGCTGCTGCCGTGGCTCCTGACCGGCGGCACGCTGACGCTGCACCATCCGTTCGACGAGCAGACGTTTGCTGACCAGTGCAGCGGCGCCTCAACGGCCATCGTGCCCGGTGGATTGCTCCCGCGCCTCGAAGAGGCCGCGCTGCTTGCAGGCCCGGGCCTTCGCCGCGTGATCGCGCTATGGCGCGCTCCGGAACGCGCCGTGCTCGCCGGCACATGGGCGCGATCCGGCGTTCGCCTGACCGACGCGCTCGCATTCGGCGAAACCGCCGTGCTCTGCGCCGCGCGCACCCCGAGCGGCAGGCCGACCGACATTCCCTTCGGTCGTGTGACCGCCACAGACCGTCCCGGAGAGTCGCTTGTCGTGGCCGAGACAACCGTGACCGATGCGGGCACGCTGGCAATCCGCGGACCGGGCACCCCGGCCGCTCCGTTTCCGTCGCACACTCGTACGCCGGCATCCGGCGCCGATGCCGGCGGCTTTGCCGACACCGGCTACCCGTGCCGGCTCGACCGCGAGCGGGCGCGGATCGCACTGACCGGCCCGCCTGCAGGTCTGGTCACGGTCGGCAGCTACCGTTTCCGTCAGGACGATCTGCAATCCATCGCCGCTTCGCTTGGCGACGCGGTGCTGGCGGCGCTGCCCGATGCACTGAGCGGACACCGTCTCGCCGGGCAGGCCGCCGACGGCGCGTCCGCGCAGCGGTCCCTTGCCGCGCAAGGCTTCAATCCGCTGATATCCGGCGCATTCGCGCCGCGCCGCAGGGTCGACGCGGCCTGATGCATTGACCGGCCGTTAACAGCCCGCCTGTAGGTTCCGGAGCTTCCGCCAGTGCGTCCAGGCGAAAGCGTCCGAAAGCCTCCATGTCTCTGCAAGGTCCTATCGTCGTCGTTGCCGACAGCCCGTCGGCAAGTCTTGTGCAGGCTCTCGCCGATGCCGGGGCCTTTCCCGTGGTCGAGGCCGTGTGGAGCGAGGCCTGCGAGGCGCTGTCCTCCATCAAGCCCGGCGCCGTCGTGCTGGCCGAGGCGGACGAGCCCGACCCCTCTCTTGCCCGCGCTCTTGAAGAGAAGATCGCCGAAAGCGAATCCTACGTGCCCGTGGTGGCGCGCATTCGCGATGGTGCCATCTGTGCGATCGCGGACGCCCTGCCCGTATCGGAGACCGCTCCTGCCGGCCAGATCGTGGCCCGGCTCAACGCTGCAGCCAGGCTTCGCGCGTTGCATGCCACCGTGCTCGGGCGCGCGAAGGACCTGCAGACCGAACGCAACATCATCGCCGAGTTCCCGACCAACGATCCGCTCGAGGACGCCACAGTCCTGCTGGTCGGACGCGGCCGCACCTATCCCGGTCTGAGCGTGGCCATCGGCGAACGCATGGGCGTCGTCGGCGCCATGAGCGTCGACCTCGCTGCACGCTGTCTGGACGCGCGGGACTTCGACGGCGTCGTGATCGGCGACGGCTTCTCGCCAAAGCTGATCTGCGCGTTGCTGGCGGTGATCGGACAGGACTCGCGCTTCCGCGATCTGCCGGTCGCGATCCTCGGGCCCGAGGAGCATGTCGAGGAATTGCCGAACCTCGTTCACGCTCGCGATCCGGCCGAACTGATCGAGCGGCTGCTGCCGCTGACGCGTCAGCACGCCATGGAGGCACGGCTGCGCCGGATGCTGCAGTCGATCGATTCCAAGGGCATGCTGGATCCCCGCACCGGGCTCCTCAACACAGAGGCATTCGGCCGCGAGCTGGAGCGCACGCTCGACGAGGCCGCCGACCGCGGCATGCCGCTCTCCGTGGCACGATTTTCCTTCGATGGCCGGCTCGATCTGCGCACGACCTTCGACACGGCGCGGCTGGTCGGACGGCTGGTGCGGCCCGCGGACTTCGCATGCCGCCAGGACGACGGATCGATCGTTGCTGTGTTCGGCAACACCGACCTCAAGGGCGCGCACATCGTGGCGCGCCGCCTCGCCAGCGTGATCCGCCACACGCTGTTTTCGCCCGGCCCGGGACGGCAATCGGCCGAGACCAATGTGACGCTGGCGACCCTCAAGCCCGGCGACACCCCCATCACCCTGATGGCCCGAATTGCCGCACCGGCGGTTGCCGCGGAGTGATCCAGGGCTTAGGTCTGGTGAAAGCGGATTTGACATTCGCTACCCCCAGACCACGAAGCGAGGCCCGCCATGGCGACCGCACCGACTGCCCCCGTGACGATCGACGTCGTATCCGACGTGGTGTGCCCGTGGTGCTTCATCGGAAAAAGCCGCCTGGAGAAGGCGTTGGCGCTCAAGCCGGATATTCCGGTTGAGGTGCGCTACCATCCCTATTTCCTCAATCCGTGGGTGCCGCGGGATGGCATGAGCCGCGACGAGTATCTCACCACCAAGTTCGGATCGCCGGAGCGCTACCAGGGCATTGCCGGACGCGTGGCCGCCGCCGCTGCGGAAGAAGGCCTGACGTATGCGGTCGACAAGATGAAGCGGCAGCCCAACACGCTGGACTGCCATCGCCTCATTCTGTGGGCGCAGGAGATCGGCAAGGCTCCGCAGATGAAGCAGAAGCTGATGGACCTGTACTTCACCCAGGGCGCCGACCTGACGGAACGCGACGTGCTGGTGAAGGCAGCGGCCGAGGTCGGTCTCGATGCCGGCACGGTGCGCGAGAGACTCGACAGCGATGCCGACGTCGAGCAGGTCGAGGCTGCCGCCCGCTCGGCCCAGGAGGCCGGGATCAACGGCGTTCCGACTTACATCATCGGCGGCGTCGCCGCGGTGTCGGGCGCGCAGGATCCTCGCGTTCTGGCGAACGCGATCGAGCAGATCGCGACCAACAAGGACGAATTCCTGGCAAATGCCCGCGCCGGGCAGACCTAGAACGTGCCATCAGAGAAAGGTGATTCACGGTGCGCCGTCATTGCGAGCGAAGCGAAGCAATCCAGGGGCGTGAACGCAGGGTCTGGATCGCTTCGTCGCTTTTGCTCCTCGCGATGACGAGCGTATCACCGATCTAAAGCGGGATGACGATTCAAGGACAAGTCATCCCGCTTTAGCGGGCAAGCTGCAGCGCGAGAGACAGGATCGCGCTCGCGCCAATCCACGATCCGGCAACGCGAAGGACAATGCCCGGCCGGAGTCCGGTCAGGCGGCGGCCGATCCACACGCAGACCGCCAGCAGCGCCATGGCGCCCAGTCCGGTGCCGAGCAGCATCCGGTTGGCTTCAATGATCGAGATCGTCTCTGGCGGCGAGTCGAGCGCGACGCAACAGCCGATCGCAATGGCGAGCAGGACCGCAATCGCGGTGGCGACCCGCCTGCCCCATGCAACAAGCAATCCGGTCACAGCCGCCAGCGTCATCACCGCCTCCATCATGTACCGAGGCACTACGCCCAGTGTCATCACGAACAGGCCGGTGCCAAGCGCAATGGCGAAACCGGCGACCGGCAATCCCCAACCGCCCTGCCGGGCTGTCATCAGGCCGAGCGCAACGATGGCCAGCAGATGCGCCGGCACGAACGCGGGGTGAATGAGCCCGCCGGTGAATCCGGTGATGCCGAGCGGCGGCGGATGGGCAAATGCCGGTGTTGCTGCGAACGCTGCCAGGACGACGAGCAGCCGCGCAATCATGCCAGCCGCGCGAGGAACGCTATGCCCGCAAGCGCGATCGCGCCCCCTGCGGCCCTTACCGCGACCCGGCCCGCGGGCCATCGCGCCAGCAGTCCGACCGCGATTCCGGCAAGGTGAAGCGCTCCGGTCGCCATGACGAAGCCAATGCTGTAGCTCAACGCATCCGCGCCGGACGGAAGTTCGGCACCGTGGGCATAGCCGTGGAAGATGGCGAACACGCCGACCAGCACCGCAGCGATCCAGAGCGGCGGCTTCGCCGCAAAAACAACAGCCAGGCCGAGCAGGACGGCAGACGCGGCAATGCCGACCTCGATGCCCGGCAGTGGCACGCCGAGGATGCCGAGCACGCCGCCCATCGCCATGACCAGCGGAAATATGACCGGCAGCAGATAGACCGCCGGCATTCCCAGGAACGCGCCCCACAGCCCGACCGCCACCATGGCAGCGACGTGATCGAGCCCCGTGACCGGATGCGCCAGCCCGCCCATGAATCCACCCACCACGTCGCCGGTGTGCGCCAGCGCCGGGGTTGCCGCCGCAACACAGGGCAGCAATGCAAGGACAAGGGTTCCGGGCCGCCTCATACTGGACAGTATAGCGCCCCGCCACGCCCGGCGGCACAGAGGTTGACAATGCCGGCCACCAAAATCGAAGCGATCGACACGTTTGCACTGCGGATACCGCTGGACACCTGGGCACCGCCGCCGATGTTCGCCGGCAAGCCGCGCACCCATGTCGAGATGTTCCTAGTCCGCGTCAAATGCGAAAACGGCGTTGTCGGATGGGGCGAAAGCTACGGCAGCAGCCTGCCGCTGCTCGATGCGGCATTCGACGCCTGGGTCAAAGGCCTCGCAATCGGTCAGGACCCGGCTGACACGCAGCTCAGCGCCAGGATCGAACGGCTGCTGCACGGCATGGGCCGGTCCGGTTCGACCGTCCACGCCATCAGCGGACTCGACATCGCACTGTGGGATATCCGGGGCAAACTTGAGGGAGTGTCGGTGTCGACGCTGCTCGGCGGCGCCAAGCGCAAGCGTGTCGAAACCTACGCCTCGCTGCTGCAATACAGCGGCAACCTCGATCACGTCGCACGTAACACCACCCGCGCGCTCGAGCGCGGCTATCGTCACATCAAGCTGCACGAACGGACCGCCGACGCGGTGGCGGCTTCGCGCAAGGCCGCGGGCCCGGACATTCCGATCATGGTCGACACCAACTGCGCCTGGACCCCGGCCGAAGCCGAGCAGCCGGTGGCGGCCATGGCGCCGTCGAAGCCCAAATGGGTCGAAGAGCCGATCTGGCCGCCGGAGGATTTCGAGTCATTGGCGAAGCTGCGCAAGGCCACCGGCGTGCCGCTGGCGATGGGCGAGAACGCGACCGGCGTCCTCGATTTCCGCAAGATGGTTGCAGCCGGCGCGACCGATTTCGTTCAGCCGAGCGTGGTCAAGATCGGCGGTCTGACCAATCTCTGGCAGGTTGCAACCGAGGCCGAGAAGGCCGGCGTGAACTGCACGCCGCACGCGTTCTTCTTCGGCCCCGGCTATCTCGCGACGCTGCACGCCATCGCATGCAAGCAGCAGCCCGGCGTGCTGGAACGGCTGTTCGCCGACGTGGCTTACGTCGCCTATTCCAAGACAGTCCCGGATCGCGGCGGCGGTGTCGACGTGCCCGAAGGGCCCGGGCTTGGTGCCGACCCGGAGACTGAACTGCTCGAACGCTTCAAAATCTGAACGCCAACCACAAATCGGCAAATGGGAGGAATCCACATGAGGCCAATCGACCGGCGCGCCCTGCTCAACGGTGCTGCTGCGCTGTGTGTGACCGCTATCGGGAGCAGACCCGCAATCGCGCAGACCTATCCGCAGCGGTCTGTCCGCCTCATCGTGCCCTATTCGGCCGGCGGCGGCACCGACGTGTTCTCCCGGCTGCTGGCGCAGCAGATCGAGAAGGAGTTCGGCCAGACGCTGGTGATCGACAATCGCGCCGGCGGCGCCAGCGTGATCGGCACGCAGGCGGTCGCGAACGCCCAGCCCGACGGCTACACCATCGGCATGATGGACTCCGCGTTCTTCACCAACCCGGGTCTGCTCAAGGACAAGCTGCCCTACGACACCCGCAAGGACTTCATCCCGGTTTCGCTGCTGTCGCGAACCCAGCTCGTGCTTTGCGTCCATCCCTCTTCGCCGTTCAAGACCGCGAAGGAACTGGTCGACCACGCCAAGGCCAATCCCGGCAAGCTGACCTTTGCCTCCGCAGGCATCGGCACCGGCATTCACCTCGCGGGCGAGCAGCTTCGGCAGGTCGCCGGGATCGACTTCGTGGTGGTGCCATACAAGGGCGGCGCGCCGGCGTTGCAGGATTTTCTGGCCGCCAAGACCGATTTCACCTTCGGCGCCGTGCCGACCATCAAGCCGCATATCGACGGCGGCAAGGCCCGCGGTCTCGCCGTCACGCGGGGTCGGGCGCCACAGTTGCCCGGCATTCCCAGCATGGAAGAGGCCGGCTACGGCTTTGTCGATTCGGCCAGTGAAATGGGTCTCATCGTGCCCAAGTCGACGCCCGCCGACGTGGTGGGCAAGCTGCAACGGATCACCGCTGCGGCCGTGAAGGATCCCGAATTCGGCAGGAGACTGGTCGAGCGCGGGTTCATTCCGATCGGCACAACCTCGGACGAATACCGCTCCCACGTCGATCGCGAGATCGAAAAGTGGATCAAGATCCTGGACGCCGGAACAGCAAAGCCGAAATAGGCGGGCGGCGGCGCCTGCGGGCATGGACGGGAGCGCGGGTTGATCGGCCGGGACCGGATGTCCCGGCCGATTTTGCATTCCCTGCCCCCCGTCTGGGATAAGATCGCACGCGGCAATATGATCGAGGCGGCCCCGCGCGGGGCAGGCTACGCTCCAACCGACGGAGACCACCATGGCTCGGATCCGGCACATCGCGCTTGCAGTCAAGGACATCGACAAGACCGCGGACTTTTACGAGAAGGCATTCGGCCTGTCGCGGTCGCCGAAATCGGAAGGCCCGACCGCCTACCGCATCTACATGAGCGACGGCGAGGTCAACCTGGCGCTGCTGCAATACAAGAGTTCGGTCGGTTCCGACGTCGATCCCAGCAAGTTCGTCGGCATCCACCATTTCGGCTTCCAGTGCGACGATCTCGAACAACAGCAGAAGCAGATCGAGCAGGCCGGCGGCCAGTTCTTCTTCGACCTCGGCGATCCGGATGACGACGATTTCGAGCGCAAGTTCAAGGATCCGAACGGCATCATCTTCGACGTCAACTGGAAGGGCTGGACGATGACGTCCAGCAAGCTGAAGGAGGGCGCGAAGCGCAGTACGGGATCGCGCACCATGGCCGCACGCAGCAAACCGGCCACCAGGAAGAGCGGACCGTTGAAACGAAAGGCCAAACGCAAGTAACGAAGGCCGAAAAAACCAAATCTCAAAAAATCATGGGGGAGGAAAGCAGATGAGAAGACTGGGATTGTCGCTTGTGCTGGCGTCGGTGATCGGCGTCGGCGGGGTGCAGGCACAAAACTATCCGACGCGCGCGGGCACCGTCATCGTGCCGTTCTCGGCGGGCGGACCGGCCGACATCACCGGCCGCATCGCGGCGGAGATATTCTCCAGGGCGTTCGGCCAGCAGTTCGTGGTCGAGAACGTCGGTGGCGGCGGCGGCACCACGGGCACGACCCGCGCGGCGCGCGCGGCTCCGGACGGGTACACGCTCGCGCTCGGTCACATGGGGACGCACGCGGCGGCGGTCGCCGTGACGCCGAACCTCGCCTACAAGCCCGACGTGGATTTCGAGCCGGTCAGTCTGATGTCCACGCAGCCGGTCATCCTGGTGACCCGCAAGGGCTTGCCGCCGAACAATCTCAAGGAATTCGTCACCTACGCCAAAGCCAATCAGCAGAAGCTGAACATGGCGCATGCCGGTATCGGATCGGTGTCGCACACCACCTGTCTCCTGCTGAACCACGAGATCGGCATCAAGACCACGATGGTTCCGTTCAAGGGGACCGCGCCGGCGCTCAACGACATGCTGGGTGAGCAGGTCGACTACGTGTGCGATCCGATTCTGGGGCCGGCCGGCCACATCCGCGCGGGGAAATTGAAAGGCATGGCGATCGCCACGGACAAGCGCCATTCGTTGCTGCCGGACGTGCCCACGTCGGCCGAGGGCGGCCTGCCCGGCTGGCAGGCTGCGCCGTTCTACGCGATCTTCGCCCCGAAAGGCACGCCGCAGCCGATCATCGACAAGCTGGCCGCGGCGCTCGACAAGGGTCTGGACGATCCGGCAATCGCCAAGCGCTTCTCGTCGATGGGGGCGGTCATCACCGAGAAGAAGGATCGCGGGCCGAAGCCGCTTGCCGCCATGGTCAAGAGCGAGATGAACCGCCTGATCCCGA
>CAZGSW010000095.1:7048-16107 GCA_964528635.1 uncultured Rhodoplanes sp. | reverse complement strand
GCTCCGGATCCTTGTCCGCATCCTTCAGCCAGCGCTTGCGGAACGCCAGCTCGTTCTGCAGGTTCACCAGAGTCTGCGCGATGCCGTCCGGCAGACGATCGATACGGCCGGTGCGCATGGCCTTGTCGGAAGCAATGTCCCGGAACTCTCCCGCGCTGACCGCTCCGCCGACCTCGCCCGACAGTTCCTCGCGGATCACGCGGCGCTCCCAGACGTCGCTGCGCCACAGCACCAGCGCGGCGATCATGACGAACGGCAGGAAGATGATCGCCTCGCGCACGCTGGCGCCGATCATCGCCTGCATGAATCCGATCTCCGGCATCGGCTCGGGTTCGTAGCGATCGACTCCGGCCGCGGCGCCCGCGAGCGTCACCATCAGCGGCAGTGCGTTGTTGAGCATGTGCGCGCCGATCGCCAGCAGCAGACCGACGACCGGCGCGATGATCTTGAGAACCCAGCGGCGCTCCACCATCGCATAGCCGAGAAAACCGCCGAAGATGCCCGAGAACAGGGCGTGGCCGCCGAAGCCCAGCAACGCAAATCGCCCTCCGAGTTGCGCTCCGAACGGCGGAATCCCGGTCTTGGCATACTCCTGCGCCACGTAGAGCGGCGCCTCGTACCAGTTGAAACCGATCCCCACCAGCGCACCGTAGACAAGCCCGTCGCGCACGCTGTTGAACTCGCCGCGCAGCATCGCAAAGATCACGACGATGCCGAGCGCCTTGGCGAGCTCCTCCGCGACCGGCGCGGAGATCGGCGCCGACAGCATCTGCGCCGCATCCGGTCCCAGCGCCTGCGCAACCCACGGATGCCGCGTCACCCAATCGTCGACCAGGACGAAGAAGAACGTATTGACCGGGATCGCGAAGGCGGTCGCGATGAATCCGCCCCACAGCAGGGCCATCACGAAGAACCATGCATTGGCCCGTTCGCGGCGTTCCAGATTCCACAGCAGCACGACAGGCACCGCGGTCAAAGCCGTCGACATCACCAGCGCGGTCAGGAAGATCGACGTGGCATCCGCAGGGGCGTTGAACAGAAATGAAAGCTGCAGCATCAACGCCAGCGCCGACAACCCGACCAGAGCGGCGCTGAACACGCGGCAGAACGGTCCGCGCCGCAGCATCGGCAACGGATCGTGACGGCCTGCCGTCCAGCTTGTCATCGCCCACCCCGGAGACGTCCACCAGCCCGTCCTGACGCAATGGCGTCATTGCAGCGCACAATCGCGAGCCTGCGGCCTCCACACACCAGCATGGTCGGTGTCCCGCCCTGCATCAAGGGGATGACGGTCGGCATCGGCGTGGCGGTCCGGCCTCGTCTCGATTCACAATTTCGGTCGACGGGCATCACTCATCTTGCAGCCGGGCGCTTGCGTTCAGGTATGCTCCACCCATGCCGGTGGCCTCCATCCTGCGCACGCCCCTGTTCGCACTGCTGTTACAAAACAGGAACTTCGGCACATTCACGCTCGGCAACACCGTCTCGCTGATCGGGATGTGGATGGAGCGCATCGCGGTCGGCTGGCTGACCTGGCAATTGACGGAGTCCGGCTTCTGGCTCGGCGTGGTGGCTTTCGCCGATTTCTTTCCGGTGGTGCTGATCGCTCCCTTTGCCGGCGCACTGGCGGACCGCCGCGATCGCGTGCAGGTGGTGATGGTAAGCCAGTCGATCCTGCTGGTTCAGGCGCTGGCGCTGTGGGGGCTGACCGTCAGCGGTCATATCAACGTCGAACTGATCGTCCTCCTGACGGCGATCCACGGCATCGTGGTGGCATTCAACCAGCCGGCAAGGCTCGCCCTCGTGCCATCGCTTGTGCCGCGCAGCGACGTCGGCGCGGCGGTGGCGATCAACTCGGTCAGCTTCAATCTGGCGCGCTTCATCGGGCCGGTGTTCGCCGGGTTCGCCATCGTCTGGTCCGGCGTCGCGGCCGCGATCTTCATCAACGCGATGACGTATATCGTCTACCTGCTGGCGCTGGCGCGCATCCGGATCGATCCGGCCGCCGATACGCTCCCCGCCGTCCCGCGCGGCTTCCTTGACGAAATCCGGGACGGCATCCGCTATACCGCCACGCATCCGGCGATCGGATCGCTGCTGTTCCTGCTGATTGCAATCGGGGTGGGCGGCAGACCCCTGACCGAGCTGCTGCCGGGGTTTGCGGACGACGTGTTCAAATCCGGCGCGGCCGGACTTTCGATCCTCGCCTCGTCCGTGGGAGCCGGCGCGATCCTGGCCGGCGTCTGGCTCAGTCACAGCGCCAGGTCCGCCAATCTGCTGGGCGTGGCGCTGGCAACCACGTTCGGACAGGCGCTGGCCATACTGGCGGTCGTTGCGGTCGACCGCCTCTGGTTCGCGGTCCCGGCCATGGTGGCCTACGGGTTCTGCGTCTCCGCGGCAGGCATCGCCAGCCAGACGCTGGTGCAACTGGCGAGTGCGACCAACATGCGCGGCCGAGTGATGAGCCTCTACGGCCTGATCTTCCGGGGCGGCCCGGCAATCGGAGCGCTCGGCGCCGGGGTTCTTTCCATCCATCTCGGACTGCGCTGGCCGGCGGCGCTCGGTGCCGTGGTGCTGCTGGCGGCGTGGCTTTGGACCTTCCTCATCCGCGGACGCATTGCCGCGGCCCTGGCCGGAGAACCGCCGGAGCACGCCTGAACTGGAAATCGCCCGGTCGCCGTGCAAGAACATGTATCCGGACCACGCAGCAGGGAGATCAGTTCGTGGCAGATATCGTCGGCGCGTTCGGCGTCCCGCATACACCGGTGTTCCCGTTTTTCGTCAAACGCGACGGTCCGGACAGCGAGATCGCGCGGTTCTTCAAGGCGCTGACCGACGAATTCACGGCGCTCAAGCCCGACCTCGTGGTGATGTTCACCACCGATCATCTCAACACGTTCTTCCTCGACAACCTTCCGACCTTCGCAGTCGGCGTCACCGAGACGTTCAAGGGTCCGAACGACGAGCCGCGCGAGATGCCGGTGTACGACATCAAGTCGCTGCCGGATTTTGCCGCGCACATCCGCAAGACCGGGATCGATGCGGGGTTCGACCTTTCGCTGGTGCAGGAATTCTCGGTGGATCACTCGGTCGCGGTGCCGCTGCACTTCATCACGCCGCAGATGCAGGTTCCGGTCATTCCGGTTTTCGTGAACGGTCACATTCCGCCGCTGCCGAAGGCGCAGCGCTGCTTCGACTTCGGCCGCGCCGTGAAAAAGGCTATCGAGACCTGGCCGCGGCCGCTGCGGGTGGTCACCATGGGCAGCGGCAGCTTCTCGCTCGATGTCTGGGGACCGCGCATCGATCCCGGCAAGACCGACGGCGTGCCCGACCCTGCGTGGTGCACGCGGGTCTGCCGGCTTCTCGAGGACATGGAGGTGCCGGCGCTGATCGGCGAGGCCACCGAGGCACAACTCCTCAAGGCCGGCAACGTGGGCGGCGAACTCCTGAACTGGATCGCCATGCTGGGCACGATCGGCGAGCGCAAGCCCGAGTTCGTCAAGCCGCAGATGGCCAACGGACACGCCTACGCGGCGTGGCGGAGGGGCTGATCATGTCGGTCTATGCCGTGAACCATCTGTGCCGCGAGCTGCTGCGCGATCACGCGTTCCGCGCCGCGATGAAGGCCGATCCGGCCAAAGCGCTTGAAGGCAGGAACCTGACGCCGAAGGAGCGCGACGCGATCCTGGCCGGCGACGTCGCGACGCTCTACCGCATGGGCGTCAACGCGTTCCTGATGGGCTACCTGTGCCGGTTCGAGGTCTGCGGCCTGACGCTGCCGATCTACAACGAGCGCATCCGGTCCGCCGCCTCCAGCAACCACCAGACGGGAGCGCCATGACCAGCGGCAAGGACGACGAGGAGTTTTTCCGCGCCCGCGGGTTCGGCGTGAAGATCGGGTTCGGCGAACGCCCTGCCCTGATCGTGATCGACATGATCAAGGGCTTCACCAACCCCGACATGCCGCTCGGCGCGCCGCTGGAATCGCAGATCGCCGCGCAGAAGCCGATGATCGACGTGGCGCACGAGCGCGGAATTCCCGTGATCTTCTCGACCGTGATCTACAACGACGCCGACCTGAGGGATGCCGGCCTCTGGGCCATCAAGATGCGCGGCACCATGACGCTGAAGGCCGGCACGGAGGCGACCGAGGTCGATCCGCGGCTCGGCATGCGCGACAACGACAGCCTGCTGGTCAAGAAATACGCATCCTGCTTCTTCGGTACCGACCTCGTGCCGCGCCTGCTCAACCAGCGGATCGACACGCTGATCATCACCGGCTGCACCACCTCGGGCTGCGTGCGCGCCACCGCGGTCGACTCGGTGCAGAACGGATTCCGGCCGGTCGTGGTGCGCGAGGCGGTCGGCGACCGCTCGCAGGCGGCACACGACCAGAGCCTGTTCGACCTCAACGCCAAGTACGCCGACGTGGTCGGTCTCGACGAGACGCTGCAATACATGCGGACGGTGGGTCACAACGCACCGCGGTAGCTGTCAGCCTCTGGTGTCCCGGCCAAGCCAGCGTAGCGAGCGGGAGCCGGGACACGAGGCCTCACTCCGCCAGCTTCCGCGTATCCACCACCCGCCGGGTCTTGATCGACTGCTCGTGGTCGTAAAGCCCGCCGCGCGGCACGAACTCGACCTCCGGGCGCAGCGAGACCGCCTGACGGACGCGCGCCGTTACCGTTTCCCGCAGGCCGGCATCCTCGGGATGCTCGATCCGCAGCACCATCTCATCCATCGCGCCGGGCCGGTCCTCGCGGCGGAACACGATCTGGAACTCGGACACGCCGGGCAGCGCCAGCACCGTATCGGAGACGACGTCCACGTTGACCAGCATGCCCCGGCACTTCACCAGGTTTCCGGTGCGCCGCGGCGTCGCCACCACGCGCTCGCCGATCCGGCCGCAGTGCGGACACGGCTGCCGCGACAGCGTCACCACGTCGCCGACCAGATAGCGCAGCATCACGGTGCCGCGCCGGTGCAGATGGGTGATGGCGAGATGGCCCGGCTCGCCGTCCGGCAGGCGGCGGCCGGTGTCGGGATCGACCGTCTCCAGATAGTACAGGTCCGGCGTGACGTTCTGGCCCTCGGCATGGTCGGCGCACTGCACCAGCCCGCCCTGCATCTCGGTGAAGGCATAGCGCGCCCGGATATCGACCGCGCCGGCTCCCGCCTGCGCAAGCATGTCCTTGAACTCGGCACGCAACGCCTGTGGCACCGGCTCGCCCGAGGTGATGACGAGCCGCACGGCAGACAGGTCGGAGCCCCTGCGCACCGCCTCGTCCAGAAAACGGCGCACGAAGCTCGGCACGCCCCAAAGCACTGTCGGCCGGAAACGCTCGACGATCGCGAGCGCCTCGGCGAGCGAATTGCGGACCTTGAAGTCGGAGTGCGCGCCTCCGGTCAGGCCGTGAACCACGGGCAGGCCCGCGATCATGGTGGACCGCACCACGCTGAGGAATGCGCCGGTCGGAAAACCAGCCAGCGGGTAGAGGTTTGCGACACGGTCGGCCGGCAGGAAGCCCTCCGCCTCGTTGCAGCGGCGGGCCTGATCCCAGATGCCGTAGGCATCGTGCGCGGTGTTGTAGAACGGCGACGGCCTCCCGCTGGTCGTGCCGGTCGTGTAGGCGATATCCCACAGCACCCGCTCTTCCATGGCGGCGCCAGCCGGCAGATCGTCCGGCACCAGCCGGAAGCGCTCGGGGTCGACGATATAGTCCTGCTTCGGCGTCGGCGGCAGGCGCTGCAGATCGTCGAGGGTGGCGATGTCGGCCGCGACGATGCCCGCCGCCTTGAACCTGTCGCGATAGTACGGATGCGCCGCTGCGGCGGCGGCGAGAGTCCTGCGCAGCCGTTCCTCGCGCAAGGTGTCGAGATCGTTCGTATCCGTTTGCGTCATCGACACCCTCTCCGTTCGTCCCCGCGCAAGCGGGAACCCAGGGTCATCCACATGGCCGGAAATTGGAGCGCCTGGTCCCCGCTTTCGCGGGGACGAGCGGCACCCAGTGCAAATCAAGCATTCAGCGCGGCGGAAATCTTCTCTGCCACCATCGTGGTCGGAATGTTGGTGTTGCCGCGCGGCACCGTCGGCATAATCGAGGCGTCGATCACACGCAGGCCCTCGAAGCCGCGCACGCGGCCGGTCGTGTCGGTGACGGCGGTGCGGTCGCCCGGATCGGCGCTCATGCGGCAGGTCCCGACCGGATGGAAGGTGCCGGCCACGTTGTTGCGGATGTGCTCGGCCAGCGCATCGTCGTCGCGCACCAGGTCTTCCAGCTTCACCCGCCGGTCGGCGAGCTGGGCAAAGATCGGACCCGCGAGCGGCGGCACCCAGTCGATCAGCTTCGCGATCACCGCACTCTGGATCCTGTTCTTTGTATTGCGGCGGTTGAGCACCCGCAGACGGTCATCGAACTTGACCGGGAAGGTGTGCGAGACCATCGCGCGCACCTTCTCGTGCCCCAGTGCCTCCACCCCAAGGCGGAACGCCTGCATGAACCGCTTCAGGTCGAGCTCCTGATCGAGGAAGTTGAACTCCACCAGCGGCTCCGGAGCATCGGCCGACTTGAGCGACACCGTGCCGCGCGACTTCGGCTTGAGCAGGGTCGGACCGAAATTGGCAACCTGCAGACCGAGCGGGCTCCACGAGGTCTTGCACTGCACGTTGATGTACATGTCGGTGCGCGGCGCTCCCGGCAGCCCGGTGGAATAGCGGAAGCAGGTCATCGCATGGGGGCGGAGGCGCTCGGACTGCCGCATGCCCGGCTTCTGCAGCATGCCGATGAACACGATGGCGTGGTTGGACAGGTTCTGCCCCACGCCCGGCATGTCGGCCCGCACCTCGATGCCATGCTCGCGCAGGTGACCCGCCGGACCGATCCCCATCTTCATCAGGAAGTGCGGCGAGTGGATGCCGCCGAACGAGCAGATCACCTCGCGCGCGGCGAAGGTCTTTTCCTCGCCGTCGACCCGCACCTTGACGCCGGTGGCGCGCTTGCCGTCGAACGTGATGGCGGTAACGTGAGCGCCGTTGAGGATCGTGAGATTGCTGCGCGCCCGCACATCCGGGGTGAGATAGCAGATCGCGGCCGATGCCCGCTTGTCAGGCCAGTTGCTCTGCGGCACGGCGCCGTAGCCGTCGCGGAAATCGGTGTTCATGTCGGCAAGGAACGGCATCTGCCGCTCCTCCGCGAAGTGCCTCACGGCCTTCGACAGCGGCGCCCAATCCTCCTGCCTGGTCCGCCGGATCGGGACCGGCCCGTCCTTGCCGTGCTCGTCGCCGCCAAAGTCGAAGTCGTTCTCGAGCTTGCGATAGTAAGGCAGCACGTCGCTCCAGCCGAACCCCCTGGCGCCGAGCTCCTCCCACTCCGCATAGTCATCGGGCGTGCCGCGATAGGCGATCATCCCCATCACGGACGAGCCGCCGCCCATGATGCGGCCCTGCGACATGTTGTTGAGCGGCGAATTGTCCCTGCGCCGCCAGTGCACCTTCAGGCCGGGCCAGAAATAATCGTCGTTGTAATAGGAGGTGGCGTAGGTATCGAGCACGTCCGCCGGCTCGCGGCCCGGCGGCGTGTCCTGCCCGGCTTCGAGCAGCAGCACGGAACGGCCGGATCTGGCGGACAGACGATTGGCCAGCACGCAACCGGCCGCTCCTCCACCCATGATGATGGTATCGAAACTCTGGGTCATGACCTTGAGCATTTCCTCGTTTGCGCGGATTGAAGCACGCTCCTTCCCCGCCGCAAAGAGCCGCCGCGCGAAGCCGCGCAACGCGCTTGCGCCGATCGTCCATGGGTGAATACTGGGTACCCGGGCCGTCCGGTCTCGCGAAGCGCCAGCGAAAGGTCGAATGCCATGACCAAGCCGCTCGCAGGAATCCGCGTCATCGAGCTTGCGAACTTCATTGCGGGGCCGCTTGCGGGCACGCTGCTCGCCGACATGGGCGCCGACGTCATCAAGATCGAGCCGCCCAAAGGCGACATGGCGCGGGCCACGCCGCCAAACCGCAACGGCGAGAGCGTGAGCTTTGCCGCGCTCAACCGAAACAAGCGCAGCATCGTGCTGGACCTCAAGCATGCCGAGGCGCAGGACATCGTGCGCAGGCTGGCGGCTGAGTCCGACGTGCTGCTGGAGGCCTACCGCCCGGGAGCGCTGGAGAAGATGGGGCTGGGCGCCGGTGACATGAAGGCGATCAATCCGCGGCTCGTCTATACGTCGGTGTCCGGATTCGGACAGACCGGGCCGGATCGCCGCCGCGCCGGCGTGAACCTGATCATTGAGGCATTCTCCGGGGTGCTGTCGGTCACCGGCGAGCCCGGCGAGATGCCGATGCGGCCGGGCGTGCAGTCGGCCGACGTGTTCGGAGCAATGTTCGCCACCTACGCGACA
This sequence comes from uncultured Rhodoplanes sp., assembly GCA_964528635.1. Taxonomy (GTDB): domain Bacteria; phylum Pseudomonadota; class Alphaproteobacteria; order Rhizobiales; family Xanthobacteraceae; genus Z2-YC6860. The sequence goes on along the minus strand of CAZGSW010000095.1, from coordinate 7,713 downwards.
CTGGCCGGCCTCGTCGGCGCCGCCCGCCACGGCGAAGGCCGCATCGCGGATGTGTCGCTGGTCGAAGCGTCCATCGCCGCGGCAGCGTGGGAAGCGGCGGAATACCTGGAAACAGGCCGGCCGCCGCAGCCGGTCGGCCACAGGCACCGCCTCAGCGCGCCATATCAACTGTTCGAGACGGCCGACGGCCGGTATCTGGCGATCGGCGCACCGAATGACGGCCTGTTCACGAAGCTGATGGAGATCCTCAAGCTGGAGGCTCATCTCGACGATCCACGCTTCGCCAGCTACGCCTCCCGCAAGGCCAATGAGGAGACGTTGCTGCCGCTGGTCGTCCCGGCGGTCCGCACGTGGAAGGTCGCCGACCTCGAGGCCGCTCTGGTGGCCGCGGGCGTGCCATGCGGACAGGTCAACAACTTCGAAGAGGTGTTCGATCATCCGCAGATCGTCGCCCGTGGCATGGTCAGGGAAATCGAGCATCCAAGGCTCGGAAGAATGCGGCTCACACGCAATCCCATCCTGTTCGACCACGACGGACCGGAGATCGCGCGCCCCGCGCCGCTGCTCGGCCAGCACTCGGAGGAGATTTTGCGGGAGCTGGGCTACGGCGACGCCGAGATCGCCGGGCTGGCGGCTGCGGGCGTGACGAGACTTGCGTGATTTGC
>CAZGSW010000095.1:0-6948 GCA_964528635.1 uncultured Rhodoplanes sp. | reverse complement strand
GCGGGCATGACAGGCAGAATAGCGAGGATGGAATGCCCCTGCCCCGCAGTTTTCTCTTCGTTCCGGCGAACCGCGACAAGTTCCTGGAAAAGTCGCTCGGCCTTCCCGCCGATGCGCTTCTGTTCGATCTTGAAGACTCGGTGCCCGCGGCGGAGAAGGAAAACGCACGCGCCGGCGTGAAGAGCTATGCACCCAAGGCCTCCGGCCCGGAGGTCTGGGTGCGGATCAACGGGCTGGACACCGGGTTCGCAGAAGCCGATCTGGAGGCTGTGGTCGGACTGGAAAACCTCTCGGGCGTTTTCCTGCCCAAGGCCGAGACCCGTGACGAGGCGATCAAGCTGGACGGCATGATCGCAAGGCTTGAGGCCGGCCGCGGTCTTACGAACGGCACGACCAGGGTCATCCTGTCGATCGAAAGCGCACTCGGTGCGCTCAACGCCTACGATATGACGCGGGGCGCCAGCCGCGTGGTGTCGAACGTGTTCGGCGGCGCGCAGGACGGCGACCTCAACACCGACCTCGGCTGCACCTGGTCGATCGACGGACCGGAAATGCTGCACGCGCGATGCCATACGCTGATGTGCGCGCGAGCGGCGAAGTTCGAAAGCCCGCTCGACGGCGTGTTCACCAACGTTCGCGATCCGGAGGGTTTCGAGAAGGACACCGCGCTGTCGCGCCGGCTCGGATTCCGCGGCCGCCAGGTGATCCATCCGTCGCAGATCGAGCCGTGCAACCGGCTCTATGCGCCGAGCCAGAAGGAGCTCGACTATTATTCGCGTGTTCTGGAAGCGTTCGAGGCGGCCGTGGCGCAAGGCAGCGCCTCCACCACCGTCGACGGCAGGATGATCGACGAGGCGATGGCAAAAGCGGCTCGCCGCACGCTCGATCAGGCCGCCGCCTGGAAGAAGGCCGGGTAAGGAACGCGGTTCCGTGCCGGGCGTTATCCACGCTGAACAGTGGAGAACGCCATGACTCAGCCCGCACGGAAGGAAAAGCCCGTCCTCGAGGAAAAGAAGCCGGCCAAGGGCGGCATCGAAAAGCCCGAGAGAAAGCCGTTTCCGTCCGGCGACAGCCCCAAGCCGCACGGCGATCCGCTGCGCGATGACCTCAAGACGGAAAAATAGCCTCGCTACTTTTTGTCGTGATGATGGTGGTGACGGTCGCCATCGCCATGATGATGGTGACGGTTGCCGTCCCCGTGGTGGTGGCCACCGCCATGCCCGTGATGCGGCGACGTCAGATAGTGCTGGCGCAACAGGTCGAATCCGTAGTCGTTGCCGTTCGGCGTCCGCACGATGGTATGGACGTGGAACTTGGCCGGCTCCGCGTTGGTCAGGAACACGCCGGCGTGGTGATCGAACTCGATGAAGGTCACCGGGCTCTGGATACGGTAATAGAACGGGCTTTCCTCCCCGGTGCCGCCGATCCAGCAGAAGTGCGTGTCGGCGAGATGCCGCTCCACCTCGGCAAGCCGCGCCGCCATCGGCCCTGCGGGCAGCGGCAGCAGGTACTTCTTCACGAGATCCATCAGGTCGCGGCGCTGCATGGCTGACAGATCGGATCCCCGCAGCCCCTCGTAGGGCACGATGCGGTTGTCCTGGAATGCGCCGCCGAGATGCAGGTTGTCGGCAAAGTGCCGCCGCCCCTCCGGCAGGTCGCCGCCCATCATGGAATGCGCGACGATGGCGCGGCGCTGCTGCTCGGTTGAGAACGAACGCATCAGGTCCAGACCCGCACGCTCCTCGTCCTGGAACAGCTTGATGCCGTTGAACGGCCCGTGATCGGCGAAGCTCGGCTCGGCGCCCCAGAACGCGGGCGTCAGCACCATCTGCTCGCCGAGCACGAAGCAATTGAGCACCAGGTGATGGCCGAACAATTGCCAGCCCCACGGCGCGCTCGTCGACGGTTCGCCGAACAGGCAGAAGATATAGCTCCACTCTCCCATCACCGCCGGGCCGCCGACCAGATCGCCGAGGAAGCGGTTGAGCCGCATCACGTCGCGCGACAGCGAATAGCCGTGCTCGCTCATGCTGGCGCGCAGCACCGCCATGGTGGCGTCCTGCAACTGCGGCGTGACCTCGTCGAGCCGCAGTCCGTAGTTCTCGACGTAGAGCTCGGTGTTCTGCCAGTGGCGCCATTGCGGCGAATCCACCGGAAAGCACGACAGCTTGCGCTGCTCCGGAGTCATCAAGGCCAGCAACGCGTTCACCGCCTCGATCATGGCGAGCGTCGGCGCCCCCTCGGGCCGCGGCGCATAGAGGTCGGGAACGACGCTGCCGTCGGTGGTGATGCCGCGGAACGGCTCGGCGAACATCCGCTCCCAGTTTCCAAACAAATCCTGCGCGCGCGGATTTTTCATCCGCGCCTGCGTGTGCGCGCGGGGAGTTGGCCCCGCGATCTTGGATTGGCCCGATGGCGGCACGAACGGCCGATAGTCGTATGCGCTCATGGTTGCAGCGTTCCCTTTGCCTTGCCGAACGGCGCCTCGCCATCCTGGAACAGTTCGATATGCGCGCCCGGGCCGGACTCGTCGCGCAACCCCACCGTCATCAGCACGCCGCCGGCGGCACGCACGTTCGCAATGCGCCGCGGCTGCCAGTTCTCCTGACCGAGCATATGGCGGATCACCGACACCTCCTCGACCACGCCTTCGTTCACGCTATCCGTCGCGAAGGCATGGCCGTGGCAGGCCGGGCACAGGAGCGGCTCGGGAAAGCATCGCCGGCCGCAACCGACGCAACGCCAGACGGTGACGCCCGCGCTCACGATCCGCGCTCCAGGACCGCGGCGCCCGCCGTGGCGCCGTAACGGTACATCGTCATGCCGTAGCCGGTGACGACAGCCAGTTCCGCATCCGCGACCTGACGCGCCCCGGCGCGGCCCTGCAGTTGCAGCACGGCTTCGGAAATGCCGTTCATGCCGCCCGCGAAGCCGCCGGGCTGGCCGGCGGAGAGCATGCCGCCCCAGGTGTTGATCGGCAGCGAGCGGTTCGCGATCACAGTGCGGCAGTACCGGGCGAGATCGTTGTCCGGGACCATGCCGAGATCGTTGAGTTGTGCCAGCACCATGGTCGGATAGTCGTCGTAGATGCTGGCAACGTCGATGTCGGACGGCTCGACCCGCGCCGTACTCCACAACTCGTCTGCGAACGTCGCAAGTCCGGTCTGCAGGCCGTCGCCCTGCTGGTTGTCGTGGTTGAAGCTGTGCCGGATCGCGCGAACCCGAACCGGCGGCCGCCCCTTCGGGGCCTGCTCGCGCCGCGCAACCACAATGGCCTGCGCGCCGGCGATCACCGGCACGCAGTCATAGCGGCACAGCGGATCGGCCACCATCGGCGCGGCGAGGTAGTCCTCCATGGTCATCGGCGCTCGATACACCGCGTTGGGATTGCCCGCGGCCCAGGTGCGCTGCGCGATTGCGACATGGCCGTAGTCGGACTTCTCAAGAGCATATTTCTTCATCTGCCGCGCCGCGACCAGCGCATAGACACCGTTCGGCCCGCCGTGTCCGAGGGGCGCGAGATGCTTCTGCGTCACCGTGTTGAAGTTGGCCGCGACCTTGGCATACCCGGCAAGCCCGGTCGCGTCGCCGGCGATCAGCAGGATCGGAGACGCATACCCGCATTCCACCGTGCGTAGGGCGTTGCCCAGCATGCTGACGGCGGAGGATCCGCCGTTGGTGTCCTGCGCCAGCCAGCGAAGCGACAGGCCGAGCTTCCAGGCCAGGTCCACCGCGGCGTCGGGAGCCAGCGAGAACGACGCCACCGCCATGCCCTGGATATCGCGCGCGTCCACCTCCGCATCGTTCAGAGCCGCCACAACCGCATCGCGCATGAAGGTGAGCACGCTCTGCCCCGGCTCCGGCCTCCGCGTGTAAGCCGACTGACCGACGCCGATAATGGCGGCGTTTTGAAACATTCGATGCCCTTCCGTTCCTCGCGGCTTCGATGTTAGCGTTTGCGCCGCTGTTCGCCCATCCGTGCCCGACGTGACGATGAAATCCGAAACCCGCGAAGGAATGAAGGTCGATTGGGATGTGCCGATCGAGATGGACGACGGCATCGTGCTGCGTTGCGATGTGTTTCGGCCGATCGAAAACGGAAGGTATCCGGTCATCCTGAGTTACGGCCCTTACGCCAAGGGCCTGTCGATGCAGGAGGCTTACAGGAGCCAGTGGGCCCGCATCGTCAAGGCGGCTCCCGATGTGCTGGAAGGGTCGAGCAACATCCACCAGAACTGGGAGCTGTTCGATCCTGAAAAGTGGGTGCCGGAGGGCTATGTCCTGGTCCGCGTCGATTCCCGCGGCGCAGGACGCTCGCCGGGCTATCTGGAGGTGTGGTCGCCGCGTGAGGCGAAGGACATCGCGCTCTGTGTCGACTGGGCCGGGACGCAGGCATGGTCGAACGGCAAGGTCGGACTGCACGGCATCTCGTACTACGCCACCAACCAGTGGCACGCCGCTCCGCACCGGCCGAAGCACCTTGCCGCCGTCTCGATCTGGGAGGGGTACTCTGACTACTACCGCGAACTGTGCCGCCACGGCGGCATCCTGTCGGACTTCTTCGCGAGCTGGTATCCGCGCCAGGTGACGGCGGTGCAACACGGCATCGGCGACCGCGGCGCCAAAAGCGTCGTGACCGGAGAAACCGTCGCCGGTCCCGAGACGCTCTCCGAAGCCGAACTCGCCAGGAACCGCGCCGACTGCGACGGCGATGCGCTCCGTCACCGGCTGATCGACGACTACTACAAGGCGCGGCTGCCGAAATTCGAGGACATCGAGGTTCCGGTCCTGTCGGCGGCGAACTGGGGCGGCATGGGCCTGCACCCGCGCGGCAACTTCGAGGGGTTCCTTCGTGCGGGGACGAAGAACAAGTGGCTGGAGGTGCACGGCGACACGCACTTCACGCTGTTCTATGCCAAGTACGGCCACGATCTGCAGAAGCGGTTCTTCGACCATTTCCTGAAGGGAGTCGACAACGGCTGGCCGAGCCAACCGAGGGTTCTCCTGAACATCCGTCATCCCGGCGAGACATTCGTGCCGCGCGCCGAGAGCGAATGGCCGCTGGCGCGGACACAATGGACGAAACTCTATCTGCATCCAGACCGGGAGCTGGACCTCGTGCCGGCTACAGACCCCGCGACGCTGACCTACGAAACATCCAGCGACGGCGTGACCTTCTCGACCGAAGCCTTTGCCGAAGACACCGAGATCACGGGCCCGGTCGCGGCCAAGCTGTTCGTTTCGTCGGATACCACCGACGCCGATCTCTTCCTGGTGCTGCGGCTGTTCGATCCGCAGGGCAAGGAGGTCGTTTTCATCGGTTCGAACGATCCCCGGACGCCGGTTGCGCTGGGCTGGCTGCGCGCCTCGCACCGCAAGCTCGACCCGGCCGAAAGCAGGCCCTATCGCCCCTGGCACACTCACGACGAGTTGTGGCCGCTGACTCCCGGCGAACCGGCCGAGCTGGACATCGAAATCTGGCCCACCTGCATCGTCGTGCCGAAGGGCTACCGGCTGGCGCTGTCGGTGCGCGGCAAGGACTACGAATACGACGGAACCGATGCGGGCGTCGCTCACGCACCTTACCCCATGAAAGGCGTAGGCCCGTTTACCCACACCAACCCGCTCGACCGCCCGCCGGAAATATTCGGCGGCAGGAACACGCTGCACTTTGGCGGCTCGTTTGCCCCTTGCGTGCTGCTTCCTGTCATTCCTAAAAAGTAGCGGGCGCCAAGACAGCCGGTCGCATAACGGCGTGTGAATTGAAGGATCAAGCCATGACAATTCGGGCAGCCATCATCGGTCTGGGACGCTGGGGCCGGTCTCAGGTCAACGCCGTGCATGGCAAGAATGCCGGTATCGAGTTTGCCGCGGCCTTTTCGCGGACCAGGGCCAACGCCGAGGCGTTCTGCCGCGAGAAGGGAATCCCGCTGCGCGACAGCTATGCCGACATCCTTGCGGACAAGAGCATCGATGCGGTGGTGCTGACGACGCCGCACAGCCAGCACGCCGAACAGGTGATGCAGGCGATCGCCGCCGGAAAGCACATCCACGTCCAGAAGCCGCTGACGCTGGACTTGCCGTCCGCGCGCGCGGCCGTCGATGCAGCAAAAAAGGCCGGCATCGTCCTCGCGGTCGGATTCAACCGGCGCTTTCATCCTTCGGTGACCGAAGTCCGCAAGCGGCTGGCCGATGGCCGGCTGGGAACCGTCATGGGGATCACCTCGCAACACACAACCAGCACGGGGCAGTTCATCGCCGTCGACAACTGGCGGGCCCAGCCCGACGAGGCGCCGGGGGGAGCCATCACCGCGGTCGGCGTGCACTCGATCGATCACATGATCGAATTCGGCGGACGGGTGCGCGACGTGCTCTGCACCACGGGACGCTACATTCCGGGGCCGTCCGACGACACGTCAAGCATCATGCTGCGGTTCGAAAGCGGCGCCACCGGCCTGCTGTTCTGCTCGGTGGCCACGGCGACCACGTTCACGTTCACCGTGTTCGGCAGCAAGGGACTGGCGGAAATCTCGACAGCCAACCTGGGCCGTTTGCGGTTTGTGCCGACTTCGACGGTGGCCCCGACCGGTCCGGTGACGGCTCCACCGGATGAGATCGTGGAAAGCCCGGCGTTCGACATGCTGCATGCTGAGCTGAACGCATTCGGGCGCGCCATCGCGGAAAAGCGTCCCTACCCGGTGCCGGTCGATCAGGTGCTTCACGGCATGGCGGTGTTCGACGCGGTCGTGAAATCTGCCAGGACTGGCAAGATCGAAACAGTCGAATGAACCGGCCTCACATGACCCGGCGCGCTCTCATCATCGGCGGTTCCGTCGGCGGCCTGTTCGCCGCCAATACGCTGCACGATGCCGGCTGGGACGTCACCGTGTTCGAGCGCAACGCGGAGGAACTGGCCGGCCGCGGCGCAGGCATCAGCACCCATCCGCA
>CAZGSW010000094.1:0-16358 GCA_964528635.1 uncultured Rhodoplanes sp. | reverse complement strand
CGACGATCGCCCACTTGTGTACGGTCGGGCAGGCTTCGACCACACGGCGGACCTGTTCGTGAAAGCCTCCGAACGCGGTGCGCAGGGTGGCCATATCGCCTGTCGCCGACCAGGATTCTATCGTGAACTCCGGCTCCGGCACGCTGGTGACGAAGTAGATCTCATCGCGGTTCGCAGTGACGTAGTAGATCACGATGTGGCGGTCGGGCCCCCACCACTTGCAGCATTCGTCGATTTCATAGCCTCCGAGCAGGGAGGCCGGAAACGTGGTGCGGTAGGCGACGCGGCCGGTGAAGTTGGCGCGCTCATCGCCGCGCCAGAGTTCGCGCACGCGGGAGTGGATGCCGTCGGCCGCAATCAGCGCGTCGTGCCGGGCCGTGGTGCCGTCGGCAAAGTGCAGCGTCACGCCGTCGCCGTGCCAGTCCGCGTCCACCAATTTCTTGCCGAGCGAGACCCGATCGGGCGGCACCCGGGAGGCCAGCGCTTCGTGCAGGTCACCACGATGCATCAGCAGATAGGGCGCGCCGTATTTCGCCTCGGCCTCCTTGCCGAGCGGCAACTCGTATTTCATCGCGCCGGTGTCCCACTCCCGGTTGGTCCATGAGCGCGGCTGAAAGGCGCGGGCGCGGATGCGTTCCTCCAGACCGATGCCGCGCAACACACGCATTGCGTTTGGGCTCATCTGGATGCCGGCGCCGAGACGGACAAACTTTGCGGCCTGCTCGTACACGCGCACGTCGAAACCGCGCTGGCACAGCGTGGAGGCGAGCGTGAGCCCGCCCATGCCGGCTCCGACGATGGCAAGAGACGGTTTCATGACTCGGCGCTCTCCAGGTTCCCGTGCAGAGTTTCCGCCATGGAATCCGCACCCGTGCCCGGGGTCAATCCGTCATGGAACGGCTGCATCATGGACGGCGGCGTCCCGCGCGGCTATTTTCCCGCGCACTTCGAGCCGGGTGGCGTCCCTGGGGCGCGGGCGGCACGGAAGGGTGGCCGAGTGGTTTAAGGCAGCGGTCTTGAAAACCGCCAGAGGGGCAACTCTCTCGTGGGTTCGAATCCCACCCCTTCCGCCAGCTACCCTAAATCTGCTTTGGTTGCGAACCCTGAAACCGCCAAATGCTGCACCGGAAAGAGTGAAATGTTCATGGGCGTACCTGCTTTAGGTGAGGATGCATTGTGATCGCTGGTAGGTCCACTTCCGATCTCTGGCCGGCGCTTTCATACTCAGCCTTCGAGCCCACGCGATATTTTCTTCACATGATGTTGCAGGCCGTCGGCAAGCTCAAGCTGGCCGAGCCTTTCCAGGCGCAATGGGCTGAGGTGCCGCTGTGGCTGAATGCGAGAGGCCTGACCACCGGCCCAATCCCTTGCGCCGGCGGAGTCTACGAGGTCCGCGCCGACTTCATCTCGCACCAGATGCATTGGCTCACGAGTTCGGGGGCATCGGGGCAATTGCCCTTGGGCCCGGGATCCGTTGCCACGTTCGTCGACACTTTCCTCGATCAGCTTCGCCACGCCGGAATCGACGGTTCCATCAAGCTCATGCCGCAGGAAGTGCCCAATCCAATCCCGTTCAACGAGGACAAGGAACAGCGCCCGTACGATCGCGACCTGGTCAACGCATGGTGGCGCATCCTACTCAGCGCCCACCGTGTTCTGCATATCTTTCAGGGCCGGTTCACGGGCAAAACGCAACCTATCGGCCTGATGTGGGGGACGATGGATATTCGCGCGGCTTTCTATAACGGCAAGCCCGTTTCGCCTGCCGCAAACACCGGCTTCATTCGGCGCAATGCGATGAATGCAGAGTTGGTGGAGATGGGATGGTGGTCAGGCAACGCCTCATATCCCAAACCTGCGTTCTACTCCTTCACCTACCCTCAGCCGAAAGGGATCGAGAACGCGAAGGTCGGTCCGAAAGCCGCACGATGGGACGCTGGCATGGGCGAGTTCCTTCTCGACTACGACGACCTGCGCCAGTCCGGCGATCCCGACCGTGACCTGCTTGCCTTCTTCGAATGCACCTACAACGCTGGCGCAACCGCGGCAGGTTGGGATTCCGGGCTGCTGGGCAGTGGCCGTCCGGAGTGAACCCCAACCCCGGCACATATGATCGCTTGGGAGTCACAACGGCGCGGCGGCCCGGAGGCGAACACGCGCCCCATTGCGCCGGAGGGCAGGGTCGTCCGAAAAGGTCCCGGCGCTCTTGGCCAAGGTCCGCTTTTCATCGATCATTTAAGAGGGCTAAAGCGGGATGATTTTAGTTTGGGGCATATCCTGAGTTTTTGAAATAGTTTGCGCATTCGTGCTTGGAGAACGCGCCGAGCAATTCGCCGATCGCCGCGCAGATGGTTTCGACCGTGCGGGCGGCGGCTCTGCGCAAGAGATGCTTGAGCTTGGCGAAGACCTGCTCGATCGGGTTCAGGTCGGGAGAGTATTTGGGCAGGAACAACAGCTTGGCGCCAGCCGAGCGGATCAGGGTTCGAACTCTTTTGCCGCGATGGCTGCCGAGATTGTCCAGGATCACGATGTCGCCTTGTCGCAGCGTGGGAAGCAGAACCTTTCCGACGTAGCTGGTGAAGCTTTCCCCATCGATCGGACCTTCCAGCAGCCAAGGCGCTTCGATCCGATCGTGGCGCAGCGCGGCCAGGAAGGTCATGGTCTTCCAGCGGCCGGCCGGGACCTTGGCGATGAGACGACGGCCGCGCAATGCCCAGCCGCGTAGCGGCGCCATGTTGGTCCTTGTCCAGGTCTCGTCGATGAACACCAGGCGAGCGGGATCAACGCGGTCCTGGTACTTGATCCATTGCGCTCGCCGGTGCGCCACGTCAGGACGGTCGCGTTCGCCAGCCACCACGCTTTTTCTTGAAGCTCAGCCTCTGGTCATGGACGAAGGTCCAGACCGAACGATAGTCCACCTTCAGCCCGCGCTCGGCGAGCTCGGCCACCAGCCCGCGCAGGGTGAAGTCTTTCTCCTTGATCCGGGCCAGAAGCCAGGCACGGTGCTCGCCGGCAAGCGCCCGCGGCTTGTAGCCGCCGATCTTGCCCGGCTCGACGCTGCCGGTCTTGCGCTACCGATCCACCCACCGGATCGCCGTACTCACACCGACGCCAAACTGCGCCGCAGCCCGGTGACAGGACAGCCCGCCCCTCTCAACCGCCGCAACCACCCGCTCTCGAAGATCAAGGCAATAGGGTCGAGACATGAGATACTGGCCTCCTCCCAGCCAGCATCTTGAATCAGAACCAAACTGATTTGGGAATCCAAAATCGATTCACTCAAAAATCATCCCGCTTTATAGCGTAGACGTAGTTCCCCGTTTCATCGTTTTCGGCCCGCGATTTTGACAGCGCTACGCCGTTTTCTTCAGCGAGGTGGTGCGCGGGCGATGCCGGTCGTGCTCGTCGAGCGCATGCCGGCGCATGGTGTTGATCAGGAGCCGGACCACCGGGGACGTTTCCGCCGTGCGGTAGACGAAGTCGATGTTGCCGTACACCTTGGGGCCGGCGAGTTCCTTGAACACGACGTTGGGCAGGTCGCACCGCTTCATGTCATCGGACACAATGGAAATTCCGTAGCCCGCGGCCACGTAGCTCAGGTTGGTCATGATATCGGGTGCGCGCTTTGCGATCTTGGGCTGGAAGCCCGCCATGCCGGAGATGGATTCCACATGGCGACGAAACACCAGCTCGAATTCGACGGAGGTGCCGACAAACGGTTCGTCGCGCAGTGTGCGGATGTCGATCGGGTGCTGGCTGCGGGCAATCGGATGGTTGCCGGGAACCGCGAGCACCAGCGGCTGCCGGTAGATGGAAAATCCGCTGACGCCGATTGGGTACTGCTCCGGCGCGCGCGCAAGTCCGACATCGACCTTGCTGGCCACCACCGCCGAAATGAGCTGCATGGTGCTCAGGTGATGGAGATTGATGTCGATTGAGGGGTTGGCGCGCTGGAACGATCCGACATGCTTGTGGATCAGGCCCGACAGCGGAACGATCACCATGAAGCCGAACTCGATCTTGCCGATTTCGCCCCTGGCCGATTGCAGTGCGGTCAGTTCCGCTTCGTTGGCCCGCTGCACCACCGCGAGCGCGTTCTTGTGAAACTCCGCGCCGGTCGGGGTCAGTTCGATCAGCGATTTCGGTCTGCGCCGCACCAGCCTGACGCCAACGTACTTTTCCAGCTTCTGGATCTGGTTGGTCAGGGTCGGCGGGGATATGCCGAGCCGCTCGGCCGCACGCGCGAAATGGCGCTCTTCGGCGAGCGCCACGAAGTATTCGTACAGTCTTAGCTCAATCCTAGGCATCGTTAGACGCCATCGAATACAAATGCGGGCCGCCTTTAATGCAGCGGCCCCAGGTTAGGCGGATACTTTGCCCGGACCCCTCGACTCGGTCCGAGTCCGGGCACTGCGCTGATGCTTCGCAAACTCCTGCTCCGCGACGCTCAAGAGGTAGGCGCCGAAATCGAAGCCGCTGTAGCGGGCGAGTTCGATCAACTCCCGGCACCGGCCGGCGATGTATTCGGCATCTGCTTCCTGTTTTCCCGCCGTCAAGCCGGCCTCCCGTTGCGTCCTATGCCTCGTGCCTCGCGTTGCCTTGCCGCATCTTAGGGAAAATTCATGAAATCCAACAGCAGGCTGAAGCTGATCTGCACGGAAAATACGGTTCGGGATGACGTGCGTCCGGATCCCGCGGAAGCGCACCGGCTCCTGGCCGCATTCTGGCAGATCAGGGATGCCATGGTCCGCGCGCGTCTGGTGCAGGAGGCCGAAGCTGCCGCGGCCCGCGACCGCTGAATGAGTCCCCGCAAGGCCGTCGACCCCACGGACAGATACGTCGGTGCGCGGCTGCGGATGCGCCGAAAGATGCTGGGTGTGAGCCAGCAGGAACTGGGCCGGGCGCTCGGGCTGACTTTCCAGCAGATCCAGAAATACGAAAGCGGAGCCAACCGGATCGGCGCGAGCCGGCTGCAGCATATCGCGCAGGTGCTCCAGGTCCCGATCGGCTTCTTCTTCGATGGCATCGCGCTCGACGTGCAGGATGGCAGTTCTTCGTCGGAAGGCGTCGCCACGTTCCTTTCGACAGGCGAGGGGCTCGCGCTGGCGAAGGCGTTTTCGCGGGTTCGGTCGGCCCCGCTCCGGCGCTCCATCATTGAAATGGTGCACCACATCACCTCCGAGGAGTTGCCGTCCTAGGATTCGGCCTGCCCGTCCGGATTTGACGGATTTGGGCAAATTGCGCATCCACTGCGACCGTCCCGCAACGTGCGCATCATGCTCCGACTGACCGAGATCAGACTGCCGCTCGACCATCCGCCTCAGGCCCTCGCCGAGGCGGCGGCGGCACGGCTGCGGGTCCCGGTGCGCGACCTCCTGTCCTGCACGGTGTTCCGGCGTGGCCATGACGCCCGCAAGAAGTCGGCGGTGATGCTGGTCTATTCGCTGGATGTGACGGTCCGCGGCGAGGCCGCCGTGCTCAAGCGCTTTGCCAGGGACATCCGCGTCCAGCCTGCACCCGACATGGAATATCGTGCCGTCGCGAATGCGTCGGGCCGTCCGGCGAAGCGGCCGCTCGTCATCGGGGCGGGCCCTTGTGGGCTGTTCGCCGCGTTGACTCTGGCACAAATGGGATTCCGGCCGATCGTGCTGGAGCGCGGCAAGGTGGTGCGCGAGCGCACCAGAGATACCTGGGCTCTGTGGCGACGCTCGGTGCTCGATCCGGAATCCAACGTCCAGTTCGGAGAGGGCGGGGCGGGGACGTTCTCCGACGGGAAGCTCTACAGCCAGATCAAGGATCCGCGTCATCTCGGGCGCAAGGTGCTGACCGAATTCGTCAAGGCAGAGGCGCCACCGGAAATCCTCACCGAGGCGCATCCCCACATCGGTACGTTTCGGCTCGTCAAGATGGTCGAACACATCCGCAACACGATCGAAGGGCTTGGCGGCGAGTACCGCTTCCGCAGCCGCGTTACCGACCTCGACGTTGAAGAAGGGGCTGGAGGTAGACGGCGCATTCGCGGTGTGGTGCTGGCCGACGGCGAGCGCATCGCTGCCGACCATGTGGTGCTGGCGATCGGGCACTCGTCGCGCGACACGTTTCAGATGCTGCTCGACCGTGGGGTCTATGTCGAGGCGAAGCCGTTCTCCATCGGCTTCCGCGTCGAGCATCCGCAGTCGCTGATCGATGCGGCGCGGTTCGGGCCCAGCGCGGGGCATCCAATTCTCGGGGCGGCGGAGTACCGGCTGGTGCATCACGCATCGAACGGGCGCGATGTGTATTCCTTCTGTATGTGTCCTGGCGGCACCGTGGTGGCGGCCACGTCGGAGCCCGGCCGCGTCGTCACCAACGGCATGAGCCAGTACTCGCGCGCCGAGCGCAACGCCAATGCGGGAATTGTGGTCGGCATCACACCCGCGGATTATCCCGGTGGAGTCCTCGCGGGCGTCGAATTCCAGCGCCGCTGGGAAGAGGCGGCCTTTGCAGCGGGCGGCGGAACGTACGCAGCACCGGCGCAGCGGGTCGGCGACTTTATCGCCGGCGTGCCGTCAACGGCCTTGGGGTCCGTGGTGCCGTCCTACCGTCCTGGCGTCACGCCGACCGACCTGTCGGGCTGCCTGCCGGACTACGCGATCGTGGCGATCCGCGAGGCGCTGACCGCGTTCGGCCGCCAGCTCAAGGGTTTCGACATGGCGGATGCGGTGCTCACCGGCGTGGAGACGCGGACTTCGTCGCCGGTTCGCATCAGGCGCGACGATTCGTTCCAGAGCATCAACACTCCCGGACTGTTTCCGGCCGGAGAGGGTGCAGGTTACGCTGGTGGAATCCTTTCGGCCGGTGTGGATGGCATACGGGCCGCCGAAGCGGTTGCACTGTCAGCCGGGTCGCCCGGCGGTCCGGGCAACCGCGGGTAACCCGACATCCGCAATCAGAGGGCCGGTTCAGGATCGACTGTTTCGTGACGCCCATCACGGCAGCGCTGCCCGATATGTCCTACCAAGAAGCTGGATCGAGGGAGACACGCCATGTCAGAGCCCTTCGAGTACACTTGGGAGATCGCGGCAGTGCTGGCGACGGTGATCCTGCTGATCGTCTACGTTTAGACAAGCCGGACCGCGCGGAGGTCCGGCTTGCAACCGTGCGCGTCGACGGAGCATGCGGTCTGCCGGCTAAGCCCGGCATTCACTGTTAGTCGTTGCGGCGGAACGCCGTCGGCGTCGTGCCGACGATCTGGCGGAACACCCTGGTCAATTGCGCCGGACCGTTGAAGCCGGTTCGTTCCGCGATCTCGCTGACCGAAAGGTCCTGATCGCAAAGAAGTTCTCGCGCGCGCTCGATGCGCCGGTTCAGGATGAACTTGTGCGGCGGCGTGCCGACCGTCTTCTTGAACGCGCGGATGAAATGAAAGCGGCTGAGGTCGAGCAGGGCGGCCAGTTCGGCGACGCTCATCTTGTCGGACAAATGCGCGTCGAGATAGTCCATCACCATCCGGACCTGGCGCTGCGGCAGACCGCCCTGCAAGGGAGCCGCAGATCTCTTCTGATTCTGAATTCGGGTGAGCTCATAGGCGATCAGGATTGCCAGAGTCTCGACGTAGCCAGCCTGATCCAGGGCGGGATTTTTCAGGATCGCGTCCAGCTGCAGCATCGCTGTGCGCAGCATGTGATCTTCGAACTCGATCATGGGCAACAGGTGCGACAGGTCGCAACGGTCGTCGGCCAGCAACTGGGGGTCGAAATAAATGGCAGCGAAGGATGCCGGCTTTGCCAGTCGGCTCCAGCCACTGATCTCGCAGTCTTTGGGTACGTAGCTGAGGCGATGCCGCAGGCTTTTGCGGTGGGTGCGGGGCATGCCGGATACGATGGTCTCGCCGTCCGTCCGCTGCAGATCGAGCAACATCAGAAAATTGGTGGAGACCGTAAGCCGGAATTCGTACTCGGCCGGCGGTTCGATGCGCACGCATTCCGCAGACACCCCGGGCCATGACTTCCGCTTGAGATAGTCGAAATCAATCGGCCCGCCGGATGAGCGAGATGTGCGTTCGATGGGGCGTATTTCGCCCCGTGGCATGGCAAACTGATTCATCCGCGGCACTTTGCAGATCGACGAGCGGGAATAGTTTGCTCTGCCGATGGTTCATGAGGTGAGTGACAAAGTGCCGCCTGCCTCGCGGGCGAACGAATTCACAAACAACTCAAATCACGATTCCGCAAATCGCCGCACGTCAAATTGACGCATTCGCAAGAGAATGCCATAAGCAATTGCGCTCAACCGACGCGCGACCATCTCCGAAAATTGCGTTTGATGATTTGATTGGTGCGGCGAAGAAATAATTAGTGCTGTGAATTTGTCTTCGTTCACGATCTGAAGTTCTTAGATTATGTACTTACTGCGTAAATTTTTTGACTATCGCTGGGCCAACATTGCGTTGCTTGCGGTAATTTTGACCTATGCCCCGCGTCCTCCTATCCCCGCAATTCGTGAAGTCCATTCTTTGTCCGCAGGACAAGAAGAAGATCGATTACTTCGACATCGAACATCGCGGCTTCATGCTCGAGGTGCGCAACTCCGGCGGCAAGACGTTCTATCAGCGCTACACCGATGAACGTGGCCGCGAGCGGCAGTACAAGATCGGGCCCGCCGACGTGCTGCCGCTGTCGGTCGCCCGCAAGAAGGCCCGGACCGTCATGGCCCAGGCGCTGGTGGGTGAGGATCCGCAGCAGCGCCGCTCCGAGTTGCGGACGATCCCCACCCTCGATGAACTGGTTCGGGACCGCTACCTGCCGCACGTCAAATCCTACAAACGCAGTTGGAAGACCGACGAGACCGTGCTGCGCGTGCATATCCTGCCCGTGCTCGGTTCCGAGTATGTGGACCGGGTTCGCAGCGAGCCGATCGCGGCGCTGGTGCAGCAGATGCGCGAGAAGGGCTATGCGACCGGGACGACGAACCGGGTCGTCATCGTGCTGCGGCACATCTTCAATCTCGCGCGCAAGTGGCGGGTGCCCGGGATCGGTGAGAACCCGACGGCCGGCATCATGCTGGCTCCCGACGTCAATCGCGAGCGGTTCCTGAGCGTCGAGGAGGCGCAGCGGCTGATCGCCTCGATCGAATGCGACGAGAACGAGGTGGCTCGCAAGGCCATCATGCTGCTGCTGCTGACCGGTGCGCGCCGCAACGAGATCACCCATGCAAAGTGGGAGCACGTCGACTTCGACAAGCGGACCCTGCTGGTTCCCTTGTCGAAGTCAGGCAAGCCGCGGAGCATCGCGCTCAACGCCCAGGCGATCGCGCTGCTGCGCTCCATCAAGCCGGGCGACCGCAGCCCCTACGTGTTCCCGGCACCGACCACCGACCGTCCGTCGCCGTCGCTTTACTTCCCGTGGCAGCGCATCCGGGTCCGGGCCGGATTGCCGGATCTGCGGCTGCACGATCTGCGGCACTCGTTCGCCAGCTTCCTGGTCAACAGCGGGGTGTCGCTCTACGTGGTTCAGGGACTGCTCGGCCATGCCCACACCCGTTACACCCAGCGTTACGCGCACCTGACACCCGACACGCTGCTCAACGCAGCCGAGACCGTCAGCGGAGTGATCGCGTCCGTTCCGGCGTCGCCGGCGTCGCCGCAGTCCGCCGAAACCGCTCATGCGGAGCAAACCTAGACGGGACCTAGGATCGCGAGCGGCCGTCTAGGTCGGCGACGCAAGGACAACGAACATGAAGCGTTCAATCACAGCGAAGATCGAAAACCACCGGACGATGCGCCACCTATGCGTGACCTAGACGCGGTGGCAGCGTTGTTTCACGGCAGTACGTAGCGAACGACAGATGCATCATTAGCGATCTGGAATCGAACAACACGCGGAGGCAAATCGGAAGAATACGTGAAGATCTGCAGTCTGTACGGCGCCGGCTACTACTACATGCCCGGCACCGACATCTGCCTGAAGCTGGGCGGCTACGTCCGCTATCAGCTCAACGTCAATCCGGGTTCCAGCATCTCCGCCGGTCCTCAGCACGGCCCGGGCGGCTTCAACACCCGCACGAACTCGTATGAGGTGGCTCAGCGTGCTCGCGCCGTGCTCACGGTCGACACCCGCCAGCAGACCCAGTACGGCACGCTGCGCAGCTACCTGCTGCTCGGCTGGCAGCACGACGAGCCGGGCGCAGCCGGTCTCTACGTCAGCCGCGGCTTCATCCAGATCGCGGGCTTCACGTTCGGCAAGGCGACGTCGTTCTTCGACATCTACCCGAACGCGAGCTTCGCCTACAACGCCGGCAACAACTTCTCCGGCGACTCGGGCGACGGCGGCACGATCATGGCGGCCTACACCGCGCAGTTCGGCAACGGCTTCTCGGGCACGATCGCCATCGAGCAGGCCCGCCGTGTGCCGACCGTGCTGGCCACCGGATCTCCGTTCGCGCTCGGCGCCAATCCGACCGCCAACAACTATGGTGGTGCGAACGGCGCCTATCCGGACATCGTCGGCAACCTGCGTCTCGACCAGTCCTGGGGCACCTGGATTGTCGCGGCGGCAGCGCATGAAATGTCGGGCGGCTACTACGGCGCCACCGAGGCGGCCGGTCATCCGGGCCAAAGTTGGGGTTGGGCGGCAACGACCGGCTTCATCCTGAACCTGCCGATGATCGCCCCCGGCGACCGCTTCTCGGCGCAGTTCGTGTACTCTGAGGGCGCGTCGGCCTATCATGCCGCGACCCGCAGTGGCGCGGGCCCGCTGTACGCGTCGGGCACCCCGAATCCGGGCGGCAACGGCCAGATCGCCGCTGGCTTCTGGACCGACGGCGTGTACGGCGTGGGCGGCTCGGTTCAGCGGACCACCGCCTGGAGCGTCAACGCCGGCTTCGAGCACCTGTGGACCCCGTCGCTGAAGACCTCCGTGTACGGGTCTTACATCGACGTCAGCCACAACGCTCAGGCCACCGCTCTGATGTGCTCGACCAACGGGGCCGTGACGTCCTCGATCATCCTGACTGCCAACTGCAACATGGACTGGCAGGCCTGGACGATCGGTTCGCGGACCGAGTGGCAGCCCATCAAGGGCTTCACCGTCGGCGCGGACGTCATCTACGCCAACATCAGCGGTGTGCAGAGCAACTCGGTGACCAACACCGTGATTCTCGGCACGACGGGCAACGGTGCCAAGCCGGCCGGCGTCTACCAGGCGTCCGACCTCGGCGTGGTGTCCGGCGCGTTCCGCGTGCAGCGGAACTTCCTGCCCTGATCGGCTGGACGAGCGACCCAAATCGACCCCCGGCGGGCAACCGCCGGGGGTTTTTCGTATGTGGAGGGAGAGGTTCCGTATGGCGCCGGCCGGGCCAATCTACGGCCCGGGCGTTTCGCAGCGGTCGACGAACACCGCGATCTGCCGAATGACGGCTTCTTCCGCCAGAAGTGGTGCGTGACCCTGGTCGGGCACCCGGACGACCGTCATGTCGGGCCGGCGCGCTTTCATGGCGGCAACCGTTTCCTCCGAAAGGAGGTCGGAGTTGGCGCCGCGGATCGTCATCAACGGAATGCTGGTCAGGGCATCAAATTCGTTCCACAGGGGCGGGAGCGGCTTCTCCGGGTCGACGCCTGACAAGGTCCGGGCGAGCTGGACGTCATAGGTCGGGACCAGCCGACCGTACCGCTCCTGCCACGTCCGGTGGGCCGCCTTGAGCCAGTCCGCAACCTCGAGGCTCGTGAACTGCGCGTCGAACAGACGGCGCAGGATCTCTGCACCTTCGTCGTAATTGCGGGGCGGGGGGAGCTTGCCGACGTAACCCTTGATGCGGACCAGGCCTCTGGGCTCGATGACGGGCCCGATATCGTTGAGAATCGCTCCGGCCAGGGCTGCGGGCCGTGCGGACGCCAGCATCATGGTCAGCAGTCCGCCCCGGGACGTGCCCAGGAAAACTGCGCGCCCGATGTCGAGTGCCGTCAGTACGGCAAGCAGGTCTGCCAGCTCGACGACCAGATTGTAATTTTCCGGGTCGCCGTCGTAGTCGGATCGTCCGCGTCCCCGGTAGTCCAGCGCGATCACGCTGCGGTCGGGCTTGCGGGCGCAAAGTGCTGCCGCGAGTTCGTCAAAATCGGCTGTGGTGCGGGCAAGGCCCGGCAAGCAGACGAGGGGCAGCTTTCCGGCCGGCCGTGGACCATGACGGCGGACATGGAGCTTCAATCCGTCCGGTGCGGCAACAAACAGGCTTTCGGGGCCGCGGTCGGAGAAGATCATGACGGCAGGGATGCAGCAACGATCGGGGCGGTCAGCAATATGGCCTGACCGGCAAGCTACGACAGGGGTAGTCGTCCGGCCAATATGCGTCAATTGGTGCTGGAGCCGCGGCGCAGGTCGGCTTCGATCAGAAGCCGTGCGCCGCCGCCGAATCTCAGCCGGTAGACTTGGGCGTTTTCCAGGACCCGCTGAACGTAATTGCGTGTTTCGGAGAACGGGATGCGCTCGACCCAGTCGATCGGATCGACCTTGGGATCGCGTGGATCGCCGTAGCGGCTCACCCAATCCCGAACCCGTCCCCGACCCGCGTTGTAGGCGGCAAAGGACATGATGTAGGACCCGCGATAACCTTGAATCAGGTCGCCCAGTTCGGCCGCGCCCATTTGCATGTTGTAGACCATGTCGCTGAGCAGCCGCTTCTGGTTGTAGGTCACCTTGAATTTCTTGGCGAGATACTTGCCGGCCGCCGGCGTCACCTGCATGAAGCCCATCGCATTTGCGCTGGATACGGTCTTCGGATTGAACCAGCTCTCCTGCCGGGCGATCGAATAGACCAGCGCAGGCTCCACTTCCGGGCCGATCGGCGAGAAGCGGGGCAGGCCGACCGTCGGGAATGCCGGGTGGTCGAGCGGGTGGCCGCGTGACAGCGCAAGCTTTCCGACCAGGAGCATGGCCCGCGGATCCTCGTAGTGGCCCGCAAGCTCGGACAGCATCGTCAGAAGCCCGATATCGTTCGACTTGTCGCCCATGTCTGCCATCAGCGCGTTGAGCAGGTCGCGCTGGTCGACGGCGTACAGCAACTGGGCAGCGCGATAGACCTCGTGCCGGACGAGCTTGGCGCGTTCGCCAGGGGAGAGCGGTGGCGGTGCATTGAGCACAATTTCGCCCAATCCGGCTTTGGCGCGCGCGATCTGGCCATAGTAGGCGGTCGGATAGCGGGCCGCTTGCTGGTAGAACTGCCGTGCGTCGGAAGGTCGCTTCAGCGCTTCGGCGGCGCGGCCCTGCCAGTAAAGACCGCGCGCCATCGAGATCGGGCTTTCGGCAAGCTCGGTGACCTTCTTGAAGTGAGCGGCTGCGGTGGTCGGATCCTTGACATAGCGCAGCGCGACCCAGCCAGCGGTCCACTGCTGCTCGACGCGATAGACGTCGCGTTCCGGAAGGGTCGTGTCGCGGGCGACGGTATAGGCTTTCTTGAATTCGCCGGTGTCGAGCAGTTCGCGCACCAGACGCCGGCGCTCGATCCACCATTCGTCGAGATCATGGCTGTCGTCGAGCTTCGGCACCGTGGCCATCAGTGCCACAGCCTCATCCAGCTTGTCGGAACGGCGCAGCATCTGGATGCGGGCAAGCTTGTAGCCGACGTCGCCACGCGCGGCCGTGGGGACGGCGTCGACAGTCTTACTGTCGCCGCGCGGGTTCAGCATGGCGGCGCGGGCCTTGGCGATGGCCGGCTCGTTGCCGCCGAGCCTGGTGGCTGCCCGGATGCCTGCGTCGGTATCGTTTCGCTCGTAGAGGCGGCGATCCATTCGCGCCTTGTGATCGGCGCGCGTGAGCATGTCGCCGAACTGGTCGAGCACGCGCAGTTCGACCTCCTGCGAGAATGCGTCGGAGCGCCAGGTTTCGCGGATGACCGCCTCGGCCCCCTTGCGATCGTTGCGGTCGAGCAGGGCCCGCGCCAGCGCGATCTTTCCCTTGGCGCTTAGCGGTTTTGTGCTGCCGAAGTACTTGAGAATGGCGGACGTATCGACGCGATCCTGGAACAGGGTGGCTTCGGCCTTGCGGCGGAGCGTCACGATGCTCGGCCAGTCCGGATTCGCGACGATGAAGGCGGCGTAGCGCGGAAAGTCTGAGCCATCGTCACTGCGCAACATCGCCCATTCCACAAGCTTCTTCGCAACGGGATCGCCGATGAACATGCGGGCCTGCTCGACGTCGGAGCGCCTGCGAGCCCGTACGGCTTCAAGTGCGCGTTTGACATAGTTGACGTCAGCGGACGTGAAGGTCAGTGGCGGTTTGGCGCCCGGCGAGTCAGGCTTTGCGGGTCGTGCCGGATCGGGGAGCGGCGCCGCCGCAGTGGCGACGGACGAAATCGCGGAACCGGCGGCAGCCGCCGGCTTGCTGACCGGCATCGGCACCTCGACCTGCTTGGCCGCGGTCTTCTTCGCTGTGTTCTTGCCGGACGGAGCAGCCTTGCTTGCCGAAGCCGGCTTGGCAGGCTTTTTCGCAGGCTTTGCGGTCTTCTTTTTATCAGCAGGCTTGGTGGCAGCAGGTTTGGAGGCAGCGGGCTTGGTCTGTTGCGCCTGGAGCGAGGCGGGTGCCGCGACGGCAATGAGGCTCGCGAGCGCGAGGGGCCACAGCGATTTCGGCCGGTTCCACGGTGCCACGCTGCGCTCCTGCTTCAGGCAGCTCGAATCATGTCGAGGCCTATACGTATTCCGTTGATAAGATTGACGAAAGCTAAAATCCCCTGAAAATGAGGCCGCAGTTCGACATCAATGCCGGAAATCGGTCGGATTTGAATTATCCATAACGGCTGCGACGCTGAGCCGCGATTTCTCTGCTATGGTGCCGCGTTCGCAAATCGTTGCATCAGCATTCAGTCCGCCGGGCCGCGTGGCCCGCTGCATCAGCGCCGGGGAAGACGCCATGACCGCCAAGACGAGATTCCGGGGATCCTTCACCGCGCTCGTCACGCCGTTCAAAAACGGTTCGGTCGACGAGAAGGCGTTCCGCGATCTGGTGGACTGGCAGATCGCTGAAGGCACCAACGGCCTCGTTCCGGTCGGCACCACGGGCGAAAGTCCGACATTGAGCCCCAAGGAGCACGAGGACGTGGTGACCTGGTGCGTCGACCAGGCCAAGGGCCGCGTCCCGGTAATCGCCGGCGCCGGCTCGAACTCGACCGCCGAGGCCGTGGCGTTCTCCAGGCACGCCGAGAAGGTTGGGGCCGACGCCGTTCTGATCGTGACGCCGTACTACAACAAGCCGACCCAGGAAGGCCTGTATCAGCACTTCAAGGCAATCAACGATGCGATCGGCATTCCGATCATCATGTACAATATCCCGGCCCGTTCGATCGTCGACATCAACGTCGATACGATGAAGCGACTGTATGAACTGAAGAACATCGCGGGCGTGAAAGACGCGACCGCCAACATGGCGCGCGTGACGCAGCAGCGCGAGGCATGCGGTACGGACTTCAACCAGCTTTCGGGAGAGGACATCACCGCCCTCGGCTTCAACGCGCACGGCGGTCACGGCTGCATCTCGGTGACCTCGAACGTCGCACCGCGGCTATGCTCGGAGTTCCAGGCCGCGTGCCTGAAGGGAGACTATGCCACGGCGCTGAAGCTGCAGGACAAGCTCGCTCCGCTGCATCAAAACCTGTTCGTCGAGACGAGCCCGGCACCGATCAAATTCGCCATGTCGCTGATCGGCAAGTGCAGCAATACGCTGCGGCTGCCGATGGTGCCTGCCTCGGAAAAGGCGCAGGCCGCGGTGCGCAGCGCCATGGTGCACGCCGGCCTGATCAACTGAGCCGAGGCAGAGCCGCCTGTTTTCAAGGCCAGCTCCGGCCCGGCATCGCATTTATCGATTGACGCCTGATGGCCGCCAAGACCGAACCGAAATCGAAACTTGTCGCCGACAACCGCAAGGCGCGCTTTCACTATGCCATCGGAGAAACCTTCGAGGCTGGCGTCGCGCTGACCGGTAGCGAGGTCAAATCGTTGCGCACCGGCAAGGCGAACATCGGAGAGTCCTACGCAACCACGCGCGCCGGTGAGCTGTGGCTGCTCAACGCCAACATCTCCGAATACAAGCAGGCTGGCCGCTTCAATCACGAGCCCAAACGGCCCCGCAAGCTGCTGCTGCATCGCCGCCAGATCAACAAGCTGATCGGCGCGGTGGAGCGCGAGGGCATGACCGTGGTGCCGCTCAAGCTCTATTTCAATGAGCGGGGATGCGCCAAGCTCGAGATCGCGCTCGCCAAGGGCAAGAAGCTGCATGACAAGCGGCAGACCGAAAAGCAGCGCGACTGGCAACGCGAGAAGGGGCGCCTGTTGCGGCAGAAGGGCTGAACGGGAAGGTCAAAGGGCTGAACGGGAAGGTCAAATGGCTATCGAA
>CAZGSW010000093.1:4163-16441 GCA_964528635.1 uncultured Rhodoplanes sp. | reverse complement strand
GTCGGCGCAGGCGTGGTCGGGCTGGCAATGGCGCGCGCCGCGGCGCTGAGAGGCCACGACGTCATCGTGGCCGAAGCCACACGCGGCATCGGCAACGGCGTGTCCTCACGCAACTCCGAGGTCATCCACGGCGGCATGTACTATCCGACCGGCTCGCTGCGGGCCCATCACTGTCCGCGCGGACGCCGCATGCTCTACGAGTTTTGCGCCTCGCACGGCGTGCCACACCGGAAGTGCGGCAAGCTCATCGTTGCGACCGAGGATGCCGAGGTCGCCAGGATGGAGGCCATCCTCAAGCAGGGCATCGCAAACGGCGTTGAGAATTTCGAGCTTATCGACGGTCCGGCTGCACGGGCCATGGAGCCCGCGCTCCATTGCGTCGCTGCATTGCGTTCTCCCGAGACGGGAATCATCGACAGCCACCAGTTCATGACGGCGTTGCGCGGTGATCTCGAGGATCGCGGCGGAGCGATCGCCTTCAACACGCGAATCGAACGTATCGTCCGCAATCAGTCGGGCTGGATGGTGCATTTCTCCGGCGCGGAGACCGGTGAACTGTCGGTCGATGCGGTGATCAATTCGGCGGGACTTGGCGCTCAGGCTCTGGCGCGGCTGACCGAGCCGTACCCGCAGGAGCGGGTGCCGCGGCTGGTTCTGGCGAGGGGCAACTACTTCGGTTATGCGGGCCGCCCTGTGTTCTCTCGTCTGATCTATCCGGCGCCTCGCATCGACGGCGGACTCGGCACCCACGTCACGCTCGACCTCGCCGGCCGCATGCGCTTTGGACCGGACGTCGAATGGATCGATGAGGAGAACTACGACGTCAATCCCGCGCGCGCGCAGTCGTTCTACGCCAGCATCCGCCGTTACTGGCCGGGACTGCCGGACGACTCGCTGCAGCCTGACTATGCCGGCATTCGTCCGAAGCTCACCGGCCCGGGAGAGGCGGCGGCGGATTTCATGGTCGAGAGCCCGCGACAGCACGGGCTGCCGGGTCTCATTCATCTGTTCGGAATCGAGTCGCCCGGCCTGACTTCGTCCCTGTCACTGGCGGACGAGGTGACGGGTTATCTCTGAACGCTTTTCTGCAGCGTGCTTTGCGCGCGGCGGTCTGGACGAACGGGATTGTCGGTGGGAGCGGTGGCGGAAGCGTCCTCTTCCTCATCGAGCTCGGGGGACGGCGCGACTTTGAGCGACATAAGACGCAGCCGCCACTCCTTCGATCCGCGCACCTCCGCGATCGGTGTAAAGTTGATTTCTCCCGCCTTCTTGCCTGCATAGGTGACCAGACCGTCGTTGGTCGCGACGATGTCGCCGGACTTGAGGGTCGGGTCGTTCTCGATCCTGAGCGTAGCCAGCCCGTACGGGTCCTTGCCGTTGCAGGTGCAACCTTTGACCATGCGCTCGCGGTACAGGAACGCGTTGTCGAGGTCGGCATAACGCTTCCCGTCGGGGGCGACCGAATAATCGATCTTGCTGCCGGAGAAGATCTTCGTCTCGGCGGCCGGACAGAACGAATTGCACAGTTCGGCGGCCGACATGCCGCGAGACGCCTTTACGGGGAAGAACCGGCCGTCGCATGTGCGGACGCAGAAGCCGGACGAGGGCCCGGACGAAACTTGCCGGCGCGCGTGCTGCGGCTGGTGGCCGAAGAACGGCTCGGGGTGGGAGTACGACGTCGCACGCGAAGGCATCTCGCGGCGCAGGCCGCGATCGAGTCCACCGAACAGGGACTCGAAAAAGCCCTGCGCCATGGCCGGTTCGGGCAAAGCCCCGATGGACAGCGCAGCCGCCGCAACGAAGGCGGCAACGGCGCGCCCGGCCCGGGGTTTCCCGACACAATTCAACACGATAGTCTCCCGCCGTCCCATTTGCGCCGTTCGACCGGGCGCGTTCCAATAACGCCGGGCTGCGCTTAAGGTTTCCTGGCACTCGGCTGGGCCGGGGCCTGATTTCGAGGGCACGCTAGGGGCCGGCGGTAAATGTCCGATGAGCGCAGCGGTCCGCAGGACCGGACAGGTGTGCGACATTGGCGCATAGCCGTCGCTTATGGATAACAATTCGGCAACCGCAGGCGCTTCGGCGCGGGAGGAGAGCATGAGCCGTGTGCGTTTTTCCAATCCGTCAACCATGCCGCCGCCGCGCGGCTACACCATGGTGGTGGAGGCGACGGGTCCCGGGCGGACGCTCTACATCGCCGGGCAACTCGGCATGACTGCGGACGGCGGGTTCGCCGGCGCGCCGGGCGACTTCCGTGCCCAGGCGACCCAGTGCTTCGAGAACCTCAAAGCCGCTCTGGAGTCGGTGGGAGCCGGCTTCGAGGATGTCGTGAAGATCACCAATTACTTCACCGATATGAATCACCTCGCGACCTTCTTCGAGGTGCGCGACAAGTACGTGAACACCAAGGCGCCGCCCGCATCGACCGCCATCGAGATTTCCCGGCTGGCCCGCGACGGCGCCTTGTTCGAGATCGAGGCGGTCGCGGTGCTGCCGGCCAGGCGGGCGAAGGCGGCCGGACGCAAGCCGGCTGCGAAGACCGCGAAACGGAAGTCGCGGCGCTGAACCGGACATTTCCGGGCGGCGCGGGCGCATGCGCGAATCGGATACGCTGCGCCGATGCCCAGCTTCGTCTACGTGCTCGGATGCCGCGCCAGGGACCGGCGTCTGACCTACGTCGGCTGGACCACGGACGTTGCGGCACGACTGGCGAAGCACAATGCGGGAGCCGGCGCGCGCTTCACGAGGGGCAGGGCGTGGACTCTGCTGCACACCGAAACGTTCCGGACCCGCCGGCAGGCCATGAGCCGCGAGTGGCATCTCAAGCGGGATCGAAAATTCCGCCGGCTTCTGGCCCAGCACCTGTAGTCTGCCGGGACGATGTGCGCTAAGGCTTGCGTTCCGGCGCGGCCGCCGCGCACCTCCATTCTCGCAACCGCCACTGCATTTTTCGACGGTCTATGGCCAAAGGGCGCCTGATTATCGACGTCTCCATGCTCATCCGCTCGGGCATGCCGGCGACCGGGATTTCCAGGGTTTCGTATGAGTTCAGCCGATGGGCCATCTGGAACCGTCCGGACGCCCGTCTGGTTGCAGTGGACTGGGTTTACGACATTGGAAGGCTGCGCGCTCTCGATGCCGGGCTGGCCCGCGAAGTTCTGGCGAAGACAACGCTCATCGACGCCTTCCTGATTCCGGATCGCGGGCGGATCAACAAGCTGCGGATCCGCGAACATCTGCCGGTTCCGCTGCGCTACGTCTTGATGTCGCTGCAGCACCCCAGGCGTGCCGCGGTCATGCATCTGGAGCGTTGGCGTCAGCGGACGGCAAACGCGCTCGTGTCAAACCTGCTTGGCCGCGTGCAGGATCGGCTGCTGACCGAGAAGTACCGGCGGGAATTGACGACGCCCGACGGGGCGCCTGTCCGCGTGGTGAGCTATCGCGAAGCCTTGATCAAGTTCGATCCGCAGCCTGGCGATGTCCTGATGCTGACGGGAGCGGAGTGGGGCTGGACCAGCCCTTCCCTCTACGAGGAGCTGAAGACGAAGCATGGAATGAAGCTGGTTTGGATGTGCTACGACATTATCCCGCTGCTTCATCCGGAATTTTTCCAAAGGGAGCTGGTCAGCAATTTCAGGGACTATGCGCATAGCCTGTTTGACATTTCCGACCTTGTCCTGGTGTCGGCGAACCAGATCGAGCGGGATCTGATCGATTATTGCCGCACGCACAATCTGCGAACGCCGCCAACGCGTGTCATCCCTTATGGCGCCAATCTGACCCGGCTGGCGTCCGCCGCTCCCCGGCCACTGCCTCGCGGCCTGAAGTCCGGACAATATGCAATGTTCGTGAGCACCATCGAACCGCGGAAGGGTCACCGCATGCTCGCGTCGGTCTGGAGGAGGCTGCTGGCCGAGGGCGTCCCGCAGGCGGCCGATTTCAGTCTGGTGTTCGTGGGTCGGCCCGGCTGGATGGTCGACGATCTGGTTCCGGAACTCCAGGCACTCGATGGTGAGGTCAACCGGTTTCACATGCTGTCGGGGATCGGCGATGACGATCTCGACTCGCTTTATCGGAATGCAGGATTTTGCGTGTATCCTTCGGTGTATGAAGGCTACGGACTTCCTATCGTAGAGGCGTTCGGTTATGGCAAGGCGGTTCTCGCATCGAATGGCGGCGCATTGAAAGAAGTGGTGGGAGAATTTTCGCCAACGCTTGCTCCGCTTGACGAACACGCCTGGTATGCCGCGATGAAAGCGTGGATTGTGAATCCCGAAGGTCGGGTGCCGTATGAGCGGGCAATCCGCGAGCGCTATCGTCACCCCACTTGGGACGAGGCGTCACGCTCCTGCTTTTCCATCATCGAAGAAGCGCTCGGACGGTAATGACGATGTCGCGCGCCTACCAGTCGATTGGTGATTTTTGCCGTCGCTTCGATTTGCTGCCGTTCGCCTATGCTTTGTGTTTTGCGGCCATCGTTCTGACCAATGACCGCACCGCTCCGAGGACCATCTATTTTGTTGCCGTTCTTCCTGTCGCCTTTGTTGTCGGGCTCGCGTTTGCGCGCCGGCTGCTGACGGGCTCGGTCGTTTTCTGGGCGGTGGCGGTCTACCTGCTGGCAATGGGCCTGGCATCTTTCGGAGTGCCAGATATTCCGTGGAACGAAATCAGTCGCCATTTGCGACTGATCCCGCTCATTCTCACCTATATTGCCGTGGTCGCGTTGCTGGCCGCGGATCCCCGCACGTTCAGGCGCGTGCTGTTGCTCACATGCGTTATCATCGCAATCAGCGCTCTCTACAACGCATCGGTCTATATCGCCTACGACGGGAGGTTATGTCCGGAGATCGTTTCGTCGGAGCGGCTGTGTTCCCGGCTCGGAATGCCGGACTATATCAATTCGACCAACATCAGCGCACCGTACGCGCTCTATGCTGTCGCGGCGGTGGGTGCGCTGCTGCACAGCGATACCCCGCGCATCGAGCGCGTGCTGTTCGCGGGATCGGCCGCGATCCTGCTGGTGGCGCTGGTTCTTACCGAGGCGCGCAGCGGATTCGTGGCGGCGGCGCTGGGATGCAGCGTGCTTGCCGTCACAGGCCGACGTTGGTGCCGCACGGCATTCGCGGTGACGCTGCTTCTGATTTTCGTGGTTGTCCTGAGCCAGCCGTTCCTGCGCGAGGCGCTGCTGCAGCGTGGTGTCAGCTATCGGCCGGAACTGTGGGCAGCGTATGCCGCATACGGTCTGGGGCAGCCGTTCACCGGGGTTGGCATCCTGGGCAACATCAACATGCCGATGAGCGACGGCTACGTGGTCGATCAGCCGCACAATCTGGTTCTTTCCGGATTCGTCCGGGGTGGCGTCGTGGGAGCCCTCGCAATGGCGACCGCTATCGCGGCAGGCACCTTCTACGCCGCGCGTTACTGGCTTGCGACCGGATACGCGCTCCCGCTCGCGCTGATCGTCACGATGTTCGGCTACGGCATGCTGGATTACCAGTTGCTGGCCACCTATCCGACCTGGCCCTGGATCACGTTCTGGTTTCCGATCGGGGTGTGTGCCGGCGTGGAGACCGTGTTGAAGGATCCGGCCTCGCTCGGCGCGGCGAACGCGCCCGCCTGACGAACGGGCTCACTTCAATGTGCGGCTTCCCAGTTCTCGGCGGCACGGGCTTCGACCGATAGAGGCACGTGCAGGGCGACGGCCGGCATCGGCGCTTCCTCCATCACCCTCTTGACGATCGGCAGGGTCCGTTCCACTTCGCCGGATGGCACTTCGAAGATCAGTTCGTCGTGCACCTGCAGCAGCATCTGCGCGTTGAGCTTCGCCTTCGCCAGCGCCGGCTCCACGCGGACCATGGCGCGGCGGATGATGTCGGCGGCGGAGCCTTGCAGCCGCGCGTTGATGGCGGCCCGTTCGTTGAATGCCCGGATCGATGCGTTTGAGTTCACGATGTCGGGATAGTGGCACTTGCGGCCGAACAGCGTGAGGACATAGCCGTTCTTCTTCGCAAACGCCTTGGTCTCGTCCATGTAGTCGCGGATGCCGGGGAGGCGCTCGAAGTATTTCTTGATGTAGGCGGCGGCTTCCTCGCGCTCGATGCCGAGCTGGTTGGCGAGGCCGAAAGCCGAAATGCCGTAGATGATGCCGAAGTTGATCGCCTTGGCGCGGCGGCGCACCTCGCCCGGCATGTCCTTTACCGGCACGCCGAACATCTCCGACGCGGTCATTGCATGGATGTCGAGACCGTCGTGGAATGCCTTGCGCAGGGCAGGCACGTCGGCGACCTCCGCAAGCAGGCGCAGCTCGATCTGGGAATAGTCCGCGGACATCAGCTTGAAGCCGTCGCCGGCGACGAACGCCGCGCGGATCTTGCGGCCCTCTTCCGTGCGGATCGGAATGTTCTGAAGATTGGGGTCGGATGACGACAGCCGCCCGGTGGTGGTGGCGGCGAGTGCGTAGCTGGTGTGGACGCGCCTGGTCTCGGTGTTGACGTAGTCCGGCAGGGCGTCGGTGTAGGTCGACCGCAGTTTGGACACCTGCCGCCAGTCCAGGATCTTCTGCGGCAGCTCGTGCCCCTGTTCGGCCAGGTCTTCCAGCACCTTGGCGCCGGTGGCCCACTGCCCGGTTTTTGTCTTGGTGCCGCCGGGCAGGCTCATTTTTCCGAACAGGATGTCGCCCAGCACCTTGGGGCTGCCGGGATTGACCGGCTCGCCCGCGAGCTTGTTGATCTCGTCCTCCAGCGCACCCTGCTTCTGCGCGAACTCGCCCGAGAGTCGCGAGAGGACCTGACGGTCGATGGAAATACCGCGCCGCTCCATCCGGGCCAGCACGGGGACCAGCGGACGCTCCAGCGTCTCGTACACGGTGGCGACGTGGTCGGTCGCCATGCGCGGCTTCAGAATGAGCCACAGCCGGAGAGCGGCGTCCGCGCGCTCGGCGGCGTATTCCGACGCCTTCTCGATGGTGACACGGTCGAACGTGACCTGAGACTTGCCGGAGCCGGTGAGCACGTTCCGGGCGGGCATTTCGTGCCCCAGCCATTTCTTCGCCAGATCGTCCAGGTCGTGGCCGCCGCGGCCGGCGTCGACCACGTAGGACATCAGCGTCACGTCATCGTACGACTGCATATCGATGTTGTGCCGCGAAAGGATCAGCCAGTCCCGCTTGATGTCCTGTCCGATCTTGAGCAGGGAGGAGTCCTCCAGCAGCGGCTTGATCGCGGCCAGCGCTTCGCGGAAGCCCATCTGGCCGGATGCGAGCTTCGGTTCGGGCACGAACAGATCGGTACCGGCGGCGGCGCCGTCCCGATGGCCGATCGGCACGTAGCAGGCGTCGGTGGGGCTCACCGCGAGCGAGAATCCGCAGATCTCGGCCTTCATCGGGTCGGGGTCGGTCGACTCGATGGCAATGGCCGTTACGCCGCGCTCGCGAATGCGAGTCATCCAGGCGTCGAGTTCGTCGGGCGTGCGAACGGTTTTGTACGCGGAGCGATCGAACGGCATCGCCCGAACCCTGGCGGCTCGTGCCTCCACCAACGAAACCGGGTCGCGCGTGGCCTCGGCGGCAGCGGACGATCGGGCGACGGCTCCGGCCGCCGGTTTTCTCGGCGGCTGCGGCGTGTCGCCGAAATCGAACTGGCCGGATCGCGCAGAGGCGGGAGGCGGCGCCGGGCTGGTGATTGCCACCTCATGGGAAGCCAGTTTCGCGGCCGGTTCGACGCTGCCGGCGTCAACGCCCGACTGCTCGACCACGCGGCGGGTCAGCGTGGTGAATTCCATCGCTTTGAGGAACGCGATCAGGTTGCGGTAGTCCGGA
Organism: uncultured Rhodoplanes sp.; assembly: GCA_964528635.1. Lineage (GTDB taxonomy): Bacteria > Pseudomonadota > Alphaproteobacteria > Rhizobiales > Xanthobacteraceae > Z2-YC6860. Next base: position 8,625 of record CAZGSW010000093.1, on the reverse strand, counting down.
TCGTGGACCGCCAGATCGGCGACCGGCACGTCGAGCGCCACGTTCTGATCGAGCGTCACCAGCTTCTTCGACAGCCGCGCGTTGTCGGCGTGCTCGATCAGGGACAGGCGGCGCTTCTCCTGCTTGATTTCGCCGGCACGCGCCAGCAGCGTTTCGAGGTCGCCGTATTCGATGATGAGTTGCGCAGCGGTCTTGACGCCGATTCCAGGAACGCCCGGCACGTTGTCGGAGGTGTCGCCGATCAGCGACTGCACCTCGATCACCTTCTCCGGCCCGACGCCGAACTTCTCCACCACTTCAGTCCGGCCGATCCGCTTGTCCTTCATCGTGTCGTAGAGCGTGACCGTGTCGCAGACCAGTTGCATCAGATCCTTGTCGGACGAGACGATGGTGGTGGTCGCCTCGGCCTCGCAGGCAAGCCGCGCGTAAGTGGCGATCAGGTCGTCGGCTTCGAAACCGGCCTGTTCCAGGCAGGGGATGTCGAACGCGCGCACCGCCTCGCGCACCAGCGGGAACTGCGGAATGAGATCGTCCGGCGGCGCCGAGCGGTTCGCCTTGTATTCCGTGTACATGTCGGTGCGGAACGTCTTTTCCGACTTGTCGAAGACCACGGCGAGATGGGTCGGCCGGTTGTCCGGCGGCATCTCGCGCAACAGCTTCCACAGCATGTTGCAGAAGCCCAGCACCGCATTGACCTGCAGCCCGTCGGATTTCCGCGTCAGCGGCGGCAGCGCGTGGTAGGCACGGAAGATGTAGCCGGAGCCGTCGACCAGGAAGAGGTGGTCGCCGGCCTTCAATGGCCGCGGCGCATGCTGCGGAGATGCTCCACCGGACGAGGCGGCGTCCCGCGAGGCCGGTTTCGCGGCCGGTTTGCTGGCTTTTTCGGCTTTCTTGGCTGGCGCTGGCATGGCCCGAATGTGGGCCCGGGCTCACCGATTGGCAACGCTGAGGCCCGCCGTCGGCTGCGTGGCCAACAGCAAATTGGGCGCCATCAGCGTTCCGCCGGACCTCAACGCGGCGCCGGGGGCCGCTGGGGGCGAGGGTTGGGCCTGCAGATGTCGCTGGTGGCGCCTTTTCTCGCCTTGTTGCATTGGTCCAGCGTCTGGAATCCGCAGTTTTCGGCGCCGCTGCGGGTCGTCAGGCAATAACGGCCGTTCTGACCTTGCGCGGACGCGTAGACGGTTCCGGCGAACAACAGTGTGATGCAAAGCGCAAAGGACTTCATGGCGAACCTCCCTGTGAGATAGGCCAACGTCCCGCTGAGAGTGGATGTTCCGGCTTATTCCGCCGGCTGCAGCACAAGCGAACGGTTGCGTTCAATGCGTGCCCAGGCCGGACGTTCGAATAGAAGGCGCAACGGGGTCGGACGCACGATCCAGTACAACACCAGTGCCCCGACCACACCAGAGATCGTCACGATGGCCGACACGGTTCCGAGATCCGGAATGAGGCCCGTCTTGAGCAGCACCGTGCGGCTTGCCGCCATGCCGAGGAAGAACGCCAGGTAGATCACGATCGAGTTGCGGCCGCAGTAACGCAGCGGCGCGCAGAGGTCGCTCTGCGCCATCAGCGTCGCCGCCGTCACCACCGCGCCCGCGCCGACAAGGCCGAGCGCCAGCGACATGAAGGGCAGGTCGCCGTACCCTGCGAACACCAGGATGCCGTTGACCAGCGCCCAGGCCGCGAGTCCGGCAAACGCGATCGCCGGCCGCTTCAGCATCGTCTCCGCGAAATCGAAGATGTAAGGCGCCAGCCAGTAGCCGGTGAAGAAGTAGACGTAGCGTCCGGCGAACTCGTCGATCACCGTCCAGCCGGTGTGGATCGGAGCGATCTCCAGCGCGGCTGCCACAAGCCAGATCGCCAGCGGCGGCACCCGTCGCATCAGCTTGGTGACGACGAAGAAGACCGGCAGCAGGTAGATGAACCACAGCGTGCCGAACGGTTCGACGAACGACGTGAGATAGAAGCGGGCGACCTCGGCCCAGCCGTCTGCGGCCTCGGCGGCGACGCCGGGTGCCTTCACGGCGATCTGGATCGTGACCCACAGCACGTAGAAGTACGCGAAGTGCACGACCTTGCGGTCGAGATAGGTTCGCCAGTCGCGGTCGATCACGCGTGCAAGGAACAGTCCGGAGATCAGGAAGAAGTCTGGCATGCGGAACGGCTTGGCGAACTCCACCAGCGCATGCATCCAGCCTTCGCGCCCGGTGGCGGCCTCGACGCCGAGCGTCGAATGCATCATGACCACCATCACGATGCAGAAGCCCTTGGCGTAGTCGACCCAGTCGACCCGCCCTGCGTGAGGCGTGCTCATCGGCCCTCTCCGGTTTCGCGCGATTGTCACCGAATCAGGGTTTCGTCTGCGTTTACGCGACCGTCGGATTTTCGATGGTCCTGCTCTCGCCAGCCGGTGAGGCCTCTGGTATGAGGCCGCAACCGGCGCAGCGGCCGGATTTCGTTAACCATCCCGCGGACTTTCATGCGTGTTGCAATGATCGGCACCGGCTACGTGGGCCTCGTTTCCGGGGCCTGCTTCGCCGATTTCGGCCACCACGTCACTTGCGTCGACAAGGCCGCAGGCAAGATCGGCGCGCTCAAGCGCGGCGCGATGCCGATCTACGAGCCCGGCCTGCAGGATCTGGTTGCGGCCAACGTGCGCGCCGGCCGTCTCGGCTTCACGACGGAGTTGAAGGAGGCCGTGGCGAGCGCCGAAGCCATCTTCATCGCCGTCGGCACGCCGTCGCGCCGTGGCGACGGTCACGCGGATTTGACCTATGTGTATGAGGCTGCGCGCGAGATCGCCGGCGCGCTGGCCGGCTATGCCGTCATCATCACCAAGTCGACGGTGCCGGTCGGCACCGGTGACGAGGTCGAACGCATCATTCGTGAAACGCGGCCCGACGCGCAGTTCGCAGTGGTGTCAAATCCGGAGTTCCTCCGCGAGGGCGCGGCCATCCGCGACTTCAAGCACCCGGACCGGATTGTGGTCGGGACCGAAGACGAGCGGGCCATCCAGGTGATGAACGAGCTTTATCGTCCGCTCTACCTGAACGCGTCACCGATTCTGAACACCGACCGTCGCACCGCCGAGCTGATCAAATACGCGGCGAACGCGTTCCTTGCCACCAAGATCACCTTCATCAACGAGGTCGCCGACCTGTGCGAGAAGGTCGGCGCCGACGTGCAGCAGGTCGCGCGTGGCATCGGGCTCGACAATCGGATCGGCTCGAAATTCCTGCACGCCGGCGCAGGCTACGGCGGTTCGTGCTTTCCGAAGGACACGCTGGCGCTGATCAAGACCGGACAGGACCACGACTCGCCGGTCCGTATCGTCGAGACCGTGGCGGCCATCAACGATGCCCGCAAGCGCGCGATGGCGCGCAAGGTCACGGCGGCGGTCGGTTCTTCGCTGCGCGGCAAGACCGTTGCGGTGCTCGGCCTCACGTTCAAGCCGAACACCGACGACATGCGCGACGCTCCGTCCATTCCGCTTATCACTGCGTTGCAGGACATGGGCGCCAGCGTGCGGGCGTACGATCCCGTCGGAATGGAGCAGGCAAGGCATGTTCTATCCGGCGTGACGTATTGCGACGGCCCCTATGAGTGTGCCGCGCAGGCCGACGCATTGGTGATCGTGACCGAATGGGAGCAGTTTCGCGCGCTCGACCTCGACCGGCTCAAGAACACCATGAAGGCGCCCGTGCTGATCGACCTGCGCAACATCTACCGTCCGGACGAGATGCGGCAGCGCGGCTTCGTCTATGAAAGCATCGGCCGTCCGGGTCCAAAGGCCGATTGAAAGCGACCAATTCCGCTGTCATGCCCCGCGACCCCGCCTGCGCCACAAGGCTTCGGCAGGCGAGTCCCGCAGTCCGCCGTAGCTTCAGCGAAGGCGGAAAGCGGGGCATCCAGTATCCGGGATGTTGCTGCGACCGGCAGGACAATGGTTACTGGATCGCCCCGCGTACGCGGGCGATGACGGTTGAGCCCAGGCGATGAAGCCCTTCGGTTTTCAGCTCCCCATCGACGACGCGCTGCCTGCGCTCACGAGTGCGCTGAACGCCGGCAACGCCGCCGTGCTGGTGGCGCCCCCGGGTGCCGGCAAGACGACGCGTGTGCCGTTGGTGCTCATGGATGAGCCATGGGCGCAGAGCCGGAAAATACTGGTGCTGGAGCCTCGCCGGCTGGCCGCGCGCGCGGCGGCGGAGCGGATGGCGGTCACGCTGGGCGAGAGGGTCGGCGGCACCGTCGGCTTGCGGGTGCGCTTCGGCTCGAAGGTGTCGCGGCGGACCCGGATCGAGGTCGTCACAGAAGGCGTCTTCACGCGCCTGATCTTGGACGACCCCTCGCTCGAAGGCGTGGCCGCTGTCCTTCTCGATGAATTCCACGAGCGTTCGCTCGACGCCGATCTCGCATTGGCGCTGACCCGCGATGCCCAGCAAGGTCTGCGCGAGGACCTGCG
>CAZGSW010000093.1:0-4063 GCA_964528635.1 uncultured Rhodoplanes sp. | reverse complement strand
ATCGAGCCTTCGCCGCCGGGGCGTCGCAAGGTGGTGCTTGCCACGTCCATCGCCGAAACCTCGCTGACCATCCAGGGTGTCCGTATCGTGATCGACGGCGGGCTGGCGCGCGTGCCGCGCTACGAGCCGGATGTCGGCTTGACACGGCTGGAAACGGTGCGGGTGTCGCGTGCCGCAGCGGATCAGCGCCGCGGTCGCGCCGGACGCACCGAGCCGGGGATGTGTTACCGGCTGTGGGACGAGCCGCAGACCGCCTCGCTCGAGCCTTACGCGCGGCCGGAGATGCTGGCCGCGGACCTGTCCGGCATGCTGCTCGATCTGGCGCAATGGGGCGTGACCGATCCGTCGGCGCTGGCGTTCCTCGATCCGCCCCCGGCCAGCGCTCTGGCGGAGGGCCGCTCGCTTTTGCGCGAACTCGGTGCCATCGATGGTGACGGCCGGATCACCGAGGAAGGCCGCAAGCTGCGCGCGCTGCCGCTGCCGCCCCGGCTGGCGCGCATGGTAGTGGACGCCGCCGCCGAAGGATCGGGCAGGGTCGCGGCACAGATCGCCGCGATCGTGTCAGAGCGCGGCCTCGGCGGCGACAGCGTCGATCTCACGCACCGTCTCGACGGGCTGCGGCGCGATCGCTCGCGGCGCGGCGAGGAGGCGCGGCGCATGGCGGAGCGCTGGGCGGATACGGCAGGCAGCGGGCCATCCGGCGATGCGTTGTCGCCGGGGGCGATCCTGTCGTTGGCGTATCCGGACCGGATCGCCAGGAGCCGCGGAACCGGCGGCGCGTTCCTGCTCGCCAACGGCCGCGGCGCGAACGTCGATCCGGCTTCGCCGCTGGCGCGCGAGCCGTTCCTTGCCGTGGCCGAACTGACCGGGACGGCCGCCCAGGGCCGCGTGCTGCTGGCTGCGCCGATCTCGCTCAGAGAGATCGAGCAACGCTACGGCGACAAGATCGAAACCCGCGAAGACATAGCGTTCGATCCGGCATCGGGAAGTCTGCGCGGCCGGCGCAGCGAGCGGTTCGGTGCGCTCGCACTGACCGAGCGGCAGATCCAGGTCGTTGCCTCGGACGAGAACGCCCGGCGTCTGGCCGCCGGTCTTGTGCGGGCCGGCCTGGACCGGCTGCCATGGAGCAAGCCGCTGCGGCAGTGGCGCGACCGGGCGATGTTCCTGCGCAGGCAGCTCGGCGGCGACTGGCCGGACCTGTCCGACACAGGTCTCGCGGAGCGCGCGGACGAATGGCTGGTGCCGGTGCTGCACGGCAAGACCGCGCTGGCCGATATTTCGCCCGGCGATCTTGCGGATGCGATCCAGGCGCTGGTGCCCTGGGACATGAAGCGCAGGATCGATGCCGAGGCACCCACGCATTTCGAGGCGCCGTCGGGCTCGTCGGTGCCGATCGACTATGAAGCCGGGGAGGGGCCCAAACTGTCCATCCGCGTGCAGGAGCTGTTCGGGCTCGACCGTCATCCATCGATTGCCGGAGGGCGCGTTCCGCTGCTGGTGGAGCTTCTTTCGCCGGCGCACCGCCCGGTTCAGGTGACGCGCGACCTGCCCGGCTTCTGGCGCGGCTCCTACGCGGCCGTGAAGACAGAGCTGAAAGGCCGCTACCCCCGGCACCCGTGGCCCGATAATCCGCTGGCAGCGCCGGCAACCCGCCGCGCCAAGCCGCGCGGCACCTGATTGTTCACCAGCCGTTAGGCTTGACGGCGGGTTCATTCAAATTGCGACGATTGCCGTAACGTCGCGCCGACCATGCCGCGTAAACATGGCAACGGCAGTCATGCCGTTAGTCCGGCGTTGGTTTCCCGCGTGCTGTTATGAGCGCGTCAACGGCGGACATCGACAGATGCGGGCGGCAGTCATCTTTCTCTGCATTGCGGCGGCGGCGGTCACCTTCGCCTCGCAGAACATGGACAAGTGGACCAGGGGCGGAAAGCCCGGCATGGCGGCCTCGGCGAGGCCGGCGCCGGCTCCCGCCGCAAATCCTGCCGCGGGGCGCACCGTCACCCTGCAGGGCGACCGCCTCGGCCACTTTCAGGTCGATGCCCGGGTGGACGGACGCGCGATCGACTTCATGGTCGACACCGGCGCCTCGGTGATCGCGCTACGCGAAAGCTCTGCGGCCAGACTCGGCATCCACCCGGCTGTGCGCGACTACACCGCCAAGGTCAGCACCGCCAACGGCGTGGTGAAGGCCGCGCCGGTGACGCTGAACCGGGTCGAGATCAGCGGCATCACCGTTCGCGACGTTCGCGCCTTCGTCATGCCGGACGAAGGTCTCGGCACCAATCTGCTCGGCATGTCGTTCCTGTCGCGGGTGAAATGGACTCACGAGCGGGGCCGGCTGGTGCTGGAACAGTAGCAGCATCGCGATATCGCTGCCGCAGACAGGCCACGACATTTCATATAATGCTCCGGCAGCCATGCTTCCGGAGGTTCGATGTTCCCCAAGCCAAAATCGACGCTGAAGCCCAACACCTACGCCTACGAGTCGGAGCCGCTGGTGAAGCCCACCGGCTTCCGCGAGTACGACGCGCGCTGGCTGCTCAACGACGAAATCAACCTGATGGGCGTGCAGGCGCTGGGCATGGGGCTTGGCACGCTGATCCGCGAGCTCGGCGTGAAACCGGAAATCGTCACCGGACACGATTTCCGCGGCTATTCGGCTTCGGTGAAGACCTCGCTGATCTCGGGCCTGCTCGCCGCCGGCTGCAAGGTGCACGACATCGGCCTCGCGATGACGCCGATGGCGTACTTCGCGCAGTTCGAGCTGGATGTGCCGTGCGTCGCGATGGTGACGGCCTCGCACAACGACAACGGCTGGACCGGCGTGAAGATGGGCGCGAACCGGCCGCTGACCTTCGGCCCCGACGAGATGACGCGGCTGAAGGAGATCGTGTTCGGCGCAACCTTCAAGCTCGACGGCGGCGGCTCATACAGTTTCGTGGAGAATTTCCCGGCGCGTTACATCGCCGACCTGACGAACCGTCCGAAGCTCAGGCGCAAGCTCAAGGTGGTTTGCGCCTGCGGCAACGGCACGGCGGGCGCGTTTGCGCCGCAGGTGCTGGAGGCGATCGGCTGTGAGGTGGTCAGGCTCGACTGCGAGCTTGACCACACCTTCCCCAAGTACAATCCGAATCCGGAAGACCTCGAAATGCTGCACGCCATGCGCGACGAGGTGCTGCGCACGAAGGCGGATGTCGGCCTCGGTTTCGACGGCGACGGCGATCGCTGCGGCATCGTCGACAATACCGGTGACGAGATCTTCGCCGACAAGGTCGGTGTGATGCTGGCGCGGGACATGTCGACGCTGCATCCCGGTGCGACGTTCGTGGTCGACGTGAAATCGACCGGCCTCTATGTCACCGATCCGGTGCTGCAGAAGAACAAGGTGGTGGCCGACTACTGGAAGACCGGCCATTCCTACATGAAGCGCCGCACCCACGAGAAGGGCGCGCTCGCGGGCTTCGAGAAATCGGGACATTACTTCTTCAACAAGCCGTTCGGCCGCGGGTACGACGACGGTCTGGTTTCGGCGATCGCGGTCTGCGACATGATGGACCGCAATCCCGGGAAGACGATGTCGGAGCTGAAGGACGCGCTGCCCAAGACCTGGGGCTCGCCGACCATGTCGCCGCATTGTGCCGACGAAACCAAGTACGGTGTGGTCGAGCAGGTGGTGAAGCACTTCGAACAGGCGAAGGCGAAGGGCGACAAGGTCGCGGGCCAGGCGATCCGCGACGTGGTGACGGTCAACGGCGTGCGGGTCACGGTCGAGGACGGCACCTGGGGCCTGGTGCGGGCGTCGTCGAACAAGCCGGAGCTGGTCGTGGTGGTGGAGAGCCCGGCGTCCGAGGCGCGCATGCGCGAGATGTTCAAGGCGGTGGACGGCGTGCTGCGCACGCATCCGGAGGTGGGCGAATACAACCAGACGATCTGAGGGGGCGGGCCGGTTCGCTCACGCCGCTCGGGGCCGGATCGCCTTGAGGCTGTCACCCAGCGCGCGCTTGCGCTCCATCAGCTCGTAATCCGCCTGCAGGCCGAGGAAGAAGCCTTCCGACAGGCC
>CAZGSW010000092.1:0-16443 GCA_964528635.1 uncultured Rhodoplanes sp. | reverse complement strand
AAGGGCTGAACGGGAAGGTCAAAGGGCTGAACGGGAAGGTCAAATGGCTATCGAACGCCTGATCGGGATGCTGATCTTCCCGCGCCTGACGCAGCTCGACCTGACCGGACCTTACGAGGTGCTGGCGCGGTTGCCCAACACCAGGGTTCATCTGCTGTCGAAGGCGCTGGCGCCGGTGAAGACCGACCGCGGCATGGAGATCGTGCCAACCATAACCTACGCCGATTGTCCCCAGCTCGACGTGGTGATGGTTCCGGGCGGTCCCGGCCAGCAGGACCTCATGGAGGATGCGGGTGTTCTCGATTTCCTGCGGCGGCAGGCGAGCGGGGCGAAATACGTGACCTCGGTGTGTACCGGCTCGCTGGTGCTCGGCGCCGCAGGCTTGCTCAGGGGCAAGCGAGCGACCTGCCACTGGGCGGCGATCGATCATCTGAAACTGCTGGGAGCCATTCCGGTCAGCGAACGCGTCGTAACGGACGGCAACATCGTGACGGGTGCGGGGGTTGCCTCGGGGATAGATTTCGCACTGACGCTCGCAGCGACGCTCGAGGGGGAGAAGGTCGCACGCGAGATCCAGTTGCAGATCGAGTACGATCCGGCGCCTCCCTACGACTCCGGCTCGCCGCGCACGGCCGCCGCGGAGACGGTCGAAGTGCTGCGCACGCGCGGCGCCGGGCTCAACGAGCAGCGCCGTGAAGTGGCGCAGCGCGTCGGCAAGAATCTTGGAATATCATAATGTTACCGGAGTTTCCTGATGTCGCTTCCAGTCCGGCTTGATCACTGCGTGATCCACGTTTCTGACTGGGAGCGTTCCAACGCGTTCTATCGCGACGTGATGGGAGCAGAGCTCGTGCAGCGTGACAAGGGCTGGGCGTACCGGTTCGGAGACAAACAGCTCAATGTCCATGGCGAGGGCGTGCGCCCCGCCGAGGTCGCGCGCCTTCCGGTGCAGCCCGGCAACAGCGACCTTTGCTTTGAATGGACCGGGCCGATCGACGATGCGGTAGCGCATCTGAAGCGCCACAACGTGACGGTCGAGGCCGGACCGATGCGGCGGTTCGGCGCGAGGGGGTCGGGCACAAGCGTCTATTTCCGCGATCCGGACGGCTCGCTCATGGAGTTCATCGTCTATGGCGGGTGAGGAGGCAACGCATCGTGCGCTGCACGATCCGACCGTCTTGCCGGAGGGCCTGCCGGCCCCTCGGGATGACGGAGCGACTGCGCACTTGAAAGGTGCGAGGCTGCCGGACATTGAGTTGCCTGCCACCGACGGCTCAATGGTCTCGCTGGCGCGTCTGAAGGGACGCACGGTGGTGTACGTCTATCCCCGGACCGGCCGGCCCGGACAGCCGCTGCTCGACGGCTGGGACGCCATTCCGGGCGCGCGGGGCTGCACGCCGCAATCCTGCGGGTTCCGCGATCACTTTGCTGACCTCAAGGAACTCGGCGTCGCGCACCTGTTTGGCCTGGCGGCCAATGATACTGAATACCAGCGCGAGGCGGCGGAACGGCTGCATCTGCCGTTTGCACTCCTGTCCGACGAGACGCTGGAGTTGACCTCCGCATTGCGCCTGCCGACCTTCGTCGTATCCGGCATGACATTGCTCAAGCGTATGGCGTGGGTGATCGACGACGGCGTAATGACCGAGGTGTTCTATCCGGTGTTTCCGCCGGACAAGAGCGCGGAACAGGTCATCGGCTGGATACGCGGGTGAGCTGCGGTGCGGCGGCACTAACTGTCGAGATAGTCACGCACGGATCTGAACACCGCGCGAAACATCTCCGGCGTCAACACGCCGGTGTTGGTGTTGTAGCGCGAGCAGTGATAGCTGGAAAAAATCGCCAGGGGGCCGATCTCGGCGCGTGCGCCATGGCCAAACGGTGCGCTGGCACGCCTGCCACCCAGCGCCTTCACGGTCGTTTCGTGAGAAATCCGTCCGAGAGTCACGATCGCTCGCAGGTTCGGCATTTCCGCAATGGTGGGACTCAGGAACTCGCGGCAGGTGTTGATCTCGGCGGGTGTCGGCTTGTTCTCCGGCGGTACGCAGCGCACGCCGTTGGTGATACGCGCGTCGATCAGTTCGAGATCGTCATCGAGCCGCGCCAGGAATTCGCCGCGGGAGAAGCGATACTCCTTCAAGGTCGCATAAAGCAGATCGCCCGCATAATCGCCCGTGAACGGACGTCCCGTGCGGTTGGCGCCGCGCAGTCCGGGTGCGAGGCCAACGATCAGCAGCCGGGCGTCCAGCGGACCGAACGATGGAACCGGTGCGTTGAACCAGGATGGCTCGCGGCTGCGCCAATCCTCGCGGAAGGCGGCAAGACGCGGGCAGCGCGGACAATCACGTCCGGGTTTGCCGGATCGTATCGGCATGATCTCTCGTGGCTGCTGAGGTGTGCGTAGCGGTTGCGGAATACTGCCAGCCGCCTTCTGCGGGCACCAGTGTTCTGCGGACGCAATTTCGGCGACCCAAGGGGTGCGGCGAGGCGCCCCACCTCGGTGGGCCTGAGCCTTGCGTCATGTCGGATAGGCTGCGCGGCCTATCCGGCGGCAACGAGGGGCACGTCATGCAGAAATTCGTCACCAATCCGCCGGTCTTTGTCGTAGCCAGCGTGGTGACGCTCGGGATCGTGTTGTTCGACGTGGTTGCGCCATCGCAGGCCGAGTCGCTGTTCGTCAGCGTTCAGGGCTGGATCCTCCATAACTTCGGCTGGTTCTATCTTCTTTCGGTGGCGTTCTTTCTCATCGCCGTGTTGATCCTGGCGCTCAGCCGTTTCGGTACTCTGAAGCTTGGCCCGGACGACGCCGTGCCTGAATTTCCGTTCCTGTCCTGGGTGGCGATGCTGTTCGCCGCCGGCATGGGAATCGGGCTCATGTTTTTTGCGGTCGGCGAACCGATAACGCATTTCGTCCTGCCTCCGGAGGAGGAACCGCGCAGCGTCGCGGCGAGCCGGCAGGCCATGGCTATCACATTCTTCCACTGGGGCTTCCATGCCTGGGCCATCTATGCCGTGGTCGGTCTGTCGTTGGCGTACTTCGGCTACCGGTACAATCTGCCGCTGACGATCCGCTCGGGTCTCTATCCACTGTTGCGCGAGCGTATCAACGGCTGGTGGGGTCACGCTGTCGACATCTTCGCCGTCTGCGGAACGATCTTTGGCATTGCGACGTCATTGGGCTTTGGCGTGCTGCAGATCAACGCCGGCCTGAACCACGTCGCGGACGTGCCGGTGTCACCCACGATCCAGCTCGTGCTGGTCGTCGTGGTCGCGTCGCTTGCCACTGCTTCGGCGATTTCAGGCATACACCGCGGTATTCGCCGTCTCAGTGAACTGAACCTGCTGTTGGCGATAGGACTGATGCTGTTTGTCCTGTTCGTTGGCCCCACCGCGCAATTGCTGCGTAGTTTCGTCCAGAACATCGGACTGTATCTCGACGACATTCTGCTGCGGACGTTTCAGATCTACGCCTACAGCCCGACGCCGTGGGTCGATTCCTGGACATTGTTCTACTGGGCATGGTGGATTTCCTGGGCTCCCTATGTCGGCATGTTCATCGCGCAGATTTCGCGCGGGCGCACGGTGCGGGAGTTCATTTTTGCAGTGCTGTTCGTTCCAGCAGCGTTCACCTTCATGTGGATGACGGTGTTCGGCAACACGGCCATGTACATCGATACCACGGCAGCAAACGGCGCGCTGGGCCAGGCGGTGATTGCCGACGTCTCTGTTGGTCTGTTCCGCTTCTTTGAGTACCTGCCTATGCCGACCGTGGCGTCGACCGTTGCCATCGTCCTGGTCGCGGTATTTTTCATCACGTCGGCGGATTCCGGCGCGTTGGTGGTCGACAGCCTGGCCTCCGGCGGACGGACCAACACGCCGGCGGTCCAGCGCCTTTATTGGTGCGTACTGATTGGCGTGGTCGCCGCCGTTCTGCTGGTTGTCGGTGGGCTGAAGGGACTGCAAACCGCAACCATCGCCAGCGCCCTGCCGTTCGCAGTGGTAATGCTGGTTCTGATCTGGGGCCTGTTTCGCGGCATGAGCGCGGACCTGGCATCGCGGACCGCCGACACCGTGCACCCGGCCACGGGACTTCCGTGGCAGCGCCGGCTGGCGTTGCTGCTGCATTCTCCCAATGCGGCCGACGTGCGGCGGTTCATCAATGACGATGTCAGCCGGGCATTTACGGCTGTGGCGGAGGAGTTCGGCCGGAGAGGGCTCTCTGCCGAGATCGAGCGCAATGCGGAGCACGGCACTGTGGCGCTGGTGGTCGCAGCGGATGGGGCGCGCAATTTCATCTACGGGGTGGGGCCGAGCTCCCGGCGGCTTGCGGCGTTCTCGGCGATGGATCTGTACGACGGCGATACGCGTCAGGAGGCGCGCACCTTCTTCAGCGACGGCCGTCCGGGGTACGACGTGATGGGCTACAGCACCGAGCAGCTCATCAACGACGTACTGGCGCAGTTCAACCGCTACCTTACGGTTCTGCAGTCGCCTCGGACGCAGCTCTTTGCTACGGCGCCCGATCCGTCCTGACAGCTCGCGAACTGGCTATCGCTTGCGGAACTGCATGATACCCCAGTTCAGATAGCCTTTGTCGGCGGCATCGATCCAGTTCTTGAGCCCGACCAGCATGCGGTCGACATATTGACGGGTGGCGATCGCGACCAGATCATCATAGCGCTTCTGCAACTCCTCCCTGACGGCCGCATAGTGGGCGCGGAGTTGATCCGGCATTGGAGTTACCCCGACCTCTTCGAGACCGTGGCGCATAGCTGCTTCGCGGTAGAATTGCACCGATCCCAGCGAACTCAAATGGATGCGGTCGTACACCGGCTGCAGCACTCCGGGCGGACAGTTATCCGCCTGCATCGGATCGGTGAAGATAAACTCGCCGCCAGGCTTGAGGACACGGGCGATCTCGGCCACGACGCGATCGCGGTCGCCGCTGTGCAGGATCGCATCCTGCGACCAGACCAGGTCGAAGGTGCCGGCCGGCTCCGGAATGTTCTCGAATGAGCCGTGACGCACATTGACGATGTGCTCCAGGCCACGCTCGCGCGTAGCCTTGCGGTTGCGGGCGTTTTCCACCTCGCTGATGTTGAGACAAGTGACCCGGCAGCCGAATCGCTTGGCGAGATAGCGGGCCGCACCCCCGTATCCCGAACCGATATCGATCACGCGATGACGGCTGTCGAGCGGCACACCGATCCGGTCCGCCATCGCCTCCACCGTGCGCCGGCTGGCGATTGCGATGGAGTCGGACGGGGAGTCGTACAATCCGATATGGATGTCCTCGCCACCCCAGATGTGGAAGTAGAATTCATCCGCCTCAGGACTGTCGTAATAGGCCTCGGCGACACTGGCGACGCGCTGTGCCTCACTGGTCATTCGCGGCCTCGTCCTCGACGTGCAGCTTGGACGCGACGTGAATGAAGAAGTCCGGGTCGTGCTCGCCGTAACGCTCCTGAAAATCCCCATACGTTCGTACGCGCTGGAACCCCGCTTCGGTGATCAGCTTGCGCACATAGTTCTTGCGTAGCGGGAACATGTTCAGGTGGAACACCGATCCGTCGGGAAAGGCGTATTGGAAGCGAGCCAGCGAGTCGTCGACGTGCTCAGGCTCGGCAACCACGCGGTCGCCGCAGTAGTAGTACTTGTGCTTGCTGTCGAAACCGACGTCGAGAATGGCGTCGTAGTTGCGTTGATCGAGGATCAGGAGGCCGTCGTAGCGCAGTGCCGCGTAAAATTCCGCAAGGACGCGGCGGCGGTCCATTTCGTTGAACAGGTGCGTGAAGGAATTGCCGAGGCAGATAATGGCGTCGTACTTGCCCTGAATCGACTTGTTGAGCCAGCGCCAGTCGGCCTGCACGGTGTTCAGGATGAGATCCCGACGCCTGGCGTTCTCAAAGGCCTTGATCAGCATCTTCGGACTGCCGTCGACACTGGTTACGTCAAAGCCGGCGCGCAGGAGTTGGACCGAGTGAAAGCCCGTGCCGGTCGCTACGTCGAGAATTCGCTGCTTGCCTTGTGCCTTCAGGACGTCGATGAAGAATTCTCCCTCGCTTTCTGCGCGAGCATCCCAGTCGATCAGTTCGTCCCATTTGTCGACGAACGCTTCGACATACTCCTGCTGATAATGATCGGTGGTTCTGACGGCGAGGGGATCGTCACCAAAATTCTGGCCTTCGATAGTATCAACGCGCACATGTTCCATCTTGCTCGTCCGTTGTTGTGCGTTGGGTGCTGGTCGAGACCGGCCCGCAACGGGCCGAAACAAAGACGCGATATCGCTATCGAGAGCGAATAGAACAGGTCCGCGGTCCGGACCGGCACCCCCCGGCGTTTAGCCCCCACTGCGACCTACGGACCATAGCCAGTGAAATCAACCGAACAGCTTGCCGCACGGGCAGTACGTGTGCCGTGGGCGACGGCCCAGCACATCATCTAGTGTCCTGTGCAAAAATTTTTTGCATGCACCCTATTTGGCGCCTGCTTTGGGCGTCCTCGCGCATGCGAACGGGTGCGGATGAGCGCGCCGCGATGCCGAGCGTCTGCAATGGAGAGGGCGGTCGAACGCGATCAGTCTTCGAAATCGTCACCGGCCCCGGCCCGTTGCGGAGCGGGACCGCGATGCAGGAACTGGGGCGTGTGTTGCCGCTCGCCGCGCGGCTCTCGCTGCGGCCGTTCGGATGGATCGCGGCCTATCTTGGATTGCAGTTCGGCGATGTCGAGAAACACGTCGGCTTGGCGGCGCAATTCGTCAGCCACCATGGGTGGCTGAGTGCTGATGGTGGATGCGACCGTGACACGCACGCCGCGGCGCTGCACCGCCTCGACCAACGAGCGGAAGTCGCCATCGCCGGAAAAAAGCACCATGTGGTCGATGCTGGGGGCGAGTTCCATCGCGTCGACCGCGAGTTCGATGTCCATGTTGCCTTTGACCTTGCGGCGGCCGGTCTGGTCGACGAACTCCTTCGTCGCCTTGGTGACCACCGTGTAGCCATTGTAGTCGAGCCAGTCGATCAGCGGACGGATCGACGAGTACTCCTGATCCTCGATCACTGCGGTGTAATAGAACGCCCGCAACAAGTTCCCACGCGACTGGAACTCGCGGAGCAGCCGCTTGTAGTCGATGTCGAAGCCAAGCGATTTGGCGGTGGCATACAAGTTCGCGCCGTCAATGAACAAGGCGGTCTTTTCAAGATTTTGAGCCATGATTCTCTCTGAACAGTTCGCTATATGATCGCGAATGCGTTTGGCGCAGGTATGGCAGGAAGCTTCCGGCGGCTCGGTGTCGCGGTTTCTGGCGTCGCGGTGCCCGCTGGAGCCGGCTGGAAACGCACTGTGACCGCTGCCAAGGGGCCTTCACGAAGACGAAAAATGACCAATCCCAATAAGCTCTTAAGGTTCCGTCGTTGCCTAACAAAGGCAGGGTGAAGCGCCAAGCAGCAAATTGCGGGGCTTGCACTTTATGCATTGCAGGGCTAGTTAAGCCGCAAATCCGAGGACAACGTAACGTTGCAGGAGCTGCTGCCATATGGCTCGCGTCACCGTGGAAGATTGCATCGACAAGGTCGATAACCGGTTCGATCTTGTTTTGCTGGCCAGCCATCGCGCTCGCATGATTTCGTCCGGCGGCCCCATTACGATTGACCGTGATAACGATAAGAACCCGGTGGTTGCGTTACGCGAAATCGCCGACCAGACCGTGTCTCCCGAGGATCTCAAGGAAGACCTCATCCATTCACTCCAGAAGTACGTCGAGGTCGACGAGCCGGAGTCGGATACCGTGCCTTTGATCGCCGGGGCTGGCGGTTCCGTCGATGCGGACGACACCGAGGTAGCCGTGGATCACATGAGCGAGGAAGAACTGCTGAAGGGGCTGGAAGGCCTTACCCCGCCCGAAGAGCAGCCTGAGCCGGACGAAGAATAGATCCTGGTCCGCAGGCATCGGGCGGAACGCCATAGTCGGGGCCCGGCTGCAGCCGGGCCTTTTCTTTTATGTTCTTTTTATGCACTTCGTGAACCTTTTCCGGGCACGGTCTTGCGACGGCAGGGAAGCGCCGTGATATCTTGGACATATGGCCCGCTCAAAGACCGACTTGCCGCGCATGCAAAATCCGGCCCGGAGCCGGATACCGCTGCGGCGAAGGTTGAGCAAGCCCCTCCATGTTATTGGAAACCCTGAGAGACCGGCCTCGCCTGCGCCGATGATGCGGCAGTACGAGTTGGTCGAGCGGGTGCGCCGATACAACCCGGACACCGACGAGGCGCTGCTCAATCGGGCCTACGTCTACGCCATGAAGGCGCACGGCGAGCAGAAGCGTGCTTCGGGGGACCCGTATTTCTCACATCCGCTCGAAGTCGCAGCTATTCTGACCGATCTTAAGCTGGACGACGCCACCATTGCGGCGGCGTTGCTGCACGACACGATCGAGGATACGCCCACTACAAGAGCCGAGATCGACCAGATATTTGGTCCGGATATCGGGCACCTCGTCGAAGGCCTGACCAAGCTCAAGAAGCTGGATCTGGTGTCCCGCGAGGCCAAGCAGGCGGAAAACCTCCGCAAGCTCCTTCTTGCCATTGCCGACGACGTCCGCGTGCTCCTGATCAAGCTCGCGGACCGGCTGCACAATATGCGGACCCTTCACCACATGCCGGCCGAGGGACGGCGGCGTATTGCGGAGGAGACACTTGATATCTACGCGCCGCTGGCAGGCCGCATGGGTATGCACGGCGTGCGCGAGGAACTGGAGGACCTCGGGTTCCGGGAACTGTATCCGGAGGC
Source organism: uncultured Rhodoplanes sp. (assembly GCA_964528635.1). GTDB lineage: Bacteria > Pseudomonadota > Alphaproteobacteria > Rhizobiales > Xanthobacteraceae > Z2-YC6860. The sequence continues at coordinate 7,652 of CAZGSW010000092.1, read as the reverse complement.
GCATCAGGTGGTCAGCAGCCGTCTGGACGCGCTGGCCGATCGCAGCAAGGACCTGATCGAGGAGATCGAACAGCAGCTTGCGCGCAAGCTTGTCGACTCGGGAATCTCCGCCCACGTCCATGGCCGTCGCAAGCGAGCCTATTCGATCTGGCGCAAGATGGAGCGCAAGTCGGTCGGCTTCGAGCAGCTTTCCGATATCTTCGGCTTCCGTGTGATCGTGAACACTGTACCCGAATGCTATCGCGCGATGGGGATCGTTCATACCACCTGGCCGGTCGTGCCGGGCCGCTTCAAAGACTACATCTCAACGCCAAAGCAGAACGACTACCGCTCTATCCACACCACGGTGATTGGCCCCGGCAAGCAGCGCGTCGAGTTGCAATTGCGCACCGAGGAGATGCACGAGATCGCCGAGTACGGCATCGCGGCGCACGCGCTCTACAAGGACGGTCTCGGCTCGCCGACCGAGATGTTGTCGCGCGAATCCAATGCATATGGCTGGTTGCGCCGAACCATCGAACTGCTGGCCGAGGGCTCGAATCCCGAGGAGTTTCTCGAACACACCAAGCTCGAGCTGTTCCACGATCAGGTGTTCTGCTTCACCCCGAAGGGCAAGCTGATCGCGCTACCCCGCCGGGCAACTCCGATCGACTTCGCCTACGCGGTTCATACCGACGTCGGAAACCGCGCCATCGGATGCAAGATCAACGGCAGGATTTCGCCGCTTGTCTCGGAATTGCTCAACGGTGACGAAGTCGAAATCCTCACGTCCAAGTCGCAGACGGCGCCGCCGGCCGCCTGGGAATCCATCGTGGTCACGGGCAAGGCACGCCTGGCCATTCGTCGCGCCACCCGAAGCGCAGTGCGGACCCAGTACGCGGCGCTCGGGCGCAGGATTGTGGAGCGGCTCTGTCAGCGTGCCAAGCGAGAGTATTCCGACGAGAAGCTGCAGGGTGCGCTGCATCGTCTGGCCAGGCAGTCGATCGACGAGGTGTTCGCGGCTGTCGGGCGGGGCGAGATGCGCCCCTCCGACGTCGCCCGCGCCATGTACCCCGATTACAAGGAAGAGCGGATCGCTGCGGTGCCGCCGCCGAAGTCGGACGGCGGCTGGTTTGGCCTGAAAATGGGCAAGGCCCTGATGTTCAAGGTTCCTGGCGAGTCCGATGCTTCGCCGGAGGACAAGGGCGATCCGATCCCGATCCGTGGCATCAACTCCGATTTGCCGGTTCGATTTGCGCCGGATGGTGGGGCGGTCCCGGGTGACCGGATCGTCGGTATCGTCACGCCGGGCGAGGGCATAACGATCTATCCGATCCAGTCACCGACGCTGAAGGATTTTGAAGATGCACCCGAGCGATGGCTCGATGTGCGATGGGACATCGACGAACGTGTTCCGCAGCGCTTTCCGGCGCGGATAGCCGTGCAGTCGGTCAACGAGCCCGGTACGCTCGCTCAGGTCGCGCAGGTGATCGCGGAGCATGACGGCAACATCGACAACATCCGGATGACCCGGCGGTCCCCCGATTTCACCGACTGCGTGATCGATCTGGAGGTGTACGATCTTAAACATCTCAGCGCGATCATTGCGCAGTTGCGCGCCAAAAAGGTCGTCGCGGCCGCAGAACGGGTCAACAGCTAGTGTCCTTCGATTCCGAAAGTTCGACCGAGGTGCGGCATCTTGTTTACGAACTTCGGAATCGAAGGGCACTAGCAACTTATTGATCTGGTGTAGCTTTGGTTCAGAAGCCGCATGACGAACTCGTAGCAAGAGTGATGTGGACTTCTGAACGGCCACACTAGGAGCTACGGGGACACCGAAGTGACGTTTGCCCCACATCTGCGACTTGGCGTCAACATCGACCATGTTGCCACCATCCGGAATGCGCGAGGCGGGGCTCATCCGGACCCGGTGCGTGCCGCCAAACTGGCGACCGCGGCGGGCGCCGACGGCGTAACTGCACATCTGCGGGAAGATCGCCGCCACATCAGCGACGACGATATCGCGCGTTTGAAGGCCGAAATCGCCAGACCCCTCAACCTCGAAATGGCGGCGACCGAGGAGATGGTCGGAATTGCGCTGCGAACGCGTCCGCACGCCGTCTGCCTCGTTCCGGAGCGGCGAGCCGAACGAACCACCGAAGGCGGCCTCGACGTTGCCGGCCAGCACAATTCGCTGGCGGCGGCTGTCGCGCGTCTGCGTGATGCCGGCATTCGGGTGTCGCTGTTCATCGCGGCAGAGGCGCGTCAGATCGAGGCAGCGTCCCAGATAGCTGCGCAGGTGGTCGAAATTCACACCGGCGCCTGGTGCCACGCACTGGCAGACCGCATTTCAGATACGGCAGACGTCGAATGGCGACGCATCGAAGAGGGAGCACGGCTGGCCAGGGGACTCGGACTGGAGGTTCACGCCGGACACGGCCTTGATTACGCCAGCGCCGAGACCATCTCCGCGTTGCCCGAAATTGTCGAACTTAACATCGGGCATTTCCTTGTCGGCGAGGCTGTGTTCGTCGGGCTCGACAATGCAATTGCGGCAATGCGGGCAGCAATGAACCGCGGGCGTGCCCGCGTCGCGGCATGAGCGGAGTGTCATGATCCTGGGCATCGGCTCCGATATCACGGACGTGCGACGGATTGCGAAGGTGATCGAGCGGCATGGTGATCGCTTTCTCGATCGTATTTTCACGCCGATCGAGCGGCAGCGTGCTGATCGGCGCCGGAACCGGGTGGAGACCTATGCCAAGCGCTTTGCTGCCAAGGAAGCCTGCGCCAAGGCTTTGGGGACTGGAATTCGTTCAGGAGTGTGGTGGCGGGACATGGGGGTGGTGAACCGTCCCGGCGGCCAGCCGACCATGCAACTCACGGGTGGGGCACTGCTGCGTCTGCAAGCCCTGACACCGCCGGGGCATGATGTCCGGATCGACCTGACAATCACCGACGAGGGCCCGATGGCGGTGGCCTATGTCATCATTTCCAGTGTCTCGCCGGCGGAGCGGGGCTTATGATCTGGTCGTCACCGACGGCTTGGTAGACCCTAGAAATGTCCGAAAACCAAAGAAAAACAGAAACTTGAATGACTGGTGGCTTGGTGCGGCAGTCGATTGCGCACCGCGAAAGCAGCCGGTACAAGGATTCGGACGGGCGCCAAGGGACGAGAGGTCGATGAGCGTGGCCAGCAATGCGAAGCGCAAGGAAGGCGGCATCGGTGAGTTTATCCGCCTTCTGATCCACGCTGGATTGATCGCACTGGTCATCCGCACCTTCCTGTTCCAGCCTTTCAACATTCCTTCGGGCTCGATGAAGGCCACGCTGCTGGTAGGCGACTACCTGTTCGTGTCGAAGTTCTCGTACGGCTACAGCCACTATTCGCTGCCGCTTTCGCCGCCGCTGTTCTCGGGCCGCATCATGGGGGCGTCGCCGGAGCGCGGTGATGTCGTCGTATTCCGGCTGCCGAAGGATGACTCGACCGATTACATCAAGCGCGTGATCGGGCTGCCAAACGACCGCATTCAGATGATCCAGGGTGTGTTGCATATCAATGGCACGCCCGTGAAGAGGGAGCGCGTCGAGGATTTTGTCGATATCGACGAAACCGGCCGGTCAATGCGGGTGCGGCAGTGGAGTGAGACATTGCCGAACGGTGTCTCCTACAGAACCCTGGAACTGCCTTACAATCTGCAGTCCGACAACACCGAAGTGTTCCACGTTCCGCCCCAGCATTATTTCATGATGGGCGACAATCGCCACAACTCGACCGACAGCCGTTTCCCGCAGGTGGGATACGTGCCGTTTCAGAATCTGATCGGCCGCGCCCAGATCATCTTCTTCTCCGTGGCGGAGGGCGAGCGGGCCTGGGAAGTGTGGCGATGGCCGTGGTCAGTCCGCTGGCATCGGCTGTTCACGATCGTGCGATGAGGCGGGCGCGCAAAAGCAGCGACCCTCTGCCTTCAACGCCGCTTGCTGTCTCTGCCGCCACGCCGTCCAGGGACAAGCCGGCCAGACCGCGGCGTTCTCCAGCGAGCAGGAAGCGGGCCGCTGCCACGAGCGCGCTCGAACACACCATCGACTACCGATTCAAGGACGGTGAACTGCTGGTTCGGGCGCTCACGCATATTTCGGCGCTTGCTGGCGGCAGCCGGACCGGCAGCTACCAGAGGCTCGAATTCCTCGGCGATCACGTGCTTGGTCTCGTCATCTCCGCAATGCTGTTCGAGGCCTTTCCGCGCGGCGACGAAGGCGAACTGTCCCGCCGGCTCGCGGATCTGGTGCGGCGGGAGACCTGCGCCGACGTGGCCCGTTCGATCAACCTTGGGGCCGCGTTGCGCCTCGGCGCCTCGGAGTCAAACGCCGGTGGCCGAACCCGTACCGCGATCCTTGCGGATGTGTGCGAAGCGCTGGTCGGTGCAGTGTTTCTGGACGGCGGCTACAGCGAGGCTGCGGCGCTGGTCGAGAGGCTCTGGGGCGAGCGAATGCGAACGCCGACCCGTCCGCTGCGCGATCCCAAGACGATGTTGCAGGAGTGGGCGCAGGCGCGGGGTCTGCCAACCCCAACCTATCGGGAGGTGGAACGCACGGGGCCCCACCACAATCCCGAATTCCGGATCGCGGTGACGTTGCCGCAGCGTGAGCCTGCGGAAGGCCGGGGCCGCTCCAAGCGCGTTGCGGAACAGGCGGCGGCGGCAGCGATGCTGGAACGCGAAGGCGTCCGGGTGGACCGCACCGATGGCTGAAGACACAGGCACGACCCGGTGCGGCTTTGTTGCGTTGATCGGCGCACCCAATGCCGGTAAGTCGACGCTGACCAATGCGCTGATCGGCAGCAAGGTCGCGATCGTGACGCCGAAGGTGCAGACCACCCGCGCACTGGTGCGCGGAATCGCGCTTGCCGCCAACGTCCAGCTTATTCTGGTCGATACTCCAGGCATCTTTGTGCCGAAGCGAAGGCTCGATCGCGCCATGGTGACGACGGCCTGGATCGGTGCGCAGGACGCGGACGTGATCGCATTTCTGGTCGATGCCAACACTGGCATGGACGATCAGGCCGACATGATTTTGGGCAAGCTTGGCGAACTGGGCCAGCCCAAGGTTTTGGTGCTCAACAAGGTGGATGTGGTCGACAAGCCGCGTCTCCTCAAACTCGCAGAGGCGATGAACGCTCGTGGGCGCTTTACCGCCACGTTCATGGTGTCGGCGCTGAACGGTGACGGCGTTGCTGACTTGCGTGATTGGCTCGCCGCTCACGTTCCTGTAGGTCCCTGGCACTATCCGGAGGACGAGATTTCCGACGTACCACTGCGTCAGCTCGCGGCCGAGATCACGCGGGAAAAGCTATTCCTCAGGCTGCACCAGGAACTGCCGTATCAGTCCACTGTGGAAACCGAGACATGGACCGAGCTTAAGGACGGGTCTGTGCGGATCGAGCAGACAATCTACGTGGAGCGCGAAAGCCAGCGCAAGATCGTGCTTGGCAAAGAGGGCCGTTCGATCCGTGCGATCGGCGCGTCTGCACGGCGCGAGCTGGCCGACATTCTGGAAAAGCCGGTGCATCTGTTTCTGTTCGTAAAGGTTCGTGAAAGCTGGGGCGATGACCCTGATCGATATCGCGCGATGGGGCTCGAGTTCCCCAGAGAATAGAACGGCACCGCGTTCGGTGTTTGAAGGCACGCAACGCAGGACTGGAAGACCCGGATGGAATGGACCGACGAGGGCATCGTACTGGGGGTGAGGAGGCACGGCGAGGCCAACGCCATCGCCGAAATCATGACCCTCGGTCATGGTCGCCACCTCGGCCTGGTGCGGGGAGGGGCCGGCTCCCGGCTGCGCCCGCTGCTGCAGCCCGGCAACGACCTGCGGCTGGTCTGGCGCGCCCGGCTCGACGAGCATCTCGGCCACTACAGCGTCGAACCGCTGAAGCTGCACCCGGCCTCGATGCTGGCCGCATCCCACGTCGTCTACGGCGTCACCCACCTTGCCGCGCTGTGCCGCCTGCTGCCGGAGCGCGACCCGCATCCGGACGTGCACGGCTGGCTGTCGGCGGCGCTGGCGCGGCTCGGCGATCCGCTGCAGGCCGGCGCGGAGGTGGTGCGGTTCGAACTGCGGATGCTGGCCGAGCTCGGTTTCGGCCTCGACCTGACGAGCTGCGCCGCGACCGGCGCCGGCGACGACCTGCATTACGTGTCGCCGCGCTCCGGCCGGGCGGTGTCGCGCAGCGCCGGCGAGCCCTGGCACGACCGGCTGCTGCCCCTGCCGGCGTTTGTGTGCGACGAGGACGCGGCTGCGCCGGCCACGGCCGATGAACTCGCGGACGGCTTTGCGCTCACCGGCTTTTTCCTCGCGCGGCACGTCCTCGAGCCGCGCGGGCTTTCGTTTGTCGAAGCGCGCGACGGCTTCCTCGGCGCCGTTCTGGGACGCCGTCAGCGCTTGACCATGTAGCACCACGTGCTGCCGCACGAGAGCGTCATGCATTTGCGTTCCATGATCGAGCCGTCGCGGGGCTGGCCCCGGGAGCTGGCCTGGGCATAGGTCGCATTCGCCTTGGACGAACGGGCGGTGCTGTAGTTCTTCGAGGTGGAGAAATTCTGGGCGTGAGCGGCCGATGCACCGGCCCAAGCAAGGCCGAAGGCCGCGCAAACCGCCAAAGTGACGATTTTCACGGTACGCACTCCAAGTGCCCGGCTGGCCTCCCGGGGCACCACGTGGCGCCGCATTAACCATAATTTGCCGCATCCGGCGGCCGGATGCAAGACCGCGAACGCCGGCCCCGCCGAGGCGGAAACCGGCGTCTTTGCAACGATTTGGGGGCTACCAGCGGCGGTGGTGGTAGCGGTAGGGCCGATACGGCCGGTAATGGCGGTACGGACGGTAGTGGCGGTACGGACGGTAGACCCGCACCGGCGGCACCCACCAGCAGACCTGGCGGCCATAGCGCCAGCGGCAGACGTACCGGACCTGCTCAGCGGCGTCGAAGTCGGCAACCGCGTTGCCGATCGCGGCAGCGGTTCCTATTCCCATGGCCTGCGCGCGGCCGGGCAACAGAGATACGGCCACAACGATTACGGCGGCCACAGCAAGAGACAGGACGGATTGACGAGGCATCTGACGGTCTCCTTGTGTTGCGTGGCGGGTGCCCCGGCCCGGCACTTTCGTCTTCTCTGGCGTCTTCCCCATCAGAGGATTTGAACAAGCAACGCCTGAATTGGGCGTGTTGTTCACGTTCATCGCTTGTTCATGCGTGGAAGGCGCGGTAACCACCCGCGACATGGGTAAACGCCTGATTCCTCCCGAACCGTCCGACGTCCAGGAAGTCGCGCTGCGCGAGGCGCTCGAGGAGCGCTATCTCGCGTACGCGCTCTCGACCATCATGCATCGCGCGCTGCCGGACGCGCGCGACGGTCTCAAGCCGGTGCACCGGCGCATCCTGTACGGCATGCGCCTGCTGCGGCTCGATCCGAACGCCGCCTTCAAGAAGTCGGCGAAGATCGTCGGCGACGTGATGGGCAACTTCCATCCGCACGGCGACCAGGCGATCTACGACGCGCTGGTGCGGCTCGCGCAGGATTTCGCGCAGCGCTATCCGCTGATCGACGGGCAGGGCAACTTCGGCAACATCGACGGCGATAACCCGGCCGCCATGCGCTACACGGAGTCGCGGC
>CAZGSW010000091.1:8850-16598 GCA_964528635.1 uncultured Rhodoplanes sp. | reverse complement strand
GCCTTGAAGAGCTGCGCCTGCAGATCGGGAATCACGCTGCCCGAACCGGAGAGCAGGCCCTTGCAGCCGAAGGTCAGCGATGCCATCAGCCATGAACTCTGCGTGGAGAGCACGTTGAACGGCCGCTTGAGGTTCTGCAGCGTCCTGACGTGCCATTCGTGCTGCTGCGGGGTGCCGGCCCAGTCCTTGATTGCGGTCAGGTTGGGCACCTCGTCGATCATCTTCAGGATGGTGTCGTTGGGATAGCCCTGACCGGTGGCCAGCGGGTACTGGAAGGCGATGATCGGAAGATCGGAAACATCGGCAATCCGCTTGAAGTGCTCGACCGCCATCGTGGCATTCTGCCCGAGGGTGAACGGAGCCGGCGGGAAGACCAGGAGGACCGAAGCGCCATCTTCGGTTGCTGTCTTGGCGATACGGGCGGCTTCGAGCGAGCCGTCGGCCCATATCCCGTGCACGACCGGCAACCTTGCGCCCACCTCCTCCTGAGTGATCTCATGGATACGGCGCTGCTCATCGAACGTGCAGGACGCCACCTCGGTTGAATGGGCATTGATTGTGATGGCCGAAATGCCATCGGTCGCCGCCACATCGCGCAGGTGCTTGCGGAATCCCGGCTCGTCGATGGAAAGATCTTCGTGGAACGGCAAAAGAACAGCCGGGATAACGCCGTGCGGGACGTAATTCTTGTGGCGGGGCATATCGGTCTCCTCGAAGCGGAATTTCCGGGTATTATGCCCCGAAACGAGCCTTGAAGCATCTGCAATTCCAGGGAGGAACCTATGCGCCTGCACCGCCGCCGTTTTCTAGAACTTGCCTCTGCCAGCGCCGCGCTTCCGTTTCTTCCGCGCTTTGCCCGGGCACAGGCCTTTCCATCCCGCACCGTCACCATGGTTGTTCCAGTGCCGGCCGGCGGTGCGCTTGACACAAATGCGCGCCTCGTTGCCTCCGGCATGTCAACTGCGCTGGGGCAAACAGTGGTGGTCGAGAACGTGACCGGGGCCGCGGGATCGGTCGGGACAGGCCGCGTCGCCCGCGCCGCTCCCGACGGTTACACTATCCTCTATGGCGCCAACGTCACGCACGTCCTCAACCCGGCAGTCCTCAATCTCAACTACGACGTGGTGAAGGACTTCGAGCCGATTGCGCTGGTCGGCAACACGCCCTGGCTGTTCGCGGTAAAGAACGATCTTCCGGTCAAGAATCTGGGAGAACTGGTGGCCTGGCTGAAGGCCAATCCGGACAAGGCCACCTTCGGCACGGCGGGCCAAGGCAGTCCTTCTCATATTGGTGGCGTGCTGTTCCAGCAGGTTACCGGCACCAAGTTCCGTTTCATTCCCTATCGCGGCACCGCGCCGGTGGTTCCCGATCTGGTATCCGGTCAGATCGATCTTGCGATTCTGGATCCCATCACGTCGCTGCCTCAGCATCGTGCCGGCAAGTTCCGGATTATTGCGGTGATGGGCAAGAAGCGCGGCAATGGATCGCAGGACATTGCGACCGGTGACGAGCAGGGCGTGAAGGGCGTGTACACCGAGCCCTGGCAGGGCATCTGGGCGCCGGGCAAGACCCCGAAAGACATTGTCGCAAAACTGAACGGCGCAGTCGTCAGCGCGCTGAGCGACCCGGTGATCCGCAAGAGGTTCGCCGATCAGAGCTATGATCTGACGGCGAAGGAAAATCTGACGCCCGAGTTCCTGGCCCAGTTCCACAAGTCCGAGATGGACAAGTGGTTTCCGATCATCAAGGCGGCAGGGATCAAGATCGGGAAGTGAGCGGCTCCACTTTGCTTGAACGCTGAACATGCGCCGTGGTCTCGCTTTCCGATGGGGAAGGCGAGGCCGCTTCAAGACTCGCTCGCCGCAGAGCTGGCTTCGCTCATCAAGGGCGGTGAGTCGACGCTGCTTATATCCTCACGTCCGTCATGATCCCGTTCGGGAAAATGTCTTCCGGCTTCGCATGCCGATGCGCGATTCCCTGCTCGTAGGTGTAGCGCAGCATCTGTTCCCAGGTCGGACGATTCTCCTCGATGCCGTACGGGAACGTGTCCGGCCCGAACGTGGCGCTCATCTTGCGCATGTAGGTCGGCAGCCAGGCCACGGGATAGCGTGACACTGCCGGGTCCATCAGGCGTTCGACGCTGCGATTCTTGGAGGTGACGAATGCGTTGTAGAGATTTCGCGCCGCCCACCGGTTTTCCTGCAGCACGCTCTTCTGCATGGCGATGATATGCATGATCGGCCAAACCTTGGTGCGGGCGTAGTATTGCTCCTCCATGTCCCAGAACTCGGGGAACAACCGCTCCACGTCGGGATGGTTGTTGCGGAAGCAGTCCGGCGGACGTGCGATGATGGCACAATCGATCTCGCCCGCGGCCAGCATGTCCGATAGCGACTTGTCGGCAACGCGGGTGAGCTTGACTCCTTTCGGGAGCGATAACTCGACCTTCTCGATGCGGCCGGCTTCGTTGGCGCCGGCCTGGTGCCAGTGGATGTCCTTCAATCCGACGCCGTGCTCGTCATTGAGCCAACCTCGCATATAGACGGCGGCTGTGTGCGCCCATTCCGGCGATCCGACCTTCTTTCCTTTCAGGTCCTTTGCCGATCTGATCCTGCTCTTCCTGTTCACATAGAACGACGAGAAGCGAAACAGCCGCGAGCACACCACTGGCAGGCCGATGATGTCGGAGTCCTTCCGCGTCACCTGAGCGCAGAATTTTGCGAACGACAGTTCGGCCAGGTCCCATTCCCGGTTGAAAGTGAAGCGTGCGAAGATCTCGTGATGGCCAAGCATCGACCAGACGGTCTCGATGCCGGACGCCTCGACGTCGCCGGTGCGGAAATCGCGGAAGTGGTCGTAGTCGGTGGTTGCGATCGAGAGCTTGAGCCGGGCCATGGTTGTGTCCGTGTTGCCGGACGACCCTAGCTCATTCCCCGGCCCTGTCAGCAGCCGTTCGTTTCCTGCCCTCGGGCCAACCGGCCATTGGGGTCGTCAGTAAACGCGGTGCAAGTCCCTCTGGCGGCCCCACTGCGGCGCCTGTGGGGGCGGCGGGGGCGGGCTCGCGTTGCGGCCGCCTATCCATGCGCCCGGCGGACGCTGTGAATACTCCGGCATGCCGGGGGGCGGGCCTCCGGGGCCGATATAGGCCGGCCGGTCGGAGCGGAAGATTCCGAAAAATGTCTCGAATGGTGATTGGTAGCCATCGTAATCGCGATGCATGTTGGGATGGCCGTACGAGCTGCCGCTCGAGATCACATGGCCGTGCTGATCATTCAGGCGGCCATTGGCGTCCAGCCGGAAGTACTCGGTGAACCGCGCGCTCTGCACCGGCTGACCATTGACGTCGTAGTAGATTTGCTGAGCCGCGTATCGGTTGCCGTCGAGACGCTGGCCGCTGAGAAAGTCGATCGGCAGTGCGATCAGCCTGGACTTCGCTTCCGGCGAGGGCCCCTGCAGCGCCGTCCTGGGAGCATGGTGCTGCCATACGGCCTGCATGATGCGTTCGAAGATCGGCACCGCAACCTTGCCGCCGGTCTGGCCGCCGCCGAGTGTGCGGCGGCCGCGCTGGTTGTCGTAACCGACCCAGACGGCAATGGTTACATCATTGGAGAATCCGACGAACCATGCGTCGTTCTCGTCGTCACTGGTGCCGGTCTTGCCGGCCACGAACGGCGCGAGAGATGCGATCGACCGCGCAGTGCCGCGGGACAGCACGCCCTGTAGAATGGTGCGAAGCTGGAATGCGGCCGGACGATCGACGCCGGCCAGAGGAATAAGCTTCGGGTCCTGGCGGTACAGGGTCTCGCCCTCGCGCTCGATGGACTCGATGATGTGTGGCACGGGGCGGAAGCCTTCGTTCGCAATCGAGGCATAGAACACAGCCATGTCGAGCGGACGCACGGCCTGGGCGCCAAGCACGAACGGGTAGTAGCGCTCGCAGATCTGATAGAGCTGCGCTTCCTTGGCGACGGCGCAAACCCGATCGAGGCTGTCCGGTGCAGACTGGCTGATGCCGCCATCGAGGAGTTGTGCCGTAACCAGGTTCTTCGATTGCTCGAGCGCACGACGCAGCGTCATGACTCCGGAGTAGCCGCCATCGTAATTTTTCGGTGACCACCAGTCCTTGTAGTCCTGACTGTAGCCTCCCTGGCGGGCGCCGATCGGCGGCAAGGTGATCGGGCCGTCATTGATAAGCGCGTTGGGCTGCAATCCGTTCGACAGGGCGGTGAGATAGACCACCGGCTTGAACGACGATCCGGGCTGTCGGCGCGACTGCGTGGTGCGGTTGAGCTGGCTCAGGGGGTAGGAGAATCCGCCCGCCATGGCGAGGATGCGCCCGGTCCGGTTCTCCAGCACCACCGCGGCGCCCTGCACCGTTGGCCGGATCCGCATCTCGACACGGGCGCCGTCCTGGATCTCCTGCACCGTCACTTTGCCCTTGTGCACCCTCCGCACCTGGCGAACCCGCCCCTCGGTCACGTGGACGAACACCACATCGTTGACCTGGAGCATTCGCCGCGCAGCAGTCGAATAGGTCGACAACGGGAATGTACGGCCGTCCCGCAAACCGACGCGGAAGGTCGATTGACCTTTCACATTCGTCTTTTCGACCACGACCGCCGGATCCCAGTGCACGTCGTACAGGGGAGGGCGGAAATTCAGGAGCGCCCGCTGCCACGCTGGCATGGTCTGGTCGGCCTGCGTGTCGGCCTGCAATTTGCGGATCGCTTCGCCAAGATTGCCTTCGGGGCCGCGGAACTGCGTGCGCCCGGCGCTTTGCTCGTAGCGGGCAAGACCTTCCTGGAGAGACGCCTCCGCTGCCTTCTGCAGTTCCGGATGGATCGTGGACTTCACCACATACGACCGTCCCGTCAGGCTCTCCATTTTGGCCAGTTGCCTGGCCTCGCGCCTGAGCTGATCGATGCTGTAGTATCCGTTGTCGCGCCGCTGGCGGTTCAGCGTCACAATTTCCAGCTTCTGCGCCGTGGCCTCCTGAAGGCGTTGCTCGTCAATCTCGCCATCGTCATGCATCCGGCTCAGAACATAGGACAGCCGTTCCTGCGAGCGGGCCCGTTGCCGGTCCGGATTGTAGTAGCTCGGTCCCTTCGCCAGTCCCGCAAGGAAAGCGCCTTCGACCAGCGTGAGGTCCTTGGCTGATTTCCCGAAATAGCTTTGCGCCGCCAGCTCGATGCCCCATGAAGAGCGGCCGAGATAGATGGCGTTGAGGTAGATTTCGAGGATCTCCTGCTTGGTCAGCGACTTTTCGATCCGTGCTGCAACGATCATTTCCCGGATCTTGCGCTCGAACGAGACGCTGTTGCCGACCAGAAGATTCTTGGCGACCTGCTGGGTGATGGTTGAACCGCCCTGGCGGCTGTTCGGGTCTGCCACGGTGTTGATGAAGGCGCGGATCACGCTGCGCTCGTCGACGCCCTTGTGCTCAAGAAATCTCTTGTCCTCGGCGGCGATAAAGGCCTGCTGCACATGCTGTGGAATGTCGGAAAGCTTGATCCAGAGCCGGCGATGATTCGGTTCATACAGTTCGGCGTAGCCGGAACCCTTGATGTCCTGGACCCTGGTCAGGCCCGGCATCTTCAGCTCCTTGAGCTGTTCGTGGTCCGGCAGTCCTGCTACGGCCAGGTTGTAGAACTCGATGACCTCGCCGATATCGACGACCTCGCGGTCGACCTTCTCGTTCTTGCAGAACTGCTTGTAGGCAACAAACAGGTCGGCAAACTTGATGCCGCGGAAGGCCGCGACCTCTTCGTCGCCCCCCTGCGTGTCCGACATCGCCGTTTCGATCAGACCGTCGAGGTCGAGCTGTTCGACGTCGAAGGCCTTGCGCATGTGGGTGCAGCCGTCGCCGATCAGGCGGACGACCTCCGCCCGGTCTTGCGCGGGATCGAATTCGGTTTTGACGGTATCCGGCCGCGTGGTCACCTGGCTCAGCGCCAGAGCGGTTGCGAAAACCTTGACGAGTATGGCTTCCATCAAAGACAACGATGCTAGAGGGCGGCCTCCTCCGCATCACCTTATACAACAATATGGTGCGGCGAAGGCGGTTTACTTGGCGATTGAGGTCAGGCTGATTTATCTTTGAGCCTCAATACGTTATCGTGTTGGCAACAAGGGGTAGGGAGGAGCCTTCGAAATGAACGCCGACGGCATGAATGTACGCCTGCAGACGCCGATTTCGACCGCGGAGCTCAACCGCCGGTGGGGGCTGATCCGCCAGGCGATGCAGCGCGAGAAGATCGACGTTCTGCTCATGCAGAACAATAACGATCATATGGGCGGCGCGGTGAAGTGGTTCACGGACATGCCGGCCTGCAACGGCTATCCGATGACTGTCGTCTTTCCGCGCGACGACGAGATGACCGTGGTGATGCAGGGGCCGTTCGATGGCGACGGTCGGCCGCCGGCCGATATGTGGCGCGGCGTGAAGCGAATCCTCACAACGCCCAGTTACGAGTCCGCACACTACACCAATCTCTACGATCCGGAGCTCGCGGCCAAGGCGCTGGCGCCTTACGCCAACGCGACGATCGGCTTCGTCCACATCTACCAGCTTTCGTTCGCGCTCGGCGACTTCACCATGAAGAAGTTTCCCAACGCACGCTACGTTGACGCGAGCGAGATGGTCGACCGAATCAAGGTCATCAAGTCCGCCGAAGAGCAGGAACTTGTGAAGCGCGCGGCGCTGATGCAGGACGGTGCCATGAAGGCCGCGTTCGAGGCCATCAAGCCGGGCATGCGCGACCGCGACGTCGCCGCAATCGCGCAGTGTTACAGCCAGCGCCACGGCTCCGAGAACGGCATCTACCTCTGCGCCTCGATGCCGCTCGGCAAGGCCGCCAAGTTCGGTCAACGGCACGTGCAGAACCGGGTGATCGAGAAGGGAGACGCGGTTGCGTTGCTGGTCGAGGATTCCGGCCCCGGTGGGATGTACACCGAACTGGGCCGCACCTGCGTGGTTGGCGTTCCGGTGCCGCAGCAGATGAAAGACGAACTGGAGTTCGTGAAGGAATCCCGCAAGCTGACCCTCGATCTCCTCAAGCCTGGCACGCCCTGCAAGGACATCTGGGAGCAGTTCAACGGCATGATGCGCAAGCACGGCCGCCCCGAGGAGTCGCGCCTTTACTGCCACGGCCAAGGCTACGATCTGGTCGAGCGGCCCCTGATCCGCCATGACGAGCCATGGACCATCGCCAAGGACATGAACATCGTCGTGCACCCGACCTACGCGCACGGCGGCTATCTGAACTGGCTGTGCGACAACTACATCATCGGTGGCAACGGGCCCGGCGACCGGCTGCATCAGTTTGCGGAAGAGGTGGTGCAGGTCGGCTAGGCGCTCCACCTGCTGGGTTGCACAGTCGTTATCCGCGGGTTCGGCCCACGGGACACCATGGATGGCCGGGTCAGGCGCCCGACCATGACGGAGAATCGAGTGCCAGTCGCGAAATTTACCAGGCCATGAACCTGCTCATTTTTCTCACACACCCCGAACCCACCCGCTCGGCCTACGAGAGGTATCTCGCTCCGCGTCATCCCGAACTCACGATAAGGACTTGTGCTACGCGCGACGAAGCGCTTCAGCATGCCCCTTGGGCCGAAATCCTGATGTGCTTCGGCCCGCAGGTGAAGCAGGACTTCTTCAAGGACACGCCACGGCTCAAGTGGGTGCACTCGCTCGGCACCGGCACCGACGGCATCACCGACTCTCCGTATCTCGGCAAGGATGTGGT
>CAZGSW010000091.1:0-8750 GCA_964528635.1 uncultured Rhodoplanes sp. | reverse complement strand
GTGGAAGCGGTGCGCGGCCTCGATTACTTCGTTTTGTTGTTGCCGCTGGAGTCGGGCAGCCGCAATATCGTGAACGATGCTGTGCTTGCCGCGATGAAACCGTCGGCGCTCCTCATCAACCTGGCCCGTGGTGGTGTGCTGGACGAGACGGCCTTGCTTCGCGCCTTGCAGGAAAAGCGGCTGGCCGGTGCTGCGCTTGATGCGCTCGCGACCGAACCGTTGCCGCAGGACAGTCCATTGTGGTCGCTGCCCAATGTGTTCGTCACTCCACACATCGGCGGTTACTGCGATACGTATCCGCGCGATGCATCGGTTCAGTTTGAACAGAGCCTGGCGGCGTTTGTGGCGGGGAAGTCCGGCGACATGATCCACCGGGACAGATAGCGGACTACAGCTACAGCCGGTCGGCAACAACCGGATATTCGAGGTTGCATGAGCGGCACTTGTAGACAATCAGATCGCGGTTGGGTTCTCGGTGGACCTGCTTCACATCGGTCTCGCTCATGCACATGGGGCAGGGCGGAGCTTCCTTTCGGCTGGCTTGGCGTTCGGACATGCAAAATCTCCTCTGCTTGCGCGCAGACGTTGTCTCCCGTCGTTTGTGGGTGGTGCTGGAGGGGTGTCGCTAAGGTCGCGTAATCAACGCGGCGGGTCGCGCCGGGTGCCGTCACGTCCTGTTACATGTCGCGAAAAGTGTGATGGAACCCATTTGGCGCTTTTCGGCGTAAGCGTCCGGCTACTCGGCCGCCGCGGGCACGCCTTGCCGTAAAGCCGGCGCGACGTGACGCGAGAACAAATCGAGCGAGCGCAGCGACTCGCTCAGGCTCAGATCGCCGAAGGCGAAGCGGCACACGAGGTAGTTGGAGCCCGATTCCGCGAGCTGCGGCTTCAGTGCGTTCAGCACTGTCTGTGGGGAGCCCACCACTGCGGTCCCGATCTCGATCGGGGCTTCGATCTCGGGCGGGTAGTTCACGTTCGGGGGCTTCTGATTGTACTTCCACCACAGCGTCATGAAGCTCGCATACCAGGCCTTGTACGCGCGCTTTGCCACGGCCAGAGCCTCGGCATCGGTCTCGGCCATCACCACGTAGCGGTTCATGCCGAACTTCGGCGCGGCGCAGCCGGACGGTCGCTCGGTCGCGATATAACGCGCGACCTTGGCGCGAATGGCGGGTGCGGGCGCGTTGCTGATGAAGTTCATGCCGGCCTTGGCGGCGCGGCCCGCGCTGTCGGGACTTACGACACCGTACCAGAGCGGCGGATGCGGCTTCTGGAATGGCTCGAGCTCCATCGGCACGTCCTTGAACCGGAAGTGCTCGCCTTCGTGATTCACGATCTTCTGGGTCAGCGCCTTGCGGACAACCGCAAACGCTTCGGCAAAGATCGACTCCGCCTTGGCGGGTTCTACGCCGTAGAAGCCGATCTCGATGGGCGACACGCCCTTGCCGACGCCGACCATGAACCGGCCGCGGCTCATCTGGTCCAGCATGCAGATTTCTTCGGCAAGCCGGAGCGGATGGTAGAGCGCAAGGGTATAGACCAGAGGGCCAAAGCGAAGCCGCCGCGTGCGTTGTGCGATCGAGGACAGGTAGACGCTCGGTGACGGTGCCATCCCGAGCGGGGTCGAGTGATGCTCGGCGCAGTGGTAACCGTAGATGCCGGCCGCGTCGTAAGCCTCGATCAGCTTGAGGCGCTCTTCGTAGAACCGAGAAAGCGGGCGGGAGTCGCGGTCGACGTGGTCGAAAACGCCAAATTCGAGTGCCATTCCGGTCACGCAGCCTTCTTGCCGTTTTGCATCGCCGCCCAGACGCGGGCCGCTGTGGCCGGCATCGGAATGTCGGTCACGTCGTAATCTTTCAGCGCGTCGACGATTGCAGCAATGATGGCCGGCGGCGCGCCGACCGTTCCGCTCTCGCCCGCGCCCTTAACGCCGATCGGATTGCTTTTGCAGAAATCGCCGAGTTCTTCGAGGATGAATGGCGGCATGTCAGCCGCCTTGGGCATGGCGTAGTCCTGGAACGACCCCGAAAGGAGCTGGCCGGTACCGGGGTCGAACCGCACGTCCTCCATCAGCGCCTGACCTATCCCTTGCGCAATGCCGCCGTGAATCTGTCCTTCGAACAGCAGCGGATTGATGATGACACCGGCATCGTCGACCGCGGTGTGGCGCACGATCTCGACCTTGCCGGTATCGGGATCCACCTCAACCTCGCAGACGTGACAGCCGTTCGGATAGTTGCTGCGGGTGGGCGTGAAGGTGCCGACCGCTTCAAGGCCGACGCCGAACTCGGCCGGCCATCCGACCGGAGCGAATGAGCGCTTGGCGAGGTCCACCAGGCCGATGGATTTGTCCGTGCCGATCACGGTGAGCTTGCCTTCCTCGAAGCTGATGTCGTTCGCGGACGCCTCCAGCACGTGGCCCGCCATCTTCTTCGCTTTCTCGACCAGCACCTCGCTGGCGTGCTTGAGAGCGGAGCCGCCAATCGTCATCGAGCGCGAGCCGTAGGTGCCGCGGCCGAAGCCCACTTGGTCGGTGTCGCCCTGGATCATGCGGATGGAGTGGAAGTCCAACCCCAGCCATTCCACCAGCATTTGCGCATAGACGGTCTCGTGTCCCTGGCCGTGGTTGTGCGTGCCGGAGACGATCGTGACGGTGCCGTTCTCGTCGAAGCGGATCTCCATGCGATCGTTGAACGGCGCCGCGATCTCCATGAAATATGAGATGCCACGGCCTCGCAGTTTGCCTTGCTTCTGGCTTTCCTTGCGGCGCGCCGCAAAGCCGCTGTAGTCGGCGGCGTGCAAGGCCTTGTCCATAACCGCTTCGTAATTGGCGCTGTCGTGGACTGCGGTGAACGGCGTCTTGTAAGGCACCTGGTCCGGCCTGATGTAGTTCTTCCGGCGGATTTTCGCGGGATCCATTTTCAACTGGCGGGCCGCGGTGTCGACCAGGCGCTCCACAGATATACGGCCTCGGGCTTGCCTGCGCCTCGATACGGACCCATCGGGACCGTGTTGGTGTAAACGTGACGATACAGGACGTATGCGGCCGGGATGTTGTAGCAGTTTGTATACGCCAGCGAGCCCAGCCCCGACGGCACACCGGCGCTTGAGGTCAGGTAGGCACCCTGCGCGAAATCGGTCTCAATCTTGAGGCCGAGGAACTTGCCCTTCGCGTCGAGCGCCAACGATGCGACGCTGATGCAATCGCGGGCCTGGCTGTCGCTTTGCAATCCCTCGGATCGCTCGGCGACCCATTTCACCGGTCGGCACAGCTTGCGCGCCGCCCACACCACCATCGCGTCTTCCGGATATGTGCCACCCTTCATGCCGAAGCCGCCGCCGACGTCCGGCGCGACGACGCGGAAGTTCGTCTCCGGCTCGCGGAACACGGCGCCTGCCAGCATGGCGCGCACCTTGTGCGGCATCTGCGATGAGGTGTGCAGCGTCGAACGTCTCCGCGCGGGATCGTACTCGCCGAGCGCCGTTCGCGGCTCCATTGAGTTGGCAGTAATACGGTTGTTGTGGACACGCAGCGTCACCACGTGATCTGCCTTCCTGAAGGCTGCGTCCGCCTCGGCCTTGTTGCCGCGCTCCAGCGCGTACCAGATGTTTTCGGGCGCGCCGTCCCATACGAGTGGTGCATCGGATTTGGCCGCAGCGTCGGTCACGATGACGGCGGGCAGGGGCTCGTATTCGACGGCTATCTGCTCCGCGGCATCGCGGGCCTGATGCAACGTCTCGGCGACGACGAACGCCACGGGATCGCCGACGTGGCGAACCGTGCCTCGAGCCACAACCTGGTGCAGCGCCATGAAGGCCTTCGCCGGGCCGCCGAAGGCAATTGGCGGCGTGGCGGGCAGAATGCCGATCTTCTCTGCATCGGCGTCCTCGCCGGTGAGGATCAGCAGAACGCCCGGCGCGGTCTTCGCGGCCGCAAGGTCGATGGCCTTGATGCGGGCGTGGGCGTGCGGAGAGCGCAGCACGAAGCCATAGGCCGTCCCGGGCGGGGTGATGTCGGCCACGTAACGTCCGGTGCCTTTCAGGAACCGGGGGTCCTCGGTGCGCGGCACCGGCTGTCCCACCCCGAATTTCATGGCATCGCCTCCCTCGATTTCATTCCACCAGCCCGGCATTGCCAAGCCCGGCCTGCGCAAAGTCTAGCCGTGGGTCGCGTGCATCGCACCACCTATCGTGACGGGACTTGCCGCGGCCGTCCACGCCTTGCTTATCTGTGCGGCGAGGACGGCAGGGCAAGCATTTGGCCATTTCGCATCAGCCTTCGAGCAACCGCCCGATCGGCAGTCCGGTCGAGCGTGTTGAGGACCTGCGCCTGCTGCGTGGCCGCGGCCAGTTCGTCGACGATGTGGTTCGCGACGATGTCCTCCATGCCGGGATACTGCGCAGCAGCGTGGCGCACGGTCGGATCCGCAACGTCGATGTCGCGGCAGCCCGGGAGCGGCCGGGCGTCGTTCTGGCGTTTTCTGCCTCCGATGTGGCAGCGGCGCTGGGCCGCGTGCCTGTCATTCCGATGCGGCAGGAACAGCGTCCGGAGTATCTTCCGTTCCAGCAGCCGGTTATTGCCACCGAAAAGGTCCGGTATGTCGGCGAGCCGCTTGCCGTCGTGGTTGCGTCCAGCGCGGCGCTCGCCGAGGACGCGTTCGAGGCGATCACCGTCGAGGTGGACCCGTTACCGCCGGTCGCAAGCCGCCGCGCAGCACGTGCCGCGGCGAGCCGTCTCGTCGAAGAATGCGGGAGCAACAGCCCCGGTGCGTTGACCGCGCTCCGCGGGGATATCGAGGCGGCGTTCAAGGGTGCGGCCTACGTTCGGTGCGAGCGGTTCGAGGTGCAGCGGTTTACCGCGGTGCCGATGGAGCCGCGTGGCCTGCTCGCCGACTGGGATGAGAAGGCCGGTCACTTGACCGTCTCGGGCGCGGCCAAGGTGGCATTCCACAATCGCGACGTGGTGGCGGACATGCTCGGCCTTCCGGGATCCGTGGTCACTCTGATCGAGAACGACGTGGGCGGCGGGTTCGGGCAACGGGGCGAGTTCTACCCTGAGGATTTCCTGATCCCCTTTGCCGCGAAAGCGCTCGGCCGTTCCGTAAAATGGATTGAGGATCGCCGCGAGCATCTCCTCGCCGCCAACCATGCGCGCGATGCCGAATGCGATTTGGAGATCGCCTGCGAACGGGACGGCACGATCCGCGGTCTGCGCGGACGGTGCGCCGTCGACCTCGGTGCCTACATTCGTACCAACGGCATCACGGCCGCGCGCAACATCGCGCAGGTGCTGCCGGGACCGTACCGCGTCCCGCACATCAGGTTCGACGTGGAACTGATTGTCAGCAACAAGACGCCGTCGGGCACCTATCGGGGGCCGGGCCGCTTCGAGGCGGATTTCTTTCGCGAGCGGCTGTTCGATATTGCAGCCCGCGAACTTGGCGTCGATCCCGTCGAATTCCGACGGCGAAATCTCGTCGCAGAGCGCGAGATGCCGTGGGCGCTGCCGAAGGTCATGCCGTTCGGAACCGAGAGCGAAACGGACAATGGCGACTACCGGGAGACTCTCGACCGCTGTCTCGCCGAGTTCGGCTGGGCGGGAAAGGTCGCGTTGCAGGGCAAGCTGCGGGATGGGCGCTATCAGGGTATCGCCGTCGGCTGCTACATCGAAGGCGGCGGAACTGGCCCGCGGGAGAATACCCGGATCAGAATCGCAGACGATGGAAGAGTGTCGGTATCGATCGGTTCCTCCGGCGTCGGACAGGGCATCGAGACGATTTTCATGCAGATCGTGGCCGATGCGCTTGATTTGCCGATGGACCGCGTCAGTGGTGTGATGCATGGATCGACCACGCTTCTGGAGCGCGGTTACGGATCCTACAGCTCCCGTTCCACGGTGATGGGCGGCTCCGCTCTCCTGGACGCGGCGGACAAGCTGAGAGAGGCGCTCCGCCTGTCAGCGTCCGATAAGCTCGGCTGCCGACCTGCCGATATTTCGATCTCGGCAGAAGATATCGCCGGCCCGCACGGTGCGGTCCTGCCCTGGAGCGCGTTTGCCGGGCTGACAGTTGACGGCACCTACGCCAGCAACAAGCGCACCTACAGCTACGGTGCACATGCGGCCCATGTAGCGGTCGATCCGGGCACCGGACACGTCGCACTGCTGGACTATGTCGCGGTGGAGGACGTCGGTCGGGTCGTGAATCCGCTGACGTTGCATGGCCAGACCGTCGGGGCGATCGTGCAGGGGCTGGGCGGCGCTCTGCTGGAAGACCTAGTCTACGACGAGAATGGCCAGCTTCTTGCCGGTTCACTCGCGGATTATCTGCTGCCCACCGCCAGCGACTTCCCTTCAATTCGCGCGATGGCGCTTGAGCTGAAGCCTGCGCCGCATAATCCGCTTGGCGCCAAGGGTGCGGGAGAGGGCGGGATCATTCCAGTCGGCGGTGTGATCGGCAACGCGGTGGCGAATGCTCTTTCGCCGCTTGGCGTGGAGCCGCGCGAGTTGCCGCTCTCACCAGCAAGAGTGTGGGAGATGATCGAGCAGGCAAAATCTGCAACCCGCTGAAGGACGTCATCGCAGGCGCCTGCGCCAATGGTCCGATTCCAACATTCGCTTGCGAGTTCGCGGTTTCGGTGGGTAGCGAATGTCAAATCCGCTCCATCATGATGATCGTTACACCTTCGACAGTTCGTAAATCGATTTCGCGAACATCTCATCCAGCGGAATCTTGCACGGCGCCAGACCCTGTTCGAACGAGTATCGCATCAGGGTTTCCAGCGCGTGCTTGTTTTCGTGCACGCCGTAAGCCCAATAGTCTTCGCCCATAACCTGCTTGAGTCGCTCGTACTCGTAGACCGACCATGGCTGAGAGACGTGCAGGTGGCCGATCTGGCCCATCTCTTCCATGCACAGGCGCTTGGCCTCGAGGAACGCCTTGTAGATGCTGACGGCGAGCCATGGGTGTTTCTCGACCAGCGTCTTGCGGATGCCGATGGCATGCATGATCGGAAACAGCCCGGTCTTCTTGAAGTAGGCTTCCTCGACCTGCGGATAGTTGGGGAACATGCGCGCCACACTCCGGTCGCCGCTGAGAAAGCATGACGGCGCGCGAGCACTGAGCAGCGCGTCGATCTCGCCCTTGGCCAGCATGTCGTTGAGTGTACGGTCCTTGGGGATGGCCTGCAGTTCGATTTCCGGCGGAAGCGTGATTTTGGTCCGCTCCGCACGACCCGGCTCTTCCAGCCCGCCGTTGCGCCATTTGATGTCGGAGGGCTTCACGCCGTACTCGTCGGCAAACATGCCGCGCACCCAGACGTTCGCTGTCATCTGGTATTCGGGCAGGCCCACGGTCTTGCCCTTCAGGTCGGCTGGACTTTTGATTCCGCGGTCGGTGCGGATGTAGATACCGCTGTGGCGGAACAGCCGAGAGACGAAAGCGGGGATCGCGACGTAATGTGCGTCGCCCCGCGCCGTTGTCAGCAGGTAGCTGCTCATCGACACTTCAGTGACGTCGAACTCCTGATATTTGAACGCGCGGTGAAAGGATTCTTCGGGGACGAGCTGCACGGCGGCAACGTCGCAGCCCTCGATCCTGACCCTTCCGTCGAACAGTGCTGCGGTGCGGTCGTAGTTGCAGACGGACATGCTGATCGGCAGGGCCATTATTCAATCTCCGGGAGGCTGCGGCTGCATACGGCCCCAGCATAGGTGTTTGCCGCGTCGCCACGTTGACGGCTCCGGCAGGGGCGAGGATAGTAGCGCACCTTGTATTCGTTCCAGCGTGTCGAAGGTGCATAGCCCTCATGAAATTGCCTGCCTTCGAATACGCCTGCCCAGCCACGCTCGACGAGGCGGTTGCACTGCTCGCCTCGCACGATGGCGAGGCGAAACCATTGGCCGGCGGTCAGAGCCTGATGCCGATGATGGCATTCCGGGTGGCGCAGCCTTCGCTGCTGGTCGATCTTCGGAAATTGCCGGATCTGAACCGCATCGTCATCGGCGAGGATGGCGTGCGGCTCGGTGCCATGGTTCGCTGGCGCGACATTCAGGACGATAAACGTCTCGTAACGGCGCATCCCCTGCTTCAGGCGGCGATCGCCCATGTGGCGCACTACCAGATCCGCAATCGTGGCACGGTTGGAGGCAGCGTATGCCATGCCGATCCGGCGGCGGAAATGCCCGGCATTGCGGTGACCTGCGAGGCCGAGATGACCGCGATGGGCAAAGCGGGAAGGCGCGTTATCAGGGCCGCGGATTTCTTCGCTGGCGCGCTCACCACCTCGCTCGAACCCGACGAAATCCTGATCGAGGTGAAACTGCCGGCATGGCCCCGGGGGCGGCGGTACGGTTTCCAGGAGTTTGCCCGCCGGCGCGGCGATTTCGCCATGGCCGGCGTTGCCGTGTTCTATGACACGGATGCTTCGGGCGTGGCCGTCAACGCCCATGTCGGCGTAATTGGCGTCGGTGACCGTCAGCGGCGCCTCTCCAGTGCGGAAGCCGCCATCAACGGCAACGTCGTCGATGACACGAGCATCGCACGTGCCGCCAGGGCGGCCTCTGCTGAAGTCGAACCTCAGGACGACATTCACGCCAGCGCCGCGTATCGCCGTGCCCTGACCGGTACGATGCTGGAACGGGCGCTGAAAGATGCGGCTGCGAGGTAGACGAAGATGACCACGAAGTTCGAGGTAAATGGCAAAGCCGTGGAAGTCGACGTCGAGCCGCGCATGACGCTGGCCGATTGCCT
>CAZGSW010000090.1:0-16672 GCA_964528635.1 uncultured Rhodoplanes sp. | reverse complement strand
CAACCATCGCATCGAGGATTGTCGCGCGGCGTCTCAGACCGCCATTACGTCTTCGCTCATGGCGCGTTTGACCATATCCATCAGGTCATCGACATTCCGCCTGAGATACAGTGTCGCTCCGACACGGACCGGATCGCCAGCGTAGTAGCGCTCGTATTGCAGCATGCGTTGCCCAAACTGCGTACCAGTCGCGTCCCATGCCAGCTTTCCAAGGTGAATGCGGCTCTCGGCGTCCACCCCTGCCCCGCGATAATACGCAGCGATGTCCGGACCGATCTCCGAGCCAAGGTCGTCGCGCGTGGGATTGATGAGCAGTCCGCCTGCGCCGATGACCTGCACCACTTTTACGATCCGCTCGTACATGCGCGGCAGATGGTATCGGATTGTCTGTAACGGCGGCCACGCTGGCCGGACTGCGCCGCTCTCGGTGCGCTCCGACTTGAGTTCTGCAAGATGGAGCGCCCCCTCGATTAACTCCAGATAACCCAAGATCTCACCGAGCTTCTCCTGCACATGCAAGAACACATCGGTTTTCACCGACCGCGACACTGCAATCGCGACACCGACCAGAAATTGGCATTTGACGAGACCGCGGACGGCCGTCTGATGCCCGGTATTGTTCTGGATGCTGGCGCTTGTGAACAATTTATTGGCCATCGCCACGTCCCCATGCAGGAACACCCGCTCCCACGGGATCAGCACGTCGTCAAATACCACCATGGCGTCCGGCTCTTCAAACCGGCTGCCCAGCGGATGATCCCAGTGGGACATCGTACCGTCGTCAAACGGCTCACGGCAAATGAACTTCAGTCCCGGAGTGTCCGTCGGAATGCCGAACGCCAGCGCATACTTCTCCTCGCCGGCGGCCACGCTTCCCGGCAGAGGATAAACGATCAATTCATCCGCAGTCGGGCCGTGCGTCGCCAGCATCTTTGCACCGCGTACGATCAGACCGTCTGCGTTCTCGCGCACCACACCAAGGTGCGCGTAGACATTTTCCTGGTCTTTGGACAATTTCGAGCGGTCTGTTTGCGGATTAACGATGGCGTGCGTCAGGAAGAGGTCGTTGTTACGGCAATAGTTGTAGTAATTGGTCAGGTTCTGTCCGAAGTCCCTGCCAAGCTGGTGAAAAAAGCCAGTCTCCTCGAATGCCATCAGGACTGTGTTGCAATAGTCCGGAGAGCGGCCGACCATGCCGAATGTCGCGCGAGCCCAAACCTCCATTGCCTTGCGGCGCGCGACGATATCCTCGGGGCTACGGGGCACCATAAACGAAATTCCGTATGGACCTGCGCCGTCGTCCGCCGCCATTCGGATGCCGTCGGCGCGGTCAATCTGCAGGTCAAACAGTTTCGCGATGGTCTCGATTGGTCTTTTGAACAGTGGGTCGGCGACAACGTCGTCGACTCTCCGGCCTGCAATCCAGACGCTCTTCTTGCGCTGGCTTTTCAAGCCGGCAACATAATCCTTGCCGCTACGAATCATTGTTCAAGCTCCACTGGCGCATTGAGTTCTTCAAGGCCGCTCAAGCGACCGCCGGACCGTCACGGCGGTACACGGGCTTCGTTCTGCGGCCGAGCCGCACGGATGCGGACTTCGACCTTTGTAAACTCAAGGACATGTCAGGCTGCATTCGCGCGGTGACGCTTGCCGCAGCGCGGCACAATATCGCCGCAAGGTCCCTAAGGCGACTGGGGGGAAGGCGATCGGCCGGCGCCGCGATGCTCAACGCCGCGATTACGCAATTGTCTTGATCGAAAATCGGCGCGGCGATGCCCGACACCTGGGGACTGAACTCCCTCTGGTTGATTGCGTATCCATCCGCCCGCACCTTCTCCAGATGGCGGACAAATTTTTCCGGATCGACGATGGTCCGGGACGTGTGCGCCGGCAACCTGCGCGCCGCTCGTTTGATCACGGGCTCGTCCTGATAGGCGAGCAAAATCTTGCCGCTGGACGTGCATTGCGCGGGGGCGCGGCCACCAATCTGCGTGAAGGCTCGCACGACTTGAGGACTATCAATCTTGTCTATGTAAACAACCTCGAAGCTTTTCGGATCGAGTAGCGTCAAACGGACGCCCTCGGCTGTTTCGTGGACCAATCGGGTCATGGCCGGACGCGCCAGATCGCGAACATCGTATCCGCCAATAACCAGGGTGCCCAGTTCCCACACTTTCAAACCTGCCAGGTACCTGCCATCGGCCGTCAATACGTATCCAAGTTGAACCAATGTATTCAGCAAACGATGCGTATTGCTCTTGGATATCCCGAGAATCGATGCGAGGTCGCTGACACCACAAGGACGGCCATGGCGAACGAGCGCCTCGAGTACGGCAAGGCCTTTAGCGAGGGTCTTTTCCATTCGAACCTGGCTCAATTTTTAGAACGCCGTATCATTATCCAATACAGACTGGATGTGATTGCGGTCGCAGTCAATCATATGAAAAAGGATGTGGGGGGCGCACTCCGCCAGCAAGAACTTGTGGCAAACAGGAGCGTCATGCTATTTGCAACAACGGTTCAAATTTTATAATTGTGGCTGCGACTACGCACGGGGAAATCTCATTCCGGCCATGCGCGGTCGCAATCGTTTGGATGGAAATCGACGGACAATCAGCCACGGTCGAAATCTCCTCGCGGAGTCGGGTGTCGAGGCGGAGGTGGCGGAAGTTCTGTCCATGTACGCCGAACACAGGACCGATGATGGCTGCCAGAGCCTGATGCGCCACGGCTGATGCGCCGGATGTGCCTTCAAGAGGGAAAATCCGGCCCGCGGTCGAACCAAGGGCGGCCGCCTCCGGGGGCGGTGCTCGCAACAATCGATCAGGGAATGGACCCGGTCCGCCAGCGGTGATCTATTTGTACAACCCGGATCGCGGCGCCGGTGCACACGCTTCGCAATATCCACACCGATGATGCTAACGCGCACGAGGTAGCACCCCAACAAGGGTCAAATTCAGAGGGAGAACGCCGAATGATACGTCGAACACTAAACCGTCGCAGTTTCGCCAAGAGCGCAACGGCGCTTGCGTTTATGGCAGGTCCCGTTCGATGGGCGGCTGCGCAAGAGCAATCCTTCCCGTCTCGACCGATCCATGTGGTGTTTCCCTATTCGGCAGGCGGCGGTCCGGACACCACTCTTCGTCTAATTTCCGACAAGGTGGAAAAGCAGTCCGGCGTGACGATCGTCATTGAGAACAAACCGGGGGCCGGCGGCACCATTGGCTCGACCTACGTCAAGCAGGCGAAGCCCGACGGCTACACGCTGGTCCAGGGCAGCCACTCGACCCACGCGACAAATCCTTCGCTCTACAAGAACATCAAATACGATCCGTTGAAGGATTTCGAACCGATCACGTTGTTGTTCGTCTCGCGCACCTTCCTCCTCGTGCCGACGTCGCTCGGGATCAATTCGGTCAAGGAATTGCGTGAGTACGCCAAGAAAAAGGGCGGGCTTACCTATGCTTCTCCCGGGGTCGGTTCGGGCGGCCACCTCGGCGGCGCCATGTTGGGCCAAGCTTTCAACGTTAACGCCGCCCACGTTCCCTACAAGGGCAGTGCTCCAACGCGGACGGATTTGCTCGCAGGACGCGTGGATTTGTTGTTCAACAGCGTTCAGCCGTTCATTGGCGACATAGAAGCCGGCACCGTAAAGGCTTTGGCCGTCGCGCACGACGAGCGCTTCCCCGGTTTGCCGAACATCCCGACCATGGCCGAGGAAGGCTATCCAGACATCCTGATCCAGAACTGGTTCGGACTTTTTGGCCCGGCCGGTATTCCGGTGTCGGCGCTGGACAAGCTCAACGTCATGTTCTCGCAGGGCGCGAACGATCCTGATCTGAAGAGCGCCGTGGCCAAGCAGGGGTTTCTGATCAACACCATGTCACGTGGCGACTTTCGCAAGTTCGTCGAAGGACAGATCAAACGCCTCGGCAAAATCGTGCGCGACAACAACATCCGCATCTGATCGAATCTTTGCCAACCGACGGCAGGACTGGCTCAGGAAGCCCTGCCGTGGCGCGCTTGGGCGAAAACCGATTCCGAAGTCAATTGCCATTCATGCGTTCAATCATCGCGCGGCAGGATAGACAACTGCCCCGTCAGGCTGCACGACGGCGCCGGGTGTCATGCCGGCTGGCTCCAGGCGATCTGCGCCCATGATGTGAACAACGGTCTCTCCGCGGGCAAGGAGATAGTCGGCAACGATGCGACGATGACATCGCCACCACACGGCTTCCGAGCACATGACTGCGCAACGACAACGGCGTCCCTCATCGAGCAGATGCTTGAAGCCTTCGTGAAACGGGGCCGAGAGCGCATAGTCGGCATAGTTGTGGAAGCTGTCGTTGGTCCAGAAACCATTGATCTCCGGAGCCAGGCCTTGCGCTTTTCCACGCAGGCCGCCGAGCGCCGCCACATGATCATATGAAATATGGAAGGCCGCCAGGGCGGCGGGCAATGTATCCTTGTTGAACTGAGGATTGGATCTCGATCTGGGGATCGTTCTGATATCCACGACGCGGTCGACATGAGGACCGCGCAGCATCTCGACGAACTCCTCCAGACTCTTGTTGGAATGGCCGATGGTGAAGAACGGAAGTTTCACGTCCACCTTCATCACGCGTCGTGAAGGGCGCCGCCCTTATGAGCAGCGATATGATCGGTCTTGTCGCTCCTGATTTCATACTGAGGATCGTTTTCCGAGGCGTGATGCGTGTGTCCTTTATAATCGAAGTCCCTGGTATGGACAGCGATGATGGTCCCCGACACCCGACCAGCCTCCGAGTTCCAGCTGACATGATCGCCGATCTTGAATCGCTTGGCCATCGCGTGGATCCTTTGGATTCTTGCAGCAGAACGTCCTTATGAGCGTATTGTTGCTTCGCTTCAGCGAATAGCCAAAGCATCATGGTGGAACTGTCAACGTCTGGGGCACAGCCTGCCGAATGCGTGTCAACCGCCGGGTGCGCGGGCGTTCGTTCCGGCTTTTGACCGCTGAAAGATCGTGCTCAAGCACTCGGGCGGCCGAAGCTGCCCTGCAGCTTGCGTCAGCCTTCTCCAGCCTGACGACCGTGCATTTGAAATGCGGCTGTTTGCCGACCGGGGCGGCGAAGGCGGTGTGGCGGCCCGACCTCTACGACGCGGCGCTGCCCGGCGCGGACAACGACCTCGCGGGCGAGCCCGCCGCCGGCATCGGCACCTTTGCGGGGCCGCCGTTCGACCCTGACGGCATCGGCGGCCACCTGCGGGCCTGGAATATCCGGCGCTGAGGCGGCCTGCTTGTGCGTTGCACAATAAATCCGCAACTGCGGACGCCCCGATGGGCATCGCGCCGGCGCGACACAGCCGGCGGCTCCCTACCTCCTTCCGTCAGCCCATTGAGAACGTTGATCGTTCCAGCCTGGAGCACAACTGGCACGAGGCTTGAAATAGAGAAATCCGAGACGGTCCAACGACGGGCCGTTCAGCGATGCCGCTGTCCGGGAGAGACCACCGATCCATGAGACGCAGCTTTTTTTGTTGGCGCGACGTCCGGACGGACCACACGGGAACAGAGGACCCAACACCCATGACCAGGATCACCGACAAGGGCTCCAAAGGCATCAGCCGGCGCACGCTGCTCAAGAGCGCCGCCGGCACCGCCGCGCTGATCGGTGCGGTGCAGTCGCAGTTTCCCTTCGGTGCCCATGTGGCGATGGCGGCCGGACCGGAGGTCAAGAGCGCCAAACTTGGCTACATCGCGCTGACCGACGCCTCACCGCTCATCATCGCCAAGGAGAGGGGCATCTTCGCCAAGTACGGGATGCCCGATGTCGAGGTGCTCAAGCAGGCCTCGTGGGGCGCGACGCGCGACAACATGGTGCTCGGCGGTGAGCGAAACGGCATCGACGGCGCGCATATCCTGACGCCGATGCCCTATTCAATCTCGACCGGCAAGGTGACGCAAAACAACGTGCCGACGCCGATGTATATCCTGTGCCGTCTTAATTACGACTGCCAGGGCATCTCGGCCTCCAACGAATACAAGGATCTCAAGGTCGGGCTGGACGCCTCGCCGCTGAAGGAGGCCTTCGAGAAGAAGAAGGCGGCAGGCAAAGAGGTGAAAATCGCGATGACGTTCCCCGGCGGAACGCACGATCTCTGGCTTCGCTACTGGATTGCCGCCGGCGGTGTCGATCCCGACCGTGACGTTTCCACCATCGTGGTTCCGCCGCCGCAGATGGTCGCCAACATGAAGGTCGGCAATATGGACGCCTTCTGCGTCGGCGAGCCGTGGAACGAACAGCTGGTCCATCAGAACATCGGCTTCACGGCCTGCACCACCGGCGAAATTTGGTTCAAGCACCCCGAAAAAGTGCTCGGCATGCGCGCGACCTGGGTCGACAAGAATCCGAAGGCCGCTCAAGCGCTGCTGATGGCAACGATGGAAGCGCAAATGTGGTGCGAGAAGATGGAGAACAAGGAGGAGCTCGCAACCATCATTGGCAAACGCCAGTGGTTCAATGTGCCGCCGGCCGACATCCGAGAGCGCATCAAGGGCAACATCAACTACGGCCGCGGTCGGGTCGAGAAGAACACCAAGCTCCACATGAAGTTCTGGGACGGCGGTGTGTCCTATCCATTCAAGAGCCACGACGCCTGGTTCGTGACCGAGAACATCCGCTGGGGCAAGTTCGAGCCCACGACCAACATCAAGGCGCTGGTGGACAAGGTGAACCGCGAGGACCTCTGGCGCGAAGCGGCCAAGGCGCTCGGCGTGGCCGCGGCCGACATCCCGGAGACCGCCTCGCGCGGCAAGGAGACCTTCTTCGACGGCAAGGTCTTCGATCCCGAGAATCCGGCGGGCTACCTGAAGAGCCTCGCGATCAAGCGCGCCGAGATCGGCTGACTCGCACGGGCCGCTCGCAATCCTTGATGTCAAGGACCGGGCGGCCTCCTCCCTTTCTGCTCCGGAACTGACCCGACATGAACATGCCGCTTCGCAAGACCGAGACCGTTGTCGTCATCCCGGCTCTCCCCGGCAAGGTGCTCGCTCTCGCGCCATCCCGGCGCGGCTCTCTCGGAGCGCAGATCAAGACCCGTGCAGGCGACGTCGCCGCACGCGTGCTGCCGCCGCTCGTGATGCTCGGCCTGCTGCTGGGCGTGTGGGAGCTCTTGTGCTCGCAGCCCGGCGCGACGCTGCCGGCGCCGTCCAAGATCTGGGACGAGGCTTATGACCTGATCATCGATCCGTTCTTCGTCATGGGGCCGCAGGACATCGGCCTCGGCTGGCGCGTGCTCACCTCGCTCGAGCGGGTGGCGATCGGCTACGGCTTCGCGGCCCTGATCGGCATCGCGCTCGGCACCATCATCGGCCAGTCGGTGTGGGCCATGCGCGGCCTCGATCCGATCTTCCAGGTGCTGCGCACGATCTCGCCGCTGGCTTGGCTGCCGATCTCGCTCGCCGCGTTCCGCGACAGCCAGCCGTCCGCGATCTTCGTGATCTTCATCACCTCGGTGTGGCCGATCATCATCAACACCGCGGTCGGCATCCGCAACATCCCGCAAGACTATCGTAACGTCGCGCTGGTGCTGCGGCTCAATCCGCTGGAGTTCTTCGCCAAGATCATGATCCCGGCGGCCGCGCCCTACATCTTCACGGGGCTTCGCATCGGCATCGGCCTGTCGTGGCTCGCGATCGTCGCGGCCGAGATGCTCACCGGCGGCGTCGGCATCGGCTTCTTCATCTGGGATGCCTGGAACTCGTCGCGGCTGCCCGACATCGTGGTGGCGCTGGTCTACATCGGCCTGGTCGGCTTCCTCCTCGACCGCATCGTGGCGCTCCTCGCCGGCATCGTCACCCGCGGCACCGCTGCAAGCTGAAAGGTATCGCCATGACCAGCTATCTGAAGATCGACCACGTCGACAAAACCTTCAAGCGCGGCTCCCAGGAGACCGAGGTGCTCAAGGACATCACGCTCGGCATCGAGAAGGGCGAGTTCGTCTCGATCATCGGCCACTCCGGCTGCGGTAAGTCCACGCTGCTCAACATCGTGGCCGGCCTCCTGCCGGTCACGATCGGCGGCGTCCTTCTGGAAAACAGGGAAGTGAACGAGCCGGGCCCTGACCGCGCCGTGGTGTTTCAGAACCATTCGCTGCTGCCCTGGCTCACCGTCTACAACAACGTCCGTCTCGCGGTGGATAAGGTGTTCGCCGGTACCAAGTCGCGGCAGGAGCGCCACGACTGGACGATGCACAACCTTGACCTGGTGCAGATGGGCCATGCCCGGGACAAGCGCCCGGCCGAGATCTCCGGCGGCATGAAGCAGCGCGTGGGTCTCGCCCGGGCGCTTGCCATGGAACCGAAGGTGCTGTTGCTCGACGAGCCATTCGGCGCACTCGACGCGCTCACCCGCGCGCACCTTCAGGACTCGGTGATGGCGATCCACGCAAAGCTCGGCAACACCGTGCTGATGATCACCCACGACGTGGACGAGGCGGTGCTGCTCTCCGACCGCATCGTGATGATGACCAACGGCCCGGCCGCGTGCATCGGCGAAGTGCTGGATGTGCCGCTCGCCCGGCCGCGCAAGCGGCTCGCGCTTGCGGGCGATCCCATCTACCTGAAATGCCGTCAGCGCGTGCTGGAGTTCCTCTACGAGCGTCACCGTTTCGTGGAAGCGGCCTGAGCATGTCCGGCGACTTCTCGCCCGAACAGAAGCGCTACCTGGAGGGCTTCGCGTCCGGTGTTCAGATCGCACGCACCGGGCGCGGCGCGGCTCCCGCCAAGCCGTCCGGTCCCGACGCCGAGCACGTCGCGGCACAGGACAAGGTGCTTGCGGGAGGCGGCAAGCTCTCTGAGCCGGAACGCTTCAAACGCGAAGAACATCCATTCGACGCCTATCCCCGGCTCGTCGAACAGACGAGCAACAACGAATATCCGAAGCCACCGGATAATTTCCGCTGGCGCTACTACGGACTGTTCTACGTCGCGCCGGCGCAGAACTCCTACATGTGCCGGCTGCGCATCCCGAATGGCATTCTCACCCACTGGCAGCTTGCGGGTCTCGCCGACCTCGCCGACCGTTGCGCCGGCGGTTATGCGCACGTGACGACGCGGGCGAACCTGCAAATCCGCGAGATCGAGGCGCAGAACGCCGTCGCGGTGATCGAGGCCATCCAGGAGCTGGGCCTGTGCTCGCGCGGCTCCGGCGCCGACAACATCCGCAACGTCACGGGCTCGCCGACCGCAGGCATCGACCCGCAGGAGCTTCTCGACACGCGGCCGCACGCGCGGGCCTGGCATCACCACATCCTCAATGCGCGCACGCTCTACGGCCTGCCGCGCAAGTTCAACGTGGCCTTCGACGGTGCGGGCATCATTCCCGTGCTTGAGGACACCAACGACATCGCCTTCCAGGCGGTCGAAGTGAAGGACGGGTTCGGCGTCGAACCCGGCGTCTGGTATCGCCTGGCGCTCGGCGGCATCACCGGCCACGGGGACCTCGCCCGCGACACCGGCGCGATCCTCAGGCCGAACGATGCGACCGCAGTGGCCGACGCCATCGTGCGCGTGTTCATCGCCCACGGCGACCGCACCAACCGCAACAGGGCACGGCTTAAATATGTGCTCGACTCCTGGGGCTTCGAGAAATATCTCGCCGCGGTCGAGGAACGGCTTGGCCGCAGGCTCGCGCGCGCGCCGGCGGACGCCATAGCACCGCGGCACGCCTTCGACCGGCAGGCGCATATCGGCGTCCATGCTCAGAAGCAGCGGGGCCTGCACTGGATCGGCGTCGCACTGCCGGTTGGTAGGCTCACCACCGGCCAGATGCGCGGCCTTGCCGCGATCGCTCACGAAATGGGCGACGGCGACATCCGTCTCACGGTCTGGCAGAACCTTCTGATCTCCGGCGTGCCGACCGCCGAGGTCGCAGCCGCCGAGGACGCCGTCGCCGCTCTCGGCCTCTCCACGAAAGCGACCTCGATCCGGGCCGGGCTCGTGGCCTGCACCGGCGCCACCGGCTGCCGCTTCGCCAACGCCCACACCAAGGAGACCGCCGAGGCCATCGCGACCTGTTGCGAGGGCCGCGTCGCGCTGGACGGGCCGGTGAACATCCATCTCACCGGCTGTCACCACTCCTGTGCCCAACACTACATCGGCGACATCGGCCTGATCGGCGCGCGCGTGGCGATCAACGACGAGGGCGACACGGTGGACGGCTTCCACGTCCACGTCGGCGGCGGCTTCGGCCCGGCGGGCGGTATCGGCCGCGAACTTTACCGCGACGTGAAGGCCGAGGACGCGCCCGCCACAGTCGAGCGCATGCTGCGCGGCTATCTCGCGCACCGCGAAGGAGACGAAACCTTCCTCGCCTTCACCCGCCGCCACGACATCGACGCACTCGCTGCCCTGTTCGCGGAGATGCCCGCATGAACTCGCCGCTGCGCCCGCCGCTTGCGACCATCGTGCCCGAGAACGCCCCGTTCTCGCAGGAGCAGCGGCAATGGCTGAACGGCTTCTTCGCCGGCCTCCTGGAGAGCGACGCCGTGACTCTGTCGCCGCAGGACGCGGAAGCCCTGCTGCCGGGCGTCAGGATAGACTCCGCCGATGGCGACGACGGCGATGCGCCCTGGCACGATCCCACCATGCCGATCACCGAGCGCATGAAGCTCGCCGAAGGCCGCCCACTTCGCCGCAAGCTGATGGCGGCCATGGGCCAGCAGGACTGCGGCCAGTGCGGCTACAACTGCGAGGACTATGCCGAGGCGATCTTCGGCAAGACGGAGGAACGGCTGAACCTGTGCGTGCCCGGCGGCAGGAACACCGCCCGCATGCTCAAGGCGCTTCACGCGGAGATCGACTCGGTGCCCGCGGCCGCGAAGGCGCCGGACGCAAGCTCTGCCAAGCCTTCGGGCGAGGCCGGGCGCTCGCGCGACAACCCGGCACTCGCCACCTTCGTCTCCCGCACGCGGCTCAACAGACCTGGTTCCGCGAAGGAAACCTGGCACGTCGAGTTCGACCTGTCCGAGAGCGGCCTCGACTACACGGTCGGCGACGCGTTCGGCGTGTTCCCGACCAACGATCCGGAGCTGGCGGACGCGGTGGTCGCCGCGCTCGGCGTGGTGCCGGACCATCCGGTCGGCAGCCGCCCGTTGCGCGACGTGCTCCTTGACGCCGTGTCGCTGTCACCCGCGCCGGACGGACTGTTTCAGCTCTATTCCTACATCACCGGCGGCGACCGCCGGAAGAAGGCGAAGGCGCTCGCCGCAGGCGAAGACCCCGCCGGCGACGCCGCGACCCTCGACGTCCTCGCGGCCATGGAGAAATTCGCCGGAGTGCGGCCCGACCCGGAGGCTTTTGTCGAGGCGCTGGAGCCGCTGCAACCGCGACTTTACTCGATCTCTTCGTCGCCGAAGGCGCATCCCGGCCGCGTGTCGCTCACCGTGGACGCGGTCCGCTACGAAATCGGCAAGCGCACGCGGCAGGGCGTCGCCTCCACCTTCCTCGGAGCGCGCATCAGGCCTGGCGACAGGCTCAAGGTCTACGTGCAGAAGGCGCACGCCTTCGGTCTGCCCGCTAATCCGAACACGCCGATCATCATGATCGGGCCCGGCACCGGCGTGGCGCCCTTCCGCGCCTTCCTCCAGGATCGCATGGCGACGCAAGCGCCCGGCCGCAACTGGCTGTTCTTCGGCCACCAGCGCCGCGACTGCGACTTCTTCTACGAGGACGAGCTTGCCGGCATGAAGGCCGCGGGCGTGCTGACGCGGCTGTCGCTCGCCTGGTCGCGCGACGCGGTCGAGAAATTCTACGTGCAGGATCGCATGGCCCAGGTCGGCCGCGACCTGTGGTCCTGGATCGCCGATGGCGCGCACATCTATGTCTGCGGCGACGCCCAGCGCATGGCGCGCGACGTGGAGCGTGCGCTGGTGGACATCGTGGCCGCCCACGGCGCGCGCGCACCGAACGAGGCGGTGGCGTTCGTGGCCGAGTTGAAGAAGAACGGGCGCTACCAGACGGACGTTTACTGATGAACGCGCCGCTGCCTGTGCCCTCGGCCGTGCGCACCACCTGCCCCTATTGCGGGGTCGGCTGCGGCGTGCTGGCGCGGCCGCGCGAGGACGGGCGCGTCGGAATCGCCGGCGACCCGGACCATCCCGCGAATTTCGGGCGGCTGTGCTCCAAGGGCTTCGCGCTCGACGAGACGCTGGTCCCGGACGGCCGCCTGTTGCATCCGATGTTGAGACAGGACGACGGCGGCTACGCGCGCGCCTCCTGGGACAGTGCCATTGCGCATGTCGCGGACGGCTTCAAACGCATCCTCGACCGTCACGGCCCGGACGCCATCGCCTTCTATCTTTCGGGCCAGCTTCTCACCGAGGACTATTACGTCGCCAACAAGCTCGCCAAGGGTTTCCTCGGCACCGCCAATGTGGATACCAACTCGCGGCTGTGCATGGCCTCCACCGTCGCGGGCCACCGCCGCGCCTTCGGCGGCGATCTTGTGCCCGGCTGCTACGAGGATCTGGACCTCGCTGACCTCGTTGTGCTGATCGGCTCCAATGCCGCCTGGTGCCATCCGGTCCTGTTCCGGCGCATGATCGACAACCGGGAGAAACGCGGCGCGAAAATCGTCGTCATCGACCCGCGCAAGACCATGACCGGCGCCGACGCCGACCTGTTCCTGCCGATCGCTCCCGGCACCGATACCGTGCTGCTCTGCGGCCTCCTTTGCCATCTCGCCGATCGTGGCGCGCTCGATCGGCGTTTCATCGAGGCACACACGGCGGGCTTTGACGCGGCGCTCGAACGCGCAAGGCAGATTGCACCGACGCCGCTTGCCGCGGCCCGGGCGAGCGGCCTCGCCGAGCACGACGTGGTGCGGTTCTTCAACCTGTTCCTGGAGACGGAGCGCGCCGTCACCTGCTTCTCGCAAGGGGTGAACCAATCGGCGCAGGGTACCGACAAGGTCAACGCCATCATCAACTGCCACCTTGCCACCGGCCGCATCGGCCGACCGGGCATGGGGCCGCTGTCGCTGACCGGCCAGCCCAACGCCATGGGCGGCCGCGAGGCCGGCGGGCTCGCCAACCAGCTCGCCGCACACATGGGGTTCACACCGGCGGACATCGACCGCGTGCGGCGGTTCTGGAGCGCACCGCGCATGGCGGAGCGCGAGGGACGCAAGGCGGTCGAGATGTTCGAGGCGATCGAGCGCGGCGAGATCAAAGCGCTGTGGATCATGGCGACCAATCCCGCGGTGTCGCTGCCGCGCGCGGGCGCCGTGCGCGAGGCGCTGAGCCGGCTGGAGCTGTTCGTCGTCTCCGAGACCGTAACGCGCAACGACACGCTCGATGCGTTGCCGCACGTGCTGCTGCCGGCCGCAGCGTGGGGCGAGAAGGACGGCACCGTCACCAACTCCGAGCGCCGCATCTCGCGCCAGCGCGCGTTCCTGCCGCCGCCGGGCGAGACGCGTCCGGACTGGCACGCGGTCTGCGACGTGGCGCGGCACCTGGGCTTCGCAGACGCCTTCGCCTTCCGTTCGGCAGCCGACGTGTTCCGCGAGCACGCGGCGCTGTCGGGATTCGAGAACGGCGGCCGGCGCGGCTTCGATATCGGCGCACTGGCCTCGATCACGGACGCGGAATACGACACGCTTGAGCCGCTGCAATGGCCGCGCCGCAAGGCGGATCCGCCAGTTCCGCGCCTGTTCGCCAGCGGGGATTTCTTCACCGAGGACCGCAAGGCGCAGTTTATCCCCCCTGCCCCACCGGCTCTGCGCGAGCAAACCTCCGCCGCGTTCCCGCTGCGGCTCAACACCGGCCGCATCCGCGACCAGTGGCACACCATGACCCGCACGGGATTGAGTCCCACGCTCGGCGCGCACCGTCCCGAGCCGTTCGTGGAGGTGCATCCCGCCGACGCGGAGCAATACGGCCTGACGCACGGCGGCTTCGCCCGCGTTCGCGCCGCGCGCGGCTCATGCGTGCTCCAGGTGACGGTCTGCGAGGGCCAGCGGCGCGGCTCGCTGTTTGTGCCGATCCACTGGAGTTGTGCCAGTGCGTCCTCCGCGCGGGTTGGGGATCTGGTCGCACCATGCACCGATCCGTTCTCCGGCCAGCCGGAATCGAAGGCGACGCCTGCGGCGATCGAACCTGTGTCCTTTGCCTGGCGCGGGCTCGCGCTCTCGCGCGCTCCGGTCACGCTGCCGCATGACACATGGTGGGCACGCATCGCCGCCACCGACACCGTGGCGCTGACATTGGCCACCAACGACGATCCTGCAACGTGGCGCGCCCGCGCGCCGGACCTGTTCCCCGACGCGGCGCTCACCGAATACGCCGACCGCGCCCGCCGCCTCTATCGCGTTGCTGCATTTAGCGATGGGCGGCTCGAAGGCGCGCTGTTCATCGGTCCAGCCGACGCGCCGCCGCAGTGGAGCGATCTGCATGGTCTGGCCGGTGGCCCCGGAGTCGCAGCGAGCGGCCCGGTGGTGTGCGCATGCTTCGGCGTCGCAACGGCCAACGTCGCGGCCTCGCGGCGTGCCGGCACGCGATGCGGAAGCTGCCTCCCGGAACTGCGCAGCATCGCAGCGCAGAAGCAAAAGGAGCCAAGCCATGAACCTGCGCCGGCCTGCTGAGACGCGAGCCCCGCGTATGGCGCCGCTCGCGCGGCTGCCGCTGTTCGTCGCACTCGACGGCCGGCGCGCGCTGGTGGCAGGCGGGACGGCCGCAGCGGCCTGGAAAGCGGAGTTGCTCTCCGCCGCAGGCGCGCATGTGGACGTCTATGCTCCGGCTCCATCCGACGAACTGAAAGCCCTTGCGGGCGAGGCACCGCGCGGACCGGTGACGCTTCACGAGCGCGAATGGATGGCCGCAGACCTTGACGGCTCGGCCATCGCCGTTGGCGCCTTCGAGGACGATCGCGAGGCAGCGCGTTTCGCCGAAGCCGCGCGCGCGGCGGGCGTTCCCGTCAATGTCGTCGACAGACCTGCGTTCTGCGACTTCAGCTTCGGCGCCATCGTCAACCGCTCGCCGCTGGTGATCGGCATCTCTACCGACGGCGCGGCTCCCGTGTTCGGCCAAGCGATACGCGCCCGGCTCGAAGCCTTCATCCCGCAGGGCTTTGCGCGCTGGGCAGACGCCGCGCGGCGCTGGCGAAAGGACGTGCAAACGTCCGGCCTGTCGTTCAATGCGCGCCGGGCGTTCTGGCACAGCTTCACCGCCCAGGCGG
Source organism: uncultured Rhodoplanes sp. (assembly GCA_964528635.1). Lineage (GTDB taxonomy): Bacteria > Pseudomonadota > Alphaproteobacteria > Rhizobiales > Xanthobacteraceae > Z2-YC6860. The sequence goes on along the minus strand of CAZGSW010000090.1, from coordinate 1,455 downwards.
TGGCGCAGCCCGATCGCGAGCCCGTGGACACCGACCTGAAACGGCTCCTTGCAGAGACCTTTGCCGAGGCGGCGAACACCGATAGAGGCTCGGTCGCGCTGGTCGGCGCAGGCCCCGGCGATCCGGAGCTGCTGACGTTGCGCGCGATGCGCGCCCTGCAATCAGCCGACGTGATACTCTACGACGACCTCGTCTCCTCCGAGGTGCTCGACTTCGCCCGCCGCGAGGCGAGAAAGATGCTGGTCGGCAAGACCGGCCACGGCCCGTCGTGCAGGCAGCAGGACATCAACGCGCTGATGGTCGGTCTTGCGAAAGCCGGCCGGCGGGTGGTGCGGCTCAAAGGTGGCGATCCCCTGATCTTCAGCCGTGCGGGCGAGGAGATCGCGGCTTGCCGCGCCGCACATATTCCGGTGGAGATCGTGCCGGGCATCACCGCGGCACAGGCCGCGGCCGGCCGGCTCGCGATGCCGCTCACGCAACGCAACGACGCGCGTCGGCTGCAATATGTCGCCGGTCACGGTGCCGAGGGCCGGTTGCCGGACAACATCGACTGGCGCGCACTCGCAGATCCTGCCGCGACCACCGCAATCTACATGCCGGCGAAGACGCTGTCACAACTGGTAGCGCAGGCCGTGGCCGCGGGCCTCGATCCCGCGACGCCCGCGATCGCGGTCGCGCAAGCGACCCGGCCGGACGAGGCCGTGCTCGCGGCGACGATCGCCGATCTGCCGGAACGGCTGGCAGCCGCAGGCATGCCCGGCCCGCTCCTGGTGATGTTCGGTCGAGCCTTCGCGGATCCTGTTGCGGAGCCGAGCCAGGCCTGTGGTGGAAGACCGGCACGAAGCCAGGCTCAGCCGGAATACGCGACAGAGAAACGGCATTGATGAGCGCTCGGGGCAAAAGAACATAATTCCTGGTTATGTGCGGCCGCGCGCTCGGCGCGCCCAAGCCTGCCTCGCGTAGAGCACTTGGCTCGTCACCTTCATGGACTATGATCTCGGCCACTCCGACCACGAGACATGCAGGCTCGAACCGCTCGAAAACCCGTTTCGGGCCGAAAGTGTTACCCATGTCTCCGGAATGGACCCGGACTGGCTGACTGGGGATGCAGTCTGAGTAGAACCAGTCTTCGGGATATCATCACGGAGAATAGGGTAAAAGCAGCGAATATCGCGCCAATTTCGCCAAGGAGAGTTTTCTGGAGTTCAAATACAACGTAACATCAATAGCTATGCTAAAATTCCCTAGCGAAAAATAGCAGGTGCTTAACAGTCAGGATGACGGAAGAAAACAGGCTGCCAAACGACGATATCAGGCCGCATCGCACGGCCATGCGCTTCGTCAGTATCCATCGCCATGGCGCCGAGCGTTTTCTGCCCTGCTACTGACCGACGACGAGAAGTCACTGCTCGCCTGTTTCGATGTTTCGATCCGCGCTCCCGCGTGGGGAGCGAC
>CAZGSW010000089.1:0-16741 GCA_964528635.1 uncultured Rhodoplanes sp. | reverse complement strand
TCCACGTCACCGGTCCCGAACAGGTCGGCCGGTGCTGGAACGGCGACGCGAACTGGCCGAGCAGTTGCGCCAGCTCGGGAAACTCCGGCTCGCCGGTGCCGCGCGGCGCCGTCGGCTTGCCCTCGAACCCGGTCAGGCGGTCGAGCACATGGACCGTGTAGTCGGTGCGGCCCTGCTCACCGTCGTTGATGATGTCGAGACCGGCATCGACCTGCCGGCGCACCACTTCGGCCACGGCGTCGGCCACCGCGGCGTCGAGCGCCGCGCGCTGCGCTCCCGGCCGCTCCTTGTCCGCCAGCAGAAGCTCTACCACCTTGCGCGGCCGTGGCAGGCTGCCGGTGTGGGTGGTCAGGATCCTGTCGCCGCTGCGGCGCATGCGCGTTCCCCCGTGATCGCTGCCGGCCGCGCGGCTACTGCGGCTTGACGCCGGAATCGCGGATGATGTCGCGGTACTTGTCGCTCTCGGCGCGGATGAAGTCGCCGAACTGCGCGGCCGACATCATGCGAACGTCGGCGCCGGCGTCGCGCAGCCGGGTCTGCATGTCCGCCGATGCCAGGATGCGGTTGATCTCGGTGTGCAGACGATCAACGACCGCTTTCGGCGTCGCCTTGGGCACGAAGAAGCCCTGCCACAGCGTGAGGTCGAAGTTCTTGTCGTTGATGGCTTCCGCCACCGTCGGGACCTGAGGCGCAGCCGAGGAGCGCGCCGACGACGACACCGCCAGGATCCTCATCTTGCCTGCCTTGACGTGAGGCATCGCCGCCGGAAAGCCCGGGAAATACATATCGACGTGACCGCCGAGCAGATCGTTCAGCGCAGGTCCCGCGCCCTTGTAGGGCACGTGGGTGAGGTTCGCCTTGGTGCGCAGCTTGAGGAACTCGCCGGCGAAGTGGCCGGGCGTGCCGGTGCCGGCGGAGGCAAACGTCAGCGGCTTCTTGCTCGCAAGCACCTTCGCAAGCGCGTCCATGGTGGGGTACGGCGCGCTGGTTCCGACCACCAGCGCGAGAGGCACGACCGAGGCCAGCGCCACCGGCTGCAGATCGCGCGCGGTGTTGTAGGAGAGATTGCTGATCCAGTGCTCGTTGATGGAGATTTCGCCGGTCTGGCCGAGCAGCAGCGTGTGGCCATCCGGCGGCGCCGACACCACCGCCTGGGTTCCGATCGCGCCGGTGGCGCCGGCGCGATTCTCCACCACGACGTTCTGGCCGAGCGCGGCCGCAAGCGGCACCGCGATCAGGCGCGCAACGATGTCACCGGTTCCTCCCGGCGCATAGGCGACAACGATGCGCACGGTCTGGGTCGGATACGACTGCGCATGAGCCGGCGCGGCGAACAGCACCGCCAGCGCGGCAGCGAAGGTGCGGAATGAAATCATGTGGTTCTCCCGGACCGTCGATATTCGACAAGTGACGGTGCGCTGTCCAGCGCGCCAAAGCACGATGCCGGCGATCAGAATCCGTAAAGCCGTGCCGGATTGTCGCGCATGACCTGGCCGGCGATGCCGGGCGAAGGAAGCACGGCGATGAAATCGTCCACCAGCTTGTCGTAGGACAGGTTCCGGTACGGCTCGGCGGCATCGGCACCCTTGTGGCGGCCGGCTTCGGGAGGGTGCGGCCAGTCGCTCCCCCAGACGCAGCGCGGCGGCGCAGCGGCATAAAGTTCCATGATCCATTCCCGGTCCGGCCGCGTGCTCATGGGTCCGTCGGCAAGCCGGTACGGCGCCGACAGCTTCACCCAGACGTGCTGGTTTCTCACCAGCGCGAGCAGCCGCCGGCCTTCGCCGCTGTCAGGCCGCGCCGTGCCGTACAATCCGTAATGATCGATCACGACCGGAACCGGCGACTTCGCCAGCAGGGTCTCGCTCCTGAGCAGCACCGGCAGCGGCGCGATCACCTGGATATGCCAGCCCATCCGCTTCGCCACCGCCGCGGTATCGGCGAAGTCGTCCTCCATGCGGCGCGTGGCTGCGAGCGGACTGTAGAGGTTGATGCGGAGACCGCGCACGCCGCGGCGATGCATGTCGTCGAGCACCGGCTGCGCGGTGCTGCGCGGATCGATCACGGCCACGCCGCGGCCGTCGCCCTGCAATGCGTCCAGCGCATCGAGCGTCGCGGAATTGTCGAACCCGTAGAAGCTCGGCTGCACGATCACGAACCGCGTGATGCCGTGCGGCGCAGCCCGCCGCTTCAGCCCGGCGAGCGGCGCGGGCCCCGCGAGGTAGGTCCGCTCCGGGACCTGCGGATAGCGGTCCGCCGGACCGACAATGTGAACGTGGGCGTCGCAGAGCATGCGGGCGATACGCTGCCTACGAAATCCGCATCGGCAGGCTTTGCAGCCGGAGTTCGCCGACCGCACCGCCGTACACCGGCGTGAAGTCCGGCTCGCGGATATACGCCTTCGGAAACCGCGTCAGCAACCGCGTGATCGCGGTGGTGATCGCGGTGCGACCCAGGATGTTGCCGATGCAGTGATGGGGACCGGCGCCGAACGACAGGATGCGCTTCGGCTTGCGGTGAATGTCGAAGCGCAGCGGATCGGGAAACACGTCGGGGTCGTAGTTCGGCGCAAGCGGCGACGGCCGCACCACCATGCCTTCGAAGATCCGGGTGCCGCCGACCTCGGTGTCGCGCGTGCACAGCCGCGGGAAGGTGAAATAGCCGTTGCTGCCGAGCCGCAGACACTCCTCGATGGCGTCCGGAACAAGCGACGGGTCCCGGATCAACTCGTTGCGCTGATCGTCATGCGTATAAAGCAGGTAGAGCGCGCCACCGGCGGCGCGGCTGGTGGCCGACAGCGACGCGCCGCAGATGCCGAATATCTGGTCGAACAGCTCCCGCTCGTTCAGCCTGTCGCCCGCATCGCGGGCATTCACCAGGTCGCTGATGAAATCCTCGCGCGGCTGGGCACGCCGCTCCTCGATCAGAACCTTGATTTCCTCCATGGTGCGGTCGAACGCTTCGCGAAGCTCCGGTGCCCAGGTCTCGCCCGGCTTGACGTATGTGGTGCCGGGAATGAGGTCATGGAACGCGACAAAGACCGCCTTCCTCCGCTCGTCCATGCCGGTCATCGCCCTGAGCAGCGCCTCGACGACGAGATGGGCGCCGAAGTCCTGCATGGCGTCGAACTCCGGGCCGCTGGACTCGATCCGGTCCAGCATTCCGTCGACGATTTCCGTAATGGCCGTCTGGAGCTGTGCGATCCGCCGCGACGAGAATGCCGGCATCAGCAGCCGCCGCACCCGGGCATGCTGGTTGCCGTCCATCTGGGTGATGAACTGCGCATCCATGATCTTGTTGAACTGCTCCCAGCCCGGCCCGCGCGGCATCTCCGACACGAAGGTTTCGGTATCGGAGAAGACCTTGTGGACGTCGGCGTAGCGGCCGACGATCACCTGCGGGTGGCCGGAACCCAGGACGTAGAACGGCGGACGCGAGGCCCACTCCGCCATGTGCCGGTGGGCACTGGCCTTGAACTCCGCACTTCCCGGATCGATGTCGACGATATTGCTGCGGTCGAGCTTGGCAAGAATGGACATGGCGGGACCTGTAACACGATACGGCCCGGGTTGGGCCACACGCTCGTTCCACACCCTCCCCTGGAGGGGGAGGGTCGGCGAGCGACAAAGTCGCGAGCCGGGGTGGGGTGATGTTCTCACGAAGCGAAGTGTCACCCCACCCCGACTGACTTCGCTTCGCTCGTCAGTCCACCCTCCCCCTCCAGGGGAGGGTGGACCAAAAGATCCGGCGTCAAATAACGCCTACAGGAAGCGGGTCGGCCAGAGAATGGTTCGCCACATATGGGCCGACGGGCTGTGGTCGAGACCAAGCCCCTCTTTCGGCTGCCTGAAGTTTCGGCCGATGATGTCCTCGAAGGCGTCGAGATCGACCCTGGCATTGGGGTCGAAGGCGTAAACGTCGTTCACGCAGATCAGCCGCGCCGACATGTAGTATTTGCTGTCGCGCGCGCGCTTGTATTCCTCGACGATGTAGGGCTCCGGCCGGTAGTCGTCGCCGAAGAACTTCCGGTACATGTCGGGATAGCCGTAGCCCACCGACTCGTCGGGGAAGAAACGCAGCGCCTGGTGCATGCGGATCGCCTCGCTGACCTCCTCGTCGACGTAGGGCGCGATCATCTGCGCGCCCCAGTAGCCATGGTCGCAGCGGATGAAGCTCACCACCGCAATGTCGTGCAGCAGACACGCCAGCACGACCTTCTCGCTGTGACCGGCCTTGAGCGCCAGCGCCGCGCTCTGCACCAGATGATTGGTCGAGGCGAAGCGGTTCCTGAAATAGTCGAGCAGCGTTGGCTTCTCCGGCATCGGCGGCAACCGCGGGTCCGGACCCATGTTCATGGTTTTGCCGGGATATCGCTTGAACAGCGCGTCGCTGCCTTCCATTTCGACGCGGCCGTCGGTCAGATGGCTGAACACCGATTTGGTGACGATGCGGTCGAGGTCATGCATCATCTGCTCTTCCAGATGATCGGCACGTTCTGACAGCGTCATCTGGCTGGTGACCTTGTCGGCAGCCGCATGGTGGTTCATGGGTGCTTCCTCTGGGGGCTTCCTCCGCCCGGCCGGCCGGGCTCGTTTGACGCGATTCTAAACTCAAATTCCGGCGGAGCCCATCGAATCCGGCTGGGTCTGGGTCCGAAAATAAGCATAATGCGCCACCTTTGACCCCGGGAGCCCAATGACCCAACGCGAAGTTCAAGATGCCGCGCTGGCGCTTCCGGAAACCGCTCCGAAGAAAAAGGCCGACAGTCCCTACAGCCTGCCACGGCGGCTGTTCCGGTCGCTGGTGCATTCCATTTCCTATCATCTGGTGCTGAAGCGATCCTGGACCGCGACCACCCGGGCGGCCGGATTCCGGCTCACGGTGCCGCCGACGGTGTTCCATCCGCGGTTCTTCATCACCAGCAAGTATTTCGCCGGTTTCGTGGACGGCCTCGACCTCAAGGGCCTGCGGGTCGCCGACCTCGGTACGGGCAGCGGAATCATCGCGCTGGCAGCAGCCCGCGCCGGCGCCCGGCATGTGGTGGCGGTCGATATCAATCCGAATGCGGCAAACGCGGCGCGGTGCAATGCCGAGGCCAACGGCCTCGGCGACCGTGTGACCGGATTGTGCTCCAACCTGCTGGCCGCCCTGGCGCCGGGCCCGACATTCGACGTGATCCTGTCCAATCCGCCGTTCATCCCGGGCGAACCTCGCGACCTGGCGGACCGCGCCTGGCATGCCGGCCCCGGCTACCGCGACATCGTGCGGATGTTCGAACAGGTCCGGGACCGGCTCGCGCCCGGCGGACGGCTGTATCTTCTGATCTCGTCGGACACCGACATCGAATTGATGAGATCGCTGATGGCCGCAGCCGGGCTGCACCCGGAATTGGCCAGCCAACGCAACCTCGTGCTTGAATCCTTCGTGATCTACGAGGCAAGGCCGGTCTGACGCCGCGACCAAGCGAAGCAGACGCTGGCGCCCGGCCCCAAAACATTGCTACGCTCGGGCAGCGCCGGAAAAACAAATCAAGGCGCACACAGGGTAGGAAACACGAGGGCGGAGCCGGCGACGGCTCCCGCGCCCGGGGATCGGGAATGCCCCACATCGAAATCCGCGATGTTTCGCTGGTCTACGATACGCCCGCCGGTCGCGTCGCCGGTGTAGCGGGCGCCAATTTCGACATCGAGCAATCCGAATTTCTCTGCATCGTCGGGCCGTCCGGCTGCGGCAAGTCCACGCTCCTCAACATCATCGCCGGTTTCCTGCCGCCCTCCTCCGGCGAGATCCGGATCGCCGGCCGGGCCGTATCCGGCTCCGGCATGGACCGCGGCGTGGTGTTCCAGGACTTCGCGCAGTTGTTTCCGTGGCGCACCGCGCTTGGCAACGTCGCATTCGGGCTCGAGATGAAAGGCATCGGCAAGGAGGAGCGCGAGCGCATCGCGTTCCAGCAGCTCCAGCTCGTGAAGCTGGAGAAATTCGTGAACTCCTATCCGCATCACCTGTCGGGCGGCATGCAGCAGCGCGTCGCGATCGCACGCGCCCTTGCCTACAATCCCGCGGTCCTTCTCATGGACGAACCGTTCGCGGCGCTCGATGCGCTGACCCGCGACGACATGCAGCGGCTGCTCGCCGAGGTCTGGCGCGAGACGCGCAAGACCGTGATCTACGTCACCCACAATGTCGCCGAGGCGGTCTATCTCGCCGACCGCGTCGTGGTGATGACGCCGCATCCGGGCACCGTGAAGACCGAGGTGGCAATCACGCTGCAGCGGCCGCGCGACCCGCTCAGCGTGGAATTCCTCGACTATCAGAAGCTGCTGCTGCGGCAGCTCGGACAGGAGGCGCACGCCTGACCGTGCGCGGGCAGGCTGCGGAATGAACGGATGCGAGCCGGCGCGGACGCCGGGACGCAGATGGCTCGGAGGACTTGAAGACGCTCAACCATACGGAGGAGACGGCAATGACCAAGTGGAAAGACGGACTGACCCGGCGCCACTATCTCGCGGCCACCGGGGCGGTGCTCACAGCCAGCCTTGCCCCCCACGTGCCGGCATTCGCGCAGGGCGCGACCGTCCGCCAGGGCTACCAGACCAACATGTGGGGCATGCCCACCTACTACCTGATGAAGTCCGGCCTGCTCGAGAAGGGCGGCCTCAAGGTTCAGGACTTCGCGGTGCCGTCCGGCAACCTCACCATGCAGCAGATGGTGGCCAAGCAGGTCGATCTCGGCACCTACGCCGGCCCCTCCTTCATCATCGGGCACGATCGCGGCGGCCTCGTCGCCGTGGCGGTGATCGAGCAGGTCGGCAAGACCATCCGCGTCATGGCCCGGAAGGATCTGGGTCTCAAGGACATCAAGCAGCTCCGCGGCCTCAAGGTCGCCAACCAGACCGGCTCCTCCACCGGCAACATCTTCGTCGACCAGCTCGCCCCCAAGCACGGGCTCAAGAAGGGCGACTACCAGGAGGTGCGGATGAACGTGAACGACATGGTCGCCGCCATGGCGGCCAAGACGGTCGACGCCATGGTCTGCGTCGAGCCCTACAACGCCATTGCCGAAGCGGACGGCATCGGCACCACACTGGTCAACTTCATGGAGGTCGATCCGCTGCCGGTGTTCATGGCGGCGACGCCGGAGTTCGTGGACAAGAACCCGGAGGCGGTCGTCACCTATCTGAAGGCCTGGAATCAGGTGGCCGACGACTTCAAGAAGCAGCCCGACAAGGTCGCGGACGTGATCTATTCGTTCTACACGTCGAAGGGCTACAAGATGAGCCCCGACACCTTCAAGAAGGCTCTCGCCGCGGTTGAGGTCGACCCCGGCTTCCCGGACCTGACCTCGTACATGCAGAAGCATGCGCAGTCGCTGCTCAACGAGAAGAAGATCAAGGCGATCCCGGACTGGAAGAAGGCGCTGCGCACGGAATTCATGACGAAGGCCAAGGCCGGCGCCTGACCGTCTGCAAAAATGTCAACGCAGGGCCGGCATCTCGCCGGCCCTCTTCTTTGGGCCTCCCCTCACCCGGCAAAACACGCTAAACGTGCTCACCCGCGGTCGAACCTCTTGCACAGGGAGATTGGTATGAAACGCTCCAAGAAGAAGGCTGCCGTCAAAAAGGCGGCGACGAAGGCGTCAAAGAAAAAGGCTTCCAGGAAAGTCGTTGCCAGACCCGGCAAGAAGGCCGCGAAGCGGGCTCCTTCGAAATCGAAAAAGCCGGCCAGGATCAACAAGCCGGCGGTGAAGCGCGGCCCGAACGGCGGCACCGACGGCGTCGTGTCCTGGAATTTCAAGCTGCTGTCGCATCACATGCTCGACGGGTTCGGCGGCATGGGCGAAGGCATGTCGGTGCAGATCGCCCCGGATGGCCGCCGCATCATCTGGCTCGCGCACGAGAGCGCGCCGAAGAACTTCACCGCGGTGGACGTCTCCGACCCGCGCAAGCCGAAGGTGATCTGCCAGACCGATCTGCCGGTCAGCCACATGCGCTCCAACTCGCTGGAGACCTGCGGGAACATGATGGCGGTGGCCTACCAGACCCAGAAGAAGGGCCAGCAGCCGGCCGGCATGGAGCTGTTCGACATCTCCGATCCGGAAAAGCCGCGCTCCATCTCGTTCTACGACTGCTCGGGCGAACATTCGCGCGGCGTGCACCAGCTCTGGTTCTGCGACGGCGAGTACGTCCACATGGCGTCGAGCTCGCCGGACTTCGTGCCGAGCCACCCCGCCGACGACCAGTTCTACCGCATCATCGACGTGCGCAACCCGTCGAAGCCGACCGAAGTCGGCCGCTGGCACATGCCCGGCACCAAGCAGGGCGACAACGCGCCGCCGCCGCCGCGCCATCCGCTCGACAAGGGCTATCGCGCCCACAACTGCAACGTCTATCCGCAGCGTCCGGACCGCTGCTACCTCGCCTACATCGACGGCGGCATGCACGTGCTCGACATCTCGGACAAGTCGAACCCCAAGCGCATCTCGTCGTGGACCAACTCGCCGCCCTACACAGGCTTCATGCACACGGTCGTTCCGCTGTTCGACCGCGGCCTGATGCTGGTGACCGACGAGTCGACCGAGAACAACGCCAAGGACTGGCCGAAGCTGGTCTGGATCCTCGACGCGCGCGACGAGTCGAACCTGGTGCCGATCGCCACCTGCCCGCTGCCGGACCACAAGGCCTACGCGGCGCGCGGACGGTTCGGCGCCCACAACATCCACGAGAACGTGCCGCTGCCGACCTGCTGGCAGAACGACCAGATCGTGCTCGGCACTTTCTTCAACGGCGGGCTTCGCGCCTACGACATCTCCAATCCGTACCAGCCCGAGCAGATCGGCGTGTTCGTGCCGCCGGCGCCGGCCGGCGCGCCGACCGGCACGATCCAGCTCAACGACGTGTTCGTCGACGAGCGGCAGATCGTCTACACGGTCGACCGCCACATCGGCGGGCTGTACTGCCTGGAGATGGATTTCTGATTGTGATGAAGGGCACCATCTGAGCGACACGCTCCGTCGACCCTCCCCTGGAGAGGGAGGGTCGGCGAGCATCGAGCGAAGCGAAGATGCGAACCGGGGTGGGGTGATCGTGCCGAGTCCCCCGAACTCGATGTTGAAGTTCCGGCGCGCCGCCGCGCGCCGATTGCGCGCGAACCAAACGGGCGCCGAGACGAAGCTCTGGCGCGAGCTTCGCAAGCTTGAAACGAAGGGCACACATTTTCGCCGGCAGGTTCCGATCGGCCGGTATGTCGCCGACTTCGCCTGCATGGCCTCAAGGCTCGTGATCGAACTGGATGGTTCGCAACATGGTGACGAGCCAGCGAAGGCCTACGACCAAGCTCGCACGCTATGGCTCGAATCGGCAGGCTATCGCGTGCTGCGATTCTGGAACAACGATGTCGTCCACAATCTGGATGGCGTGCTGGAGACGATCTACGCAGCCCTCTATGGTTCGCGGGATGCGGAACCGGCTCCATTGAAGCACCTGCGCCAATCGAAAGGTCACCCCACCCCGGCTCGCGACTTCGTCGCTCGCCGACCCTCCCCTGGAGGGTAGGGTGACGGAGCAAGCGGCCAGACCTGCACCCATGATCGACACCGTTCTCGACCTTTTCCCCTCGCAGTCTGCCAGCCGGTTCGGCAGGCGGCAGAAGCGCGAGCGCGGGTCGCGGCTGCCGGTCACCGTGGTCACCGGCTTCCTCGGCGCCGGCAAGACCACGCTGGTGCGCAAGTTCCTGCAATCGCCGGAAGGCCGCGGCACCGCGCTGATCGTCAACGAGTTCGGCTCGGTCGGCATCGACGACGCATTGCTGCGCCCGTCGACCGACGAGATCACGCTGCTCGGCAACGGCTGCCTCTGCTGCAACACCCGCTCAGACCTGCAGATCGCGCTGCGGCGGCTGGTCGCCGATCGCGACCGCGGCAAGGTCCCGCACTTCGACCGCGTGCTGATCGAAACCAGCGGACTCGCCGATATCAGTCCGATCCTGCAGACCTTCTCGACCGATCGCGCGCTCGGCGGCGAATTCGCCATCGAGGTGGTGCTCACGCTGGTCGATGCGGTGACCGGCGCGCGCAATCTGCGGAAAGCCCCGGAGGCGCGCAAGCAGGCGATCCTCGCGGACCGTCTGGTCATTACAAAAATCGACCTTGCCGACGCCGGCACCCGCAGGACGCTCGCCGCGCGGCTGAAGGCGCTCAACCCGCGCGCCGACATCGACACGATCGTCGACGGCGAGATCGATCCGCGCCACCTGATCGATTCCGGGCAGGACGCGACCGCTTCGCGCCGCTCCGGCTTCGTCGCCGAGGCGTCGCACTCCGACGGGATCGAGAGCTTCGTGATCCGCGAGAAGAAGCCGCTCGACTGGCCAGTGTTCCAGCGTGCGCTCGATACGCTGGTGTCGCTGCGCGGCCCGGATCTGCTGCGCATCAAGGGGCTGCTGAACCTCAACGGCAGCAAGGGCCCCGTGGTGTTCCAGGCGGTGCAGCACCTGATCCATCCGCCGGTCGAACTTGCCCAATGGCCGGACAAGGACCACGCCAGCCGCCTTGTGTTCATCACCCGTGGCGTCAGCGAAAAGCAGGTCAGGGCGCTGCTCGACGCCTGCCGCGCGCTGGGCTTCGCCTCAGGCGAGGATTAGGGCTCCGTGGGCACCGTCATCGGGCGGCCGGAGCGGATCGCGGTCGAGTTCGACCTATGGCCGCCCACCCCCGAGAACCGGCGATGGCTGTTCGGAACGATTTGCCTGTGGGCCGCAGGCCAGCGCATCGGCTGGCATGACGAGCAGTGCGCAATGACCGTGGCCCGGGTGGAGTTCCCGCACATCCTGCGCAATGCCGGGAAGCGTCGCGACCCCTCGCTGATGGCAATGCCTGCCGCACAGGCGTTCGAAACGATCCATCGTGCTCTTTATGACAATGCAGACGATCTTTCCGATCGCGAGATCGACGAATTGTCGGAGCGCTACGTCCGCTTCGAAGCTCTGCCGCGCGGCTTCGACGCGTTCGACGGCTGGCTCGGATTCCTGATCGAGGATCGCGTCGCGGCACGGCTGATCTGGCGCGACCCGGACGACATGATCGGTGAAGCCCGGTGCGGCGCCGGCGAATTCGATCGCGTCATCGAGGGCTTTCTGACTGAACTCGAACGTCAGTCCGGCGGCGTGCCGCCGTCGCCGCAGCGCTGAGCGGCATCGTTAATTTAGCCATATCCGTTTAGGTAAACTTCATCATCAACTTGCGCGAAAACGCACGTGCCGTCAGACTTTTTTCAGGCGAAAGGATTTGCGTCTCTCGGCTTTTTCCGAGCGACGCGATCGAAAATCAAGAACCAGAGCCATGCAACACCTCGCAGGAGGACGCAATGGATTCGACAGGGTTCACGGCAACGGCAATCGACCACGACGGCGGAACGCGCAGGCGCCAGGTCATGCAGATCAGCGCGCTGATCGCCGAGATGAAGGGTTCCATCCGCAATCTCGACGCTGACATTCTCGCCGAGGAGCAGCGCACCCGCATCAGCGATCCCGCCAACGTCGCCTACTCCACACTGGCGATGGCGGCGAAGCAACGGCGTGACAATCTCCGCCAGACGGTGACCAATCTGGAACGGCAGCTTGCCGCGCTGCGGCCGCCGGAGGCGGCGCCCGCCGCGGATGCCGGCAGCGTCTCGACGCAAGTGCACGGGATCGGGCACGCGGCGTAGCCGCCGCCCCTATCCCCTTGCTACGCGGATCACGTCAGCCACGGCAGCTTCGTTGCCCGGCGCCATGATGTGGACGCCAGCCACGCCCGGAATCTCCGCCATCTCACGCATCAGGTCGGCGCAGATGCGCCGCCCCTCGGCGGCAGGATCGGCGGCCTTGTCCAGCCGCTCGACGATCGCATCCGGGATGATGGTGCCGTAGAGCTTCTCCCGCATCCAGCGCGCCGACTTGGCCGAGCGCAGCGGCGAGATGCCGATCAGCATGGGCAGCATCACGCCGTGTTCCGCGAGCCGCGCCATGTAACGGCGCAGCACCGAAACGTCCATGCAGAACTGGGTCTGCGCAAACTCGCAGCCCGCCGCGATCTTGGCCTTGAGGCCTTTCGGCTCCCACCCTGACGGCGGGTCGATCGGCATGTCGGCCGCACCGATGAAGAACGCGGCCTTGCCGCCCAGTTTCCGGCCGTGCGGCAACTCACCCTTGTCGCGCATGTGCACGGCCAGTTGTGTCAGACTCACCGTATCGAGATCGAACACCGGCTTTGCGTCAGGCTGATCGCCCTGTTTCGGATCGTCGCCCCGCAGCATCAGCATGTTCTCGATGCCGAGCGCCGCCGCGGCCATCAGGTCGCTTTGCAGGGCGATCCGGTTCCTGTCGCGGCAGGTGAACTGCAGGATCGGCTCGATGCCCTGCTGGAGCAGCAGCCCGGCCGCCGTCACCGCGCCGAGGTGCGCGCGGGCGCCGGCGCCGTCGGTGACGTTCACCGCATCGGCCAGCCTCTTCAGCGGCAGGGCCTTGGCCATCAGGTCGGCGGGGTCGAACGAGGCGGGAGGGGTGATTTCCGCGGTGACGACAAAGCGCTTCGCCGCGAGCTTGTCCTTCAGCGTCTGCATCGGGCCGTTGTTCTCCAATTCCTGCCCCGTTTCAAGCGTGGGCAATATGGGGCGACGCACTCCATCCACCCTCCCCTGGAGGGGGAGGGTCGACTGCCGAGCGCAGCGAGGCAGTCGGGGTGGGGTGACGATGCAAAAAGAAATCACCCCACCCCGACTCGCGACTTCGTCGCTCGCCGACCCTCCCCCTCCAGGGGAGGGTGAAGTCCGGATATGCGGCAAGATCGATTCCTTTTCGTTCGCGTCTGCCATACACTTTCCAAATGCCGCAGATCGCCCGCACCCTGGACGAAGCGCTTGCCTCCATCACCGACGGCTGCGTGCTGGCAATTCCGCGCGAGAGCACCGGCGTCGCCATGGAGGCGACCCGCGCGCTGATCCGGCGCGGCGTCAAACGGCTCAATCTGGTCGCGCTGCCCACCTCCAGCCTGCAGGCCGACCTGCTGATCGGCGCCGGCTGCGTCGAGAGCATCGAGACCTCGGCGGTGAGCCTCGGCGAGTTCGGGCTGGCGCCGCGCTTCACCGCGGCGATCCTCAACCGCAGCGTCGTCATGAAGGACGCCACCTGCCCCGCGCTGCACGCCGGCTTCCAGGCGGCGGAGAAGGGCGTGCCGTTCATGCCGCTGCGCGGGCTGATCGGATCGGACGTGCTGGCACACCGGCCGGACTGGAAGACCATCGACAACCCGTTCGACAGCGACGATCCGATCGTGCTGTTGCCGGCGATCGCGCCGGATGTCTCGCTGTTCCATGCACCGATGGCGGACCGGCACGGCAACGTCTGGATCGGCCGCCAGCGCGAGCTGGTGACCATGGCACATGCCTCGAAGAAGACCGTGGTGACGGTCGAGAAGTTGCACGACGGCAACCTGCTGGACGACCGCACACTGGCCGCCGGCACCCTGCCCGGCTTCTACGTCGAGGCCGTCGCTGTGACCGGGCGCGGCGGCTGGCCGCTGCCGTTGCCCGAGCACTACGCCTGGGACGCCGCGCATCTTGCCGAGTACGCGAAGCTCGCGGCGACCGAGGACGGGTTCGCGGACTATCTGCAGCGGTATGTTTATGAACACGTTGCGGCCTAACCCTCTCGCCACGCGCACCGTCCACCCTCCCCTGGAGGGGGAGGGTCGGCGAGCGTCGAACGAAGTGAGACGCGAGACGGGGTGGGGTGGACCTTTTTTCGAGAATGTCACCCCACCCCGCCGCCTCGCTCACGCTCGGCGTCGACCCTCCCCCTCCAGGGGAGGGTGACTCGTGGCAACCGCTTCACCAAACCCTCAGGACTTCCGCCCCGAGGAGCTGCTCATCTCCGTGGTCGCCGACCTGATCGGCGACGCGCGGCACGCCGCGGTCGGCAACGCCTCGCCGATCCCGGCAGCGGCATCGCTGCTGGCGCGCGCCCGCGGCAACGGGCGACCGTACGTGTCGTTGCTCGGCAGCCCGAAGCACACGTTCTGGACCGACGGCGGCCGCGAGCTGTTCGACTGCGCCGGACAGGGCCGGATCGACGTATTCTTCCTGTCCGGCGGCGAGATCGACGGCGAGGGCAACGTCAACCTGGTCAGCGTCGGCGACTACGACAAGCCGACCGTCCGCTTCCCCGGCTCGTTCGGCTCCGCCTATCTCTACTACGTGGTGCCGAAGGTGATCCTGTTCCGCACCGAGCACTCCAAGCGCACGCTGGTGCCGAAGGTGTCCTTCATCAGCGCGCCGGGCGGCAGCGCGGAAAACGTCCATCGCACCGGCGGCCCGGTCGCGCTGATCACCAACCGCTGCCTGTTCTCATTCGACGCAAAGCGGCGGCGCTTCACGCTGCAGAGCGTGCATCCCGGACACACGCTGGCCGAGGTGATCGTCAACACCGGCTTCGCCTTCGACCGTCCTCCCGACGTGCCGTCGACGCCGGCGCCGACGGCCGAGACGCTGCGGGTGCTTCGCGAGGTGGTGGCCCCGGAGCTGGCCGAGGTCTACCCGCAGTTCGCAGCGAAGGTGTTCGGCGCCCGGTGACTGTCGTCCCCGCGAAGGCGGGGACCCATACCCGCGGCACTATCGATGGAATTGTGGTTATGGGTCCCGGCTCGCGCTTCGCTTGGCCGGGACGACAACCGATAAAGTCTTTGCGCACCCCTGCCCGCCGTGGTTTCTTGCGGGCCCGCGCCCACACCACAAGCAAGAATTCCGAGGAACCCCAAGTGAAAACCGTTGAAGCGGCCGTAATCGGCACCGGCTGGTGCGGCGGCATCCGCGCCGAAACGCTGTCGCGCTCGGCGCTCTGCGACAAGCTGCACATCTGCGAAATCCGGCCCGAACGGCTTGCCGAGGTGAAGGCGCTGACCAGGCCCGCGACCGCAACGCCCGACTATCAGGACATCGTCCGCAACGACAACATCTCGGTGGTCTACATCTCGACCACGCCCGAATCCAACCACTACCCGATCGCCCGCGACTGCCTGCGCGCCGGGAAGAACGTGCTGCTGGAGAAGCCGATCGCGCTGGAACTGTGGGAGGCCGACGAGCTGATCACGCTGGCGAAGCGGAACAACCTGAAATTCACCATCGGCTACTCGCAGCGGTTCAATCCGAAGGTCGCATTCGCCAGGAAGAAGATCGAGGACGGCACGCTGGGCAAGGTGGTCTCGGTGCTGGTCAGCCGCCACATCACCCGCACGCTCGGCACCAAGATCGGCAAGCGGGTGCGGCTCTCGCCGGTGGTGATGGAATCCACCCACGACCTCGATTTCGTGTTCTGGCTGCTCGAGCCGGCCAAGCCCGTGCGGGTCTATTCGCAGGGCGCGTTCGGCGTCATGCAGCCGGTCAACGGCAGCCACGACATCATGTTCACGACCGTCACCATGGACAACGGCGTCGTGGTGATGATCGGCGGCGGCTGGAACCTGCCGCCGAGCTACCCGAACTACTGCTCGACCTGGATGGAGATCACCGGAACCGAGGGCGCCCTGATCCTCGACGACACCGCCCGCGACCACTGGCTCAACACAGTGTCAGGCGGCCAGCAGTTTCCGATGTCGACCATGCCGGGCGAACAGGTCAACGACGTGTTCGCGGGCCAGATGGGGCCGGAGACGCTGCATTTTCTCGAAGCGTGCATCCGCAACACCGCACCGATGGTGTCGCCCGAAAGCGCGCGCGCGGTGATGGAGGCGTACACCGCGGCAGACCTGTCGGCCGATCGCAACGAGCCGGTCGACCTGCCGCTCACCAATGAGACCATCGCTGCTGTGGCGGACTTCAAGGCGAAGTTCAGGACCGGGGATAACGTGGTGGGGAAGTCGTGATCGCCAACGTAGTCTCAAGACGGCGCCGAGAACTCCGTCACCCTCCCCTGGAGGGGGAGGGTCGATGCCGAGCACCAGCGAGGCATCGGGGTGGGGTGAACTGTGCGCCGGGACGTTTCACCCCACCCCGCTCGCTACGCTCGCGACCCTCCCCCTCCAGGGGAGGGTGTGCACCGAGTCTGACGCCCGAATGGTGGTACCGCGACCAGGAGGAAAGATGAGAAACCAGGCGAAGGACATCGGGCTTGCCATCATCGGCGGTGGCCGGGTCGGACTGTTCCGCGGCGAGGTGGCGAACCGCCATCCCGCAGTGAAGTGGATTGGGCTGGCCGAGAAAAACCCGAACCGCGCCGGCGAGGTCGCGCCCAGGATCGACGCCGACTTCGTCACCAACAGCCACGTCGAATTGCTCAAGCGGCCGGAGGTGACCTGCGCGATCATCGCCACCGACGAACACCTGCATGTCGATCCGATCATGGTCGCGGTCGAGCGCGGTATTCCGCTGCTGATCGAGAAGCCGCTGGCCACCGATCTTGGCGAGTCCGCGCGCGTTCTCAAGGCCATCAAGGACGCCAAGGTCGACGCCGTGGTCGGCTATACCCAGCGGTTCCGGCGCAAGTGGCTGTCCGGCAAGGAGAAGGTGCGGACCGGCTCACTCGGCGACGTGACGCTGGTCACGTCGCGGGCGTTCATGAACCGGCTGGTCGCGATCGACAACTACAAGCGCACCGACGATCCCGCCACCATCTCGCCGATGGTGATCTCCGGCACGCACGCGCTCGACATGTGCATGTGGTACCTTGAGAAAAAGACACCGGTCGAATGCTACGCCCGCTCGGTCGACAAGGTGCT